>NZ_DATFAV010000080.1:0-53069 GCF_035254145.1 Caulobacter sp. | reverse complement strand
GCGGATGTTGTCGGCCAGCATGCCGCGCGCCAGGGCCAGGGTGCGCGGATTGCCGAAGTCGACCAGCCAGTAGACGGGGATTTCGCTCCAGACTAGCAGGCCCATCTCGTCGGCCAGGCGCGTGGTGATCTCGCTGTGCGGATAGTGGGCCAGGCGCACGAAGTTGCCGTGCAGGCCGTCCTTGACCTCGGACAGCAAGGCCCGCGCGCCGGCCTCGGTGATGGTGCGGGCGGGGTTCTCGCCGAACTCCTCCTCGTGGATCGAGATCCCGCGCAGGAAGATCGGCTTGCCGTTCAGCAGGATCTCCGAGCCCTTGGTCTCAATGATGCGAAAGCCGACGCGGTCGGTCAGGCGATCCTCGCCGGCCTGGACGACGACGTCGTACAGCTTGGGCGTCTCGGGCGACCAACGGGTGAGGCCTCTGGGCGCGGGGGCGGAAGCATTCAACACGCCGTTCGCATCGGTCTTGCCGGCGATGTCCAGGCCCAGCTCGGCGATGCGGACATGGACCGCCTGGTTCGCCGCCTGGGCGCCGTCCAGCTTCACGGTGGCGGCGATCCTGCCGTCCTTGCCGAGACGCACCCAGGCCTCGTCGACAAAGGTGCCCGGGGTGATGACCAGCCGCATCGGCCGGGTGATCCCGCCATAGTTCTCCCAGTCGGTGACTGGCGGCGGCGCGCCGTCGGCCTGGGGCGTGGAGTCGACGCCCACCGTGATCTGGTTGTTGCTGGCGCGGAGGACGTCGGTGACCTCCATCGAGAACGGGGTGAAGCCGCCCTCGTGCTCGCCCACGGCCTTGCCGTTCAGGAAGACCCTGGCGGTGTAGTTGACCGCCTCGAAGCGCAGGAAGGCCCGCTGGCCCGGCTTCAGGGCCGGAGCGTCGAAGCGGCGCTGGTACCACATCAGCCCCTGATAGTAGCGCAGGGTCGGGTCGTGGCCGATCCAGCCGCCGGGCAGCGTCGCCGCCGGGCTGCGGTCCATGTCGTATTCATAGAGGGCCGTGGGATGGGCCCGCGTCAGGGCGTCGACGTCGACATCATCATAGCGCCGGTGGCCCGCGCCGGCCTCGCCGCGATGAAAGCCGGCCAGGCCGTCGCGATAGGGATCGACCGAGTAGCGCCAGGTTCCGGAAAGGTCCAAGCCGTCGCGAAGATCGGCTCGGGTCAGGGTCGGCGAGGACGCCGCCGCGGCGAGTGGGATCGCGATCGCCAGGGCGCAGACGGCGCCGATCAGGGCGGTGAATCCCGGTCTCATCGCAACCTCCCGTGGCCGTTCGGCCTTCGGAAGGTTGAAGCATGGTCTGGTCGGCAGGGAAAGTGGTCAGACCAATCGTCAAGAAGGAAGGGCGGCCGCACAGATGCGCGACCGCCCCATAGTCTGGATTAGAAGGACTTGCGAACCGTCACGCCATAGGTGCGCGGGGCGTTCGGATAGCCGCTGTAGCTGCCGTCCTGAGCCACGGTCGCGAAGGTCGAGATCAGGCTGTTGTCCTTGGTCAGGTTACGCGCCCACACCGAGACCTCGATCTGCTTGGCCGTGTTGGTCAGGCCAAGGCTGGCGTTGACCACGTTCTGGCCCCAGGTCGACAGTTCCGGCGGGGTCGTTTCCGTCAGCTGGGTCTTGCTGGCGTAGTCGAATTCCACCCGGGCGTAGCCCCGATAGTCGCCGCCGAAGTCGTGGTTGACCGTCGCCGAGGTCGAGAACGACCACTTGGGAATGGCGGCCGGCCGCTCGCCGGTCAGGTCGCGGAAGTTCGGACGACGGCCGGTGGCCGGATCGACCGGGCAACGGGCGGTGTCGTAGTTCACGCAGGCCGCGCCGGTGAAGCTGTCATAGACCGGATCCAGATAGGTGACGGCCGCCGTCAGGTTCAGCCACTCGACCGGGCGCCAGGCGCTGTCGATTTCGAAGCCCTTGACCGACTCCTCGCCGGCGTTGACCAGGCTGTAGCCCAGGCCGGTGAAGGCGTTGGACTGGAAGCCCTTGATCGACTGCTTGAACACCGCGGCGTTGGCGTAGCCGCCGGGGAAGTTGGCCTTCACACCCAGTTCGTAGACGTCGACGTTTTCCGGCTGGGCGGTGCGGCCCACGCCGTTGGCGTTCGGCGGACGGCTGTCGGACGACAGGTTGTAGGCGCCGGCCTTCCAGCCCGTGGAGTAGCTGACATAGGCGTTGATGGCGCCGAAGTCGTAGGCCGCGCGGACGGCGTAGGTGACTTTGTCGCCCTTCAGTTCGCCGGACTCGGTGGCGTTCGGATAGTTGACCGGGCCGTGGGTCGGCGAGTTGCCATAGAAGAACTGCAGGGCGCCCAGGGCGCTGTAGAGGTTGCCGGGCAGGCCCAGGGCCGGGAACTGCGGCACGGCCGACAGGTTCAGCGATGAGAACGGGTCGTTCATGACGACGTTCGAGCGCGCCTTCTTGTCGTCGTTCAGGTAGGCGAGGCCACCGGTCAGGGTCAGCTTGTCGGTGACCTGGTAATCAACTTGGCCGAACAGCGAGTACGACGTCTGGTTCATCTTGTAGAAGTCGTTGATGCCTTGGCCAGGCTGGAAGTAGGTCAGGCCCGGCTTGACCAGGGTCGGCGTCGCCAGGCTCTGCAGGAATTCCAGAGCATAGAGGTTCGACCGGCCGGTGAGGGCGGGGCGAAGCGTGGCCGGCAGGGCGCCCAGCAGCGTGGCCGGGACCGGACCCGACAGGGCGTCGGCGAAGGCGCGGATGTCGCTGCCGTAGGTGATGGTGCGGCCGGTATCCATCTTCTCCTTCTGGTAGAAGCCGCCGATCAGCCAGTTCAGCGGACCATCGCCGCTGGAGGCCAGGCGCACTTCCTGGGTGAAGGTCTTGATGGTGTTGGCGGTCTTGTTGTTGGAGATGTCCGCGCCGGTGAAGTCGATGTCCTGGAACGAGGCGTTCTTCTGGTTCCGATAGGCGGTGATCGCCGTCAGCTTGGCGAAGCCCAGGTCATGGTCGACCTGGCCTGACACGCCCTTGCCCGACAGGGTGTTGTTGGGGTCGGTGTTGAAGATGACGTTGCGGTCGAAGACCTTGGTGGTGTCGCTGATCGGCTTCTTCAGCACCGCGCCGATCGCCAGGGTGGCGGGGCCGTTATAGATCGACGAGACCGCGCAGCAGGTTTCGTTGATCTTGTTGTAGTCGGCGATGACCCGGAACGAGGTCTTGTCGGTCGGCTCCCACAGCACGTCGCCGCGGATCGACCAGCGGTCGCGGTCGTTGACGTCGTTGCCGGTGGTCAGGTTGGTGAAGAAGCCGTCGCGCTTGTTCAGGCTGCCCGACAGACGCACGGCCAGGGTGTCGCTGAGCGGGCCGGTGAAGGAGCCCTTGATCTGGCGCGTGTTGTAATTGCCGATCGTGGCTTCGAGCTTACCGCCCGCCTCGAACTGGGGCTTCTTGGTGACGATGCTGATCGCGCCGGCCGACACGTTCTTGCCGAACAGGGTCGATTGCGGGCCGCGCAGCACTTCGATGCGTTCGACTTCCGGCAGGTCGTCCAGGGCCGCGGCCGAGCGGCTGCGATAGACGCCGTCGATGAAGACGCCGACCGAGCTTTCGATGCCGTCGTTGCCGTTGCCGTTGCCGAAGCCGCGGATGACGAAGTTGGTCTGACCCGTGGCGTTGAACTGCGAAACCTTCAGCGACGGCACGACCGATTGCAGGTCGATCAGGTCGCGGACCTGGGCGCGTTCGATCGTCTGCTGGCCGGTCACGGCCACCGAGATCGGCACGTCCTGGAGGGTCTGTTCGCGTTTGGTGGCGGTGACGACGATTTCGTCGATGGCGGTGTTGTCAGGCGCCGGAGCCGGCTTTTGTTGAGCGAAGGCGGGCGCCGCGATGACGAGCGCCAGGGCTGTCGCCCCCAGCAGATGGACGTTTCTCATATTCAACTCCCTGTTTTCTTTTTTTATGCGCCGCGTGCCTTCCCATCCCGGCTCGAGCAGGGCCGGGGTTTACGGGGGGAAGGGCGGTTTTGCTTACGTTGGGTAAAGGCGATCCCAGCCGGCCGGCCGAGCCGCGCGGGGCGGTCGGAAGAGCCGGATCATGGATGCGGACGCTATGCGCCATTTTTCGCCCCAAGCCCGCGCGGTCTTGCATCCCGCACGTTGCTGCGACGATTCTAGCATGCCCTCGATATTCTAGCGCAAGTTAGAAATTATCCGATTGATCGGCGTCACGTTCGAGACGACCCTTGGCGACCGGCGTTCGCTCGACCCAGAATCGAGCCGGCCGGGCGGAGGAAGCGAGCGATTGTCTAAGGCCGGGGATCCCGCGGTCCTGGCGGAAGAGGCCAGGCCGATGGCGCAGAGCCAGAAATCGGTGAAGAAGCGCGAGGCGATCCTGCGCGCGGCCATCGAGATCATCAACGCCAAGGGCTTCGCCGCGGCCACCATGACCGACATCGCCGCCGCCCTCGATCTGCGCGACGCGGCGCTCTACTACTATTTCCCCAACAAGCAGGCCCTGGCCTTCGCGGGGCATCAGCGCTCGCTCGATCGCTTCGAGGCCATACTGGCGGCCGTCGACGAAGCCGGCGGGACCGGGCTCTGCAAGCTGGGGTGCTTCCTGCGGGCGCTGCTCGACGACGCGGTCAGCAACGGTCCCCAACTCTATTTCGGGGACAATTCCTACCTGGAGGACGTCCAGCGCCGGGCGATCGAGGCGCGGACCGCCGAACTCAGCAAGACCCTGGAGCGTTTTCTGAAGGAGGGCATGGCCGACGGGTCGATCGCCCCCTGCGAGCCGGCCCTGGTGGTGCAGCTGATGGTCGGGATGCTGATCTGGCTGACCAAGTGGACGCCAGCCACGCCGGGCCTGACCAATGAGCGCCTCCTGGAGGCGATCGAGGCTATGGCGTTGCGGGGGCTGGCGGCGAAATGACCGTCTTCAAAGCCCCAGCTCGGCGCGGACCTTCCTCGTCAGCTTGGCGGCGATGAGACCGTGGGCGGTGGTCACCCAATCGGCCACCTCGTCCGCGTCCAACGCCGACAAGTCCCCGAAATGCACCCATTTGGCGCGGGCCAGATAGGGGGCGGGGCGAGCCTGGCCGGACTCCGTCAAAACCTCGAACGCCACGTCCGAGGCCTTGAACGAGACGCCGCCGCCCAGGGTGACGCCCTCGCCGCGGACGGCGAACATCTTGCCGCCGACCTTGAAGACGTGGTCGTCGCCCCACTGGATCGAGAGGGTCGCGCCCGGCAGGGCCAGGCACGCCCGGTCGAAGGCCTCCGGGCTCATCAGGCCTCGACGCCAACACCGATCGGGCAGACGACGCCGGTGCCGCCGATGCCGCAATAGCCGTTCGGGTTCTTGGCCAGGTACTGCTGGTGATAGTCCTCGGCGAAGTAGAACGGACCCGCGGCGGCGATCTCGGTGGTGATGTCGCCCAGGCCCTTGGCCGAAAGCGCCTGCTGGTAGGCTTCCTTCGACTCCACGGCCGCGGCGGCCTGGGCGTCGTTGGCGACATAGATCCCCGAGCGGTACTGGGTGCCGATGTCGCCGCCCTGGCGCATGCCCTGGGTCGGGTCGTGATTCTCCCAGAAGGTCTTCAGCAGCGCCTCGTAGGTGACGACCTTGGGGTCGAACACCACCAGCACCACCTCGGTGTGCCCCGTGCGGCCGGTGCAGACCTCTTCGTAGGTCGGGTTCGGCGTGATCCCGGCCGCGTACCCGGCGGCGGTCACATAGACGCCGGGGATCTGCCAGAACACGCGCTCGACGCCCCAGAAACAGCCCATGGCGAACACCGCCGTCTCCAGCCCGTCCGGATACGGACCCTTCAGCGGATGGCCGTTGATGAAATGGATGTCGGCCGTCGGAATCGACTCGGCGCGACCGGGCAGGGCCGTGTCGATGGTGGGAATTTCGAGGGTCTTCTTGAACGACAGCATGGCGGGGCCTTTCGAAGGCTGGATCTCGTGGGGCCAGATATAGGCGGTCCCGCGACCGGTTTCATCCCGCATCGCGCCGGCCTCTTTTTGTCCGCTTGCTCTGAGACGGTCCCTGAGTATATTGCGCGCCTTCCCGCGCCGGGGGCCCCAACCGCCCCCGACCCGAGTGCGCTGGTGAGGTGGCCGAGTGGTTGAAGGCGCACGCCTGGAACGCGTGTATAGGGGAAACTCTATCGAGGGTTCGAATCCCTCTCTCACCGCCACGCTTCCATAAGTCCTTGAAACTTAAAGAAGCCTCGGAAAATCAGGTACTTGTCCATGGTAAAGCGCTCCGTGTCTGTAACACGTGGTGTGGGAGCGACGTGCTGACAGGGTTGTTCCGCGGGGGCGGCAGATATTCGATTAAGCGCCGCGTACCCGATCGATCTGATCGAGCATTTTGGGCGTGAGCAGATCGTTCGAGCCTTGGGAACCGCCGACCCGGCCGAGGCCCGCTGATTGCTACCGATCGCGTGGCGGAAACTGGACGAGGAGTTCGCCCAGGTTAGGGGCGCTCAGCCGGGCGCATTGCCAACGCTTTGGGCCAGGCGTGACACTCGTGCATTCGCGCCAGCGGCAAAGCGCGGAAAGGCGTTTGAAGTCATCCTGGATGCGAGCGTGGTGAGCGCCCGAAGCAAGTCAGCCCCGATCCGCAGATCTTGATCCCCAGCGGAGAAATCACTTCATTCCGCTGGGCCATCGCTTGGATCAGATCGCCACGGCGGCGTGCTGCGTATCGTCTTCGGTTCTCGGCGGCCTCAAAAGGCCGCCCCTTCGCCCGCCGGGGAGGCAGCGAGCGAAGGGGCGGCCGCGGCTACAGCCTCATGCGCGCGCCAATCTTGAAGGCTCGGCCGAAGGGGTCGTAGTACAGGCCGTTGCCGAACAGGCGCAGCTGCTTCGGCTCCTCTGTGTCGAGGACATTGTTGATCCCGCCAAAGACCTCGAACCGGCTCTCACCGCTGGCTTCGGGGATTTTGATCCGGAACGACAGGTCCAGATAGAAGCGGGCGGAGACGTGATTGATGTTCACGCTGTTGGGGTTGTTGATGTCGTAGCCGCGCTGCTCGGGACCGATCTTGGTCGGGTCGAGGATGGATTTGGGGATATAACGGCCATGAGCCGTGAGCGACCAGTTGGTGCGGGTGTAGGTCACCACGCCATCGGCCCGCCAGCGCGGCACGCCCTGGATGTTCTGGACGGTGCCGGCATTGCCGGTCACGCCGTCGAACTGGGAGACCAGGCCCGTGGCGCCGATGGTCGACAGGTCGACGACATAGTTGCCGTTGCCCTGGAAGTCGAAATTGCCGCCGAAGGCGGGCAGCCGGTAGTCGACAACCAGCTCATAGCCCTCGGCATGCAGTTGGCTGAGGTTCTGATAGGTCGTGTAGACCGTGTTGATCGACCCGTTCGAATTGAAATCGATCAGGTTGCATAGCAGCTTCTGCTGCTTGCAGGCGTTGGCGATCGCGGTGCTGTTCAGGGAGTCGATCGCCCCGTCCACCTTGATGTCATAGTAGTCGACCGACAGGTTGAAGCGGGGAATGAAGCTCGGCTTCAGCACGACGCCCGCGGTGAAGGTGTCGGCGTGCTCGAGTTCCAGAGCCGGATTGCCGCCGGTGACGGTGAACTGCAGCGTCGTGCCGCCGACGAACGGGTCGGGCTGCGGCAGTTGAGTCCGGGTCGCGTTGGGCGTCGATTCCAGGGCCGAGGGCGCGCGGATGTCGCGTGAACGGGTGACGCGGAAGGTGACGTCATCCGTCGGCCGGTAGACCGTTCCGACCTTCCAGGTCGTGGCGTCGCCGAACGGGTTGTAGTGGGTGAACCGCACGGCGCCGTCGACGTCCAGCGACTTGCCCACCGGCGAGTCCTTCAGCAGCGGCACGCCGGCTTCCAGATAGCCTTCGGTGACCGAGGTCTTCGTGAAGGGCAGGGCCGAGGTGGCCGGCGAGATGTAGTTGTTGGCCAGGGTGTTGGCGTCGGCCGCGCCTTCGGCCGTGTCGCGCCGCCACTCGGCGCCGACGGCGATGTTGACCTCGCCCGCCCAGGTGCTGAACGGCGCGCCGCGCAGGTTCACCGCCGCGCTCTGATTGACATAGGTGCGGGTCTGGGTGGCGGTCACGTTGTAGCGCGCGTCGGCCGCGGCGCTGACGGTGGGCGCGAACAGGTTGATCGGGATGCAGCCGTTGGTCGGGTTGGTCAGGGTCGTACGGCAGATGATCGCGCCGGCGGCGATTCCGGGCAGGCCGGCCGGCGCGACCACGGCGTCGACGGCGTTGTTCCACTCCTTGAGGCGCAGCCGCTCGTCCACGACGTCCCCCTCGACGCGACCATAGGTGTAGCCGGCGTCCCATTTCCAGCCGCCGCCAAAGTCGCCCTTCAGGCCGATGGCGCCGCGATAGAGGTCGTTGGTGCTGACGCCGATCGTCGAGGCGCCCAGCGACCAGGCCCCGTGGTTGACCAACAGCTTGGTGATCGCCGGATCGGCGGCCAGCACCGTGGCCCGCGTCGCGGCGGAGATGTAGGGGTTGTTGATGTCGAGGGTGGCTGGACCATCCAGCGGCACCGTCGATTGGGTCGGGCCGCCCACGACGTGTGCGTACATGAACTCGGTCGACATCGAGACCTTGTCGGTCAGGTCGTAGTCGGCGTGGATCATGCCCGAGAAGTGCTTGTCGGGCACCACCAGCGGGGCGGGGGCCTGGCCGATCAAGAAGGGCTGGGTGGGGTCGCCGTTCGGCTTGACCTGAAAGAGACCGCTCAGGAGATCGCCGAACTCATAGGGGACGAGATTGCCATTGGGGTCGAACTGCTTGCCGCGCAGCGCCGCCGGCAACGAGGTGGCGCCGACATTGAGGATCTGCTGGCCCAGATTGATCGTACCGCCGGTCCCATTCGGCTTCTGGGCGCCGGTCAGGATGCCGTTCTCGTTGTAGACGAACATCACGTGATCCAGCACCAGCGTGGCCGGCAGGCCGTTCGTGCTGGTCCGGGTCGCCGTGTTGTAACCTGGGTTGGCCACGAAGTTGGTGTACTTGGAGCACCAGTCGCGGGTCTCGCACTGGCCCACGCCAGTTTCCTTCAGATACTCGAAGCCGGCGACGACATGGCCGCGGCCGCCCGCGAAATTGGCCCCGTGGGCCGCGGCGGCGTAGTAGCTCTTGCCGTCGTTGTGCCGGGTGACGCCGGTCGAGACCTCGGCCTTCGTGCCGGTGAACTTGGTGTCGAGGATCAGGTTGACGACGCCGGCCACCGCGTCGGCGCCGTAGGCCGCCGAGGCGCCGCCCGTCACGACCTCGGCCCGTTGCACCATGATGGTCGGGATGGCGTTGACGTCGATAGTGCCGTTGTCGGTGGTGGTGACGAAGCGGCGACCGTCGACCAGGGTCAGGGTGCGCGTGGCCCCCAAGCCGCGAAGATCCAGGGTCCGTGCGCTGATCGCGCTGGAGACGCGGAAATTGCTGGTCGCCGGCGAGCTGATCGGGCGGAACGATGGGATCTGGTTCAGGGCGTCGCCGACGCTGTTGATGGCCAGGGCCTCACGGCGCGCCTCGCCGATGACATTGACGGGCGTGGGGGCGTCATAGCCCGTGCGGGCCAGGCGCGATCCGGTGACGACGATCTCGTCGACAACCGCCTGGTCGGCCTGGCTGTCGGACGAGGCCTTGTCGGACGCGGCGGTCTGGGCCATGGCCGCGCCGCCACCCGCCAGGGCCGTGACGAGCACGGCGCTGGACGCGCCAAGCATGAGCAGAAGGCTGTTGTTCGCCATTGGTCATTCCCCCCTCTACGCGGCCGTCCCCTGATAGCGGACGGCGTCGATGCTGATTGGTTGTCAGCGGTGCTCTTGTCGCGGCGTGTTTGCGGTCACCCCGCCGGCATCGGGTATTCGTCGCCGTTGGCGACCACGCCACGCAGAGAGAAGTCCATGCGGGGCGGGGCGAACACGTCGATCAGCCGACCGGGCTGATCGCCGATGTTGCGGCTGGTGTGGATGACGGTCGGCGGGATCACCAGCACCGACGGGCTGGCCATCTCGACGTGCTCATCGGCGCGCCAGGTCGCCATGTCCGGCGTCCAAGGATAGCGCAGGTGGTGGATGTAGACGCCGCCGATGGCCAGCGAGCCCTGCTCGAAATCGGCGTGTGAGTGCGGCGTCAGCTTGGAGGTGTCACGCGGCGTCTCGCGCGGCGTCATGACGTTCAGCATCAGATTGGTCGAGCGGAAGACGCGCATGTTGGTTCCCTCGCGCACGTGGTCGGCGAGGGCGTAGGTGCGCAGGCGATAGCCGCCGACCGGTTCGGGCCAGGGATCGAGCGGAGCGACGTCGACCGGACGATCGGCATAGGCCTCGGCGTTGGTCGCGCGTCCGGCCAAGTCCGCGGCGCGGCTGGAGAAGACGCGGATGATCTCGCCGTCGCCGGCCAGGGTGACGATGCTTTTGCCTGGCGGCACGATCGTCAGGCTGTCGGGCGCGACCTCGAGCGTTTCGCCGCCCGCGCTCACCGTCGCGCCGACCTTGTCGGTGACGATCATGTATTCGTCGGGATTGTCGGTTCGCGTGAGGGTCGTGCCCGCCGGGGCGTCGCTGACCACGGTGACGAAGTTGGCGCCGCGCGCGATCCAGGCGCGCGCGCCGGGGTCGATGTCGGTCAGGGCCTCTTCTTTGTAGTGCCATCCGCCCGAGGCGGCGCGCGCGGGGGTGCTCATCACGTTTTTTCCTGACGATTGATCGGCGCGGCGACGGCGGCGGCGATCTCGCGCGCGCCTTGCCGCAGGATGGTTTGATCAGAACCGACGACGAACCAGTTGGCCCCGAGGGCCGAGAAGTTGGCCGCTTCGGCCATCGAGCCGACGAACATGCCGACCAGTTTCCCCGCCGCGACGCCGGCGGCGATGATCCGCTGCGTGGCGGCGACGACCGCGGGGGCGGCGGGGCTGGCCTCGCCCATCGACAAGGAGAGGTCCGAGCGGCCGATGAACACCCCGTCGATCCCGGGTGTAGCGGCGATCGCCTCGCAGGCCTCGACCGCCGCGGCGCTCTCGATCTGGCAGAGGATGGTCGCCTCGTCGCCGCGCCGCAGGGCCTCGGACATGCCCAACGAACCGTAGCCCGCATAGCGGGGCGAACCTGAATAGCCACGCTCGCCGCCGCTGAAGCGGGTGTTGCGGACGATCTCGGCGGCCTGCTCGGCGGAGTCGACATGCGGGATCAGGAGACCCGCGGCGCCGACGTCCAGGGTCGAGAGCAGAGTGGAATGCCGATCGTCGGGCACGCGGACAAACACCGGCAGGTTCGCGGCGCGGCCGGCCAGGACCATCAGGTCGATGGTCGCACGGTCGAATGGCGCGTGCTCGGCGTCGACGACCGCGAAGTCCAGGCCCGCCAGGCCCAGCACCTCGATCACCTGCGGGGCGGCGGTCTTGACGAAGGTTCCGGCCTGGAGGCTCACGCGGGCAGCCCCAAGAGCCGGGCCGCGTTGCCGCCGACCAGACGGCGGATCGTGGCGTCATCGAAGCCAAGTTCGAGGCAGAGCTTGATGACGGCCCGGAAGCCGGTGACCGGCGTAGGATTGGAGACCTGGCCAAGGTCGGAGCCCAGGATCGTCTGCTGGGTGCCGCCAGCCTCGATCATCGCCTTGAGTTCCTCGCCGCTCCATTTCTTGAACCGCGACTCCTCGATGAACATGCACAGCGAATGCTCGACGAAAGCGCCGCCGTCGGTGAGGTCCTTGATGTCCTCCAGTGTGGCGTCGATCGTATAGGTCGGGTGCTGCACCAGGCGGCGTTTGACCCCGCGCTTCTCGGCCTCCTCGAACAAGGGCCAGATCTCAGAGATGTGCAGGTGACCCGCCGATAGCACCGCGTCGAACTCGGCGATCTGGTCGAGGATGTCCTTCACCTCGTCCTTGATCTTGCCGTTCTCGTCCACGACCGTGAGCATCTTGGCCGGGCGCATCGGCAAGCGGGTCACCAGCAGGTGGCCCTTCTTGTTGTGGCGGATGTGATTGGCGGCCGAGAAGGTCGGCATCCACACCAAGCGCGCGCCCAGCTTTAGCCCGTGGTCGACGGCGTAGGGGTTGAGGCCCCCCGAGGTGTCGTTCAGCGGCACGCCCGAGACCAGGGTCACGTTCAGGTGGCCGTAGTGGGCCTTCATGAGCTCGGTGACCGGCGTGGCCGAGTAGAAGTGGTCCTTGAACAGCAGGGCGCGCATCCCGGCGCTGGACGCCTCCTGCGCCGCCTCGATGTGGTCGAGGCAGCGGTGCATCACGGACGGGCCGCTGTGGCAGTGCATGTCGATCGCGCCGACGAGCAGCGCATTGACGTGCTCCTCCAACTCGCGGTCACCGACGGTCAGCCTGACGTCGTCAGCCATTCAATCCTCCCACACTCTTCGCGTCTCTTCGCTTGGCTTCATCCTGTGCGTCGGCCTCGTCGCGGCGAAAGCTGGAACTTGCAGCTTTCCGCAGGGCGAAAGTTCCGGGATGCGGAAAGCTCCGACGAGGTCCGTTGCGAGGCTTCGGGACGCTTGGCCAAGTGCGCGCCGACCGGACGAAACCGTCCGCGGAACGGGCGGAAACTTCATGACGAACAAGACGATCATCTCGTGCGCTCTGACCGGGAACCTGGTGAAGCTCGAGCAGCATCCGGCCCTGCCCATCACGCCCAAGCAGATCGCCGAAGCGGCGCTGGACGCGCGGGCGGCGGGGGCGGCGATCATCCATATCCACGTGCGCGACCCCGAGACAGGGCGGCCGTCGATGCGCCTGGACCTCTATCGCGAGGCGGTGGACCGGATCCGCGACAGCGGCAGCGACCTGATCATCAACCTGACGACCGGTGAGGGCGGCCGCTATGCGCCGTCCGAGGACGAGCCGCGCGTGGCGGGGCCGGGGACGACCTTGGCGCACCCGTTGAAGCGTGTGGAGCACATCGTCGAACTGAAGCCCGACATCTGCTCGCTGGACTTCAACACCATGAACTCGGGCCAGCAGGTGGTGATCAACACGCCAGGCAATGTGCGCAAGATGGCCAAGGCGATCGTCGAGGCGGGGACCAAGCCGGAACTCGAAGTGTTCGACACCGGCGACATCCATCTGGCCAATGACCTGATCGCCGAGGGCCTGCTGCCCGGCAAGCCGTTCTTCCAGATCGTCACCGGCGTCAAATACGGCTGCTCGGCCACGGTCGAGACCCTGGCCTACATGAAGTCGCTGCTGCCGGCTGACGCCATCTGGTCGGCCTTTGGCATCGGGGCGCGGGAATATCCGATGCTGGCGGCGGCGCACCTGCTGGGCGGCCAAGTCCGGGTCGGCATGGAGGACAACATCTATATTCGTCGGGGTCAGCTGACGCGCGACAACGCCGAACTGGTCGAACAGGCGGTGAAGGTGCTCGACCTCCTGGGCGCCGAGCCCGCGACACCGGCCGAGGCCCGCGCCATGCTCGACCTGCCGGCGCGTTGAGCCATGCTGCACGCGGACCAGAGGACGACGCTGGCGGACCGGCTGGAGTTCGCGCGGCGGGAGCGTCGGCCGACGGTCCTGCCGCGGACGGAACATCCGGACCTGACGCTGGCCGAGGCCTACGCCGTGCAGGCGGACTGGGCGGCGGCGCGGATCGCGGGCGAGGGACGCCGCAGGATCGGCTACAAGATCGCCTTGACCACGCGCGGCCAGCGCCAGGCCTTCGGGGCGGAGCAACCCCTGTATGGCGTGCTGTTGGACGATATGGCCTTCGAGGAGGCGCAGCCGGTCCCGTTCGACCGCTTCTTGGCGCCGCGCGTCGAAATGGAGCTCGCCTTCGGCATGCGGTGTCGGCTGGAAGGCCCATGCTCGGAAGCAGAGGCCATCGCGGCGATCGATTGGATCGCGCCCGCGATCGAGATCCTGGACAGCCGCACCGTTACGCATGACCCACAGAGCGGGCGGCCGCGTTCAGCGATCGACATCGTCGCGGACGCTGGCGGCGCGGCCGGCTTTGTGGTCTCGGACAGGCGTATGCGGCCGGGCGAGATCGACCTTGGCCGGATCGGCGCGGTGCTACGCCATAACGGCGAGGCCGAGGACTCTGGCGTTTTCGCCCTGGTGTTCGAGCAGCCGGAGCGCGGGCTGGTCTGGTTGGCCGGCGCCCTGGCCGAACGCGGCGCCGCGATCGAGGCGGGCGACATCGTGCTCTCGGGCTCGGTGATCAAGCCTTATCCGGTCGCGAGGAGCGACCGGTTCGCGTTCGACTTCGGCCCGTGTGGAAAGATCGATCTGACCTTCGCCTAACGATGTTCCGCCAGGCGGAATGCGCCACGCCGATGCTTGTCAGAAACCCAAGGCCATAAGCATCCTCACGCCGGGGCGCGAGGCATGGAGACAACCGGCCGCAACCGTCACCGAGGGGGAAATGCCATGGGTTTGATCGACAGGGCGAGCGTAACCGACGAGGCCCGCTGGCGGGTCTATAATCGGATCGCCTGGAAGATCCTGCCGTTGATGCTGATCGGCTACACGATCGCCAGCATCGATCGGGTCAATGTCGCCTTCGCCAAGCTGCAGATGAGCGCCGCGATTGGGTTGACCGAAGCCATGTACGGCTTTGGCGCGGGTATCTTTTTCATCGGCTACTGCCTGGTCGAAATCCCGAGCAACATGATCCTGCACCGGGTCGGGGCTCGGCTGTGGCTGGCGCGGATCATGATCGTCTGGGGCGTCCTCTCGGCGGCCACCGCCCTGGTCCAGACGCCGGCTCACTTCTACATCGTCCGGTTTGTCTTGGGAGTGGCGGAGGCCGGCTACTATCCCGGCGCGCTGCTGTTCCTGACCTACTGGTTCCCCAGCAACCTGCGGGCCCAGGCGATCTCGGTGATGGTGCTGGGCAGCAGTTTCGCCTCGATCATCGGCAGCCCGCTGTCGGGCGCGGTCATGGGTTTCATGAACGGGCTGGGTGGCCTCTCGGGCTGGCAGTGGGTGTTTGTGGTCGAGGGGCTGCCGGCGACGATCCTGGGCATCGTGGTCTTCGCCGTGCTGCGCAACAATCCGGCCGACGTGAAGTGGCTGAACCCCGGCGAGAAGACACTGGTCATCTCGGACCTCGCCAGCGAGAAGCAGGCGCACGCCGATGCGGGCCTGGGCCATCGGTTCGGCGACGCGTTCCGTAACCCCAACATCTGGTGCGTCGTCCTCGCCAATTTCTGCAATCTCTCGACCCTCTATGGCATCCAGTTCTGGCTGCCGACGATCATCCAGAAGGTCAGCAAGACGACGGTGTTCAATACCGGCCTGATCGCCGCCGGCCTGGCGCTGATCCCGTGCGTGGTGCTGATCGTCAACGCCCGGCACTCCGACAAGACCAACGAGCGCCGCTGGCACGCCACCATTGGCTTCCTGGCCTCGGCCGTCGGTCTTGGGATCGCCGGCACGTTCAGCGCCAACCCGTACCTGGCGCTGGCCGGCCTGGTTCTGGCCCACTCCGGCTTCGTCATGGCCTCGCCGCCGATTTTTTCGCTGCCGGCGACCTTCGTGACGGGCGCGGCGGCGGCGGCGGGCTTTGCCTTGATCACCACCCTGGGCAATTTCGCGGGCTACACGACGCCCTATCTGTTCGGAGTGCTTCGCGACGCGACGGGCAGCTTCAGCGCCGGCTTCTACGGCATGAGCGTGGTGGCCCTGGTGGGCGCCGCGGCGATCTTCACGACACCGGCGCTGCGAGGCGGCAAGCCGCTGGCGGTCGAACCGAACACGGTCGCGGCCGAGTAGGGATGGGAAAGGCGGCAGGCCGGGAGGGTCTTCTCGGCCTGCGTCGATCTCAAAGCGCGGCGATGTAGCCGCCGTCCAGGGCGATGGTCGAACCGTTAACATAGGCGCCGGCCCGCGACGCCAGGAACACGCAGACGCCTTGGACGTCCTCGGCCTCGCCGGCGCGATTGACCGGGATGTAGGTCTGGACGCTCTTCTTGACCGCCTCGGACGTCGTGTCGGTCAGGCGCGAGTGGAAGGGGCCGGGCGCGATCGCGTTGACGCGGATCTGGTCGACGCCCAGGCGCTTGGCCAGGGCTCTGGTCAGATGGTGGATCGCGGCCTTTGAGGCCCCATAGGGATAGGCCTCCCAATTGGGGATGTGCAGCCCGCCGATCGAGCCGAGATTGATGACGCTGGCATGGGTCTCGGCGCTGGCCGCCGCGCGCAGCAGAGGCAAGGCCTGCTGAACCAGCAGGAAGGGGCCGCGCAGATTGACGTCCATCACCCCATCCCAGGCCTCGGCGCTCACGCCCTCGATCGGCCCGCGATTGTTGGCGCCGGCGTTGTTGACCAGGATGTCCAGGCGGCTCTCCCGCGCTGCCAGCGCCGCGATCAAGGCCGCCGGGCCTTCGGCGTCGCCAAGATCAGCGGCGAGGCCAAAGCACTGGCCGCCGCTGGCGCAGAGCTCCGCGGCCGTGGCTTCGGCGCGGTCCAGGTCCCGGGCGGCGATGTACGTCTTGACCCCCCGGTCGACGAAACCCTGGGCGATCATCCGCCCGATCCCGCTCGTTCCGCCCGTGACCAGGGCCACCTTGCCCGCCACGCTGAAGAGCTCGTCGACCATCGTTTCCATCTCCACGAAAAACGCCGCGCCCGTCGCGGCCCCCGCCGAGTGGGACATGGGACCAAGCGGTTCAACGGTCCGTTTGGCGCTTTTCGTCTGGCGGAACACGACTACTATGGGCGTTGCTGAGACGCTCGACGCCCTGCACCCTCATGACGTTGGACGAGCGTTCCGAACAAGAAAACGCGTCCTGGGGAGGTTGTCATGGCCAAAGACGCCGGGCGGGAGAAGAGCAGCCGGATCCGTTCAGTCGAGCGCGCGATCGACCTCCTGCAAGCGCTTAATCGCCGGCCGCTTTCCACCATCAACGACCTGCACCGCGAGACTGGCCTGCCCAAGCCCTCGATCGTGCGACTGCTGCGCACCTTGGAGGCCAAGGGGCTGGTCGCGCAGTCTTCCAGCTACGGGACCTACCAGTTGCTCGGTCGGGTCAAGACGCTGTCCAGCGGCTTCCACCACGAGCCCCAGATCATCGAGGTGGCCGAGGAGATCATGATCGACTTCACCAAACGCGAGGGCTGGCCGCTGGCCCTGGCGCTGTTCGATCTGAACGCCATGGTCGTGCGGGCCAGCAGCATTCCCTACACCTCGCTGTCGCTGTTCCATTCGTCGCTGAACATGCGGCTCAGCATGGTCAGTCGGGCCCTGGGGCGCGCCTATCTGGCGCACAGCACGCCCAACGAGCAGAAGATCATCCTGGAGATCGTCAAGCACAGCGGCGATCCCGAGGACGAGCCCGCGCGGAACGAGGAGGCGATGGGGCGGATGATCGCCCAGGTTCGCGCGCGAGGCTACGCCACGCGCAGTTCGATGATCGAGCCGAAGTCCTCGACCATCGCCGTGCCGGTTCGCGAGAATGGCCGGGTCGTGGCGTGCTTGGGCTTCACCTGGATCACAGCCGCCATGCCGCTGCAGAAGGCGGTCGACCAGTACCTGCCGCACATCCTGTCGACCTCCGAGGCGATCACCGCAGAGCTGGAGCACCGCTCGCCCCAGCTTCGCGAACCTTGCCACTTCCCGTTCATCGAGGCCGAAGCGGACCTCTCCAGTGTCGCCTGATCGGGCCGCGCTGGCGTCGTCGATGCGAGTGATCGCCGTCGAAGGGGCGGGCGAGGCGGCCCGGCTTGTGATGGCCGAAGGGGCCAAGCCCCGACCAGGGGCGGGCCAAGTGCTGATCCGCGTAGCCGCCGCCAGCGTGAACCGGCCCGATGTCCAGCAGCGCCGCGGCCTCTATCCGCCGCCGCCCGACGCCTCGCCCATCCTGGGCCTGGATGTCGCCGGGACCGTGGTCGAGGCGGCGGGGGACGTCGCCTGGCCGCGCGCCGGCGACCGTGTCTGCGCCCTGGTCAATGGCGGAGGGTACGCCGACTACTGTGTCGCGCCGGCGGGGCAGTGTCTGCCGGTTCCAGCTGGTTTGGATTTGATTCAAGCCGCCTCGCTGCCGGAGACCTTCTTCACCGCTTGGAACGCTTTGATGGTGCTGGGGCGGCTGGAGGTCGGGGAGGGGCTGCTGATCCAGGGCGGCGCCAGCGGCGTGGGCTTGGCGGCCATCCAGATCGCCGATCGGCTGCGCGGCGCGCGCATCGTCGCCACTGCCAGCAGCGCCGAGAAGCGCGCCCTTTGTCTGTCGGTCGGGGCCAACCATGCCATCGACTACCGCGACCCGGGCTGGGAAGCCCAGGTCCGCGACCTGCTGCCGGGCGGCTGCGACGTGATCGTCGACGCCCAGGCCGGGCCGACCACCGGGCGCCAGTTGGATCTGCTGGCCGAGGGGGGACGCCTGGTGCTGCTGGCCAGTCACGCTGGCCGGACCGGTGAGGTCGACACCCGGAGCATCGTGCGCCGCCGCCTGAGCCTGGCCGGCTCGACGCTGCGCCCGCGCACCGCCGCATTCAAGGCCGAGCTGGCGACCGCTCTGCGCACCCATGTCTGGCCGCTGATCGAGGCGGGGCGGGTGACGACCCACGTCTGCGCGACGTTTCCGCTGGATCGCGCGGGCGAGGCCCATGCGCGGATGGAAGCCAACCAGCAAATCGGCAAGATCGTGCTGATCGTCGATCCGCAGCAGTTGGACTAGGCGACTCTAGTCGGGGAAGCCGACCAGGGCCTTGACCTCGAGATATTCCTCGAACCCGAAGACGCCGAACTCGCGCCCGTTGCCGGACTGCTTGTAGCCGCCGAACGGTAGGCTGCGGTCGAAGGCGGCGCCGTTCAGATAGACGCGGCCCGCGCGGATGCGGTTGGCGATCCGCCGGGTGTTGTCCGGGTCCTTGCCCTGCACGAAGCCGGCGAGGCCAAAGGGCGTGTCATTGGCGATCTCGACAGCCTCGTCCTCGGTGTCGTAGCTGATGATCGACAGCACCGGCCCGAAAATCTCCTCGCGGGCGATGCGCATGTCTGGGGTGACGTCGCCGAAGATCGTCGGCTGCACGTAATAGCCTTGCACAAGCCCGTCCGGCCGTTCCGTCCCGCCGGCGACCAGGGTGGCGCCTTCGTCGACGCCGGACTGGATCAGGCTCCGGACCTTGTCGACCTGGGCTTGGCTGACGAGCGGGCCCATGGTCGTCGCCGGATCGAGCGGGTCGCCCAGGCGGATGGCCTGCAGCGCCTCGCGGGCGGCGTCGAAGGCGATCTGACGATGCTCGCGCGGTATCAGCATCCGGGTGGGCGATTGGCAGTTCTGGCCGGCGTTGGTGTAGCAGGCGTGGACGCCCGACTTCACGGCGGTCTTCAGGTCGGCGTCGCGCAGGATGATGTTGGCGGACTTGCCGCCCAGCTCCTGGGCCACGCGCTTGACCGTGTCGGCGGCCAGCTTGGCCACCCGAACTCCGGCCGTCGTCGAGCCCGTGATCGAGACCATGTCGATGTCGGGATGGGCGGCGAGCGCTTCGCCCACCGTGGGGCCATGGCCGTTGACGAGGTTGAAGACCCCTGGGGGGACGCCTGCGTCGTGGATAATCTCGGCCAGCAGCATTGCGCTGAGCGGGGCGATCTCGCTGGGTTTCAGCACCACCGTGCAGCCGGTCGCGATCGCTGGCGCGATCTTGGAGGCGACCTGGTTCAACGGCCAGTTCCAGGGCGTGATCAGCCCGCAGACGCCGATCGGCTCACGGCGGATGAGGCCCGTCGGCGTTCGCTCCTCGAACGGATAGTCCGCCAGCACCCGCGCGGCCTCCTCGAAGTGGAAGAGCGCGACCGTGGCCTGCCGTTCGGTCGAGAAGGTGATCGGCGAACCCATCTCCAGGGTCATGGTTCGGGCAAGATCGGGCAGGCGCGCGCGGAAGCCGTCGATGATCCTGCGCAGGTAGCCGAGGCGCTCGTCGACGCTGGTCGTGGAATAGGTCGCGAAGGCGCGCCGGGCGGCCGCGACGGCATGGTCGACATCCTGGCGCGAGCCCAGGCTGATCCGCGCGAAGGTCTGCTCGGTGGCCGGGTTGACGACGCCCAGGACCGACGGCTCGACCGGATCGACCCAAGCGCCGTCGATGTAGAATTGCAGCCTGTCCATCGTCCCCGCCCTTTTCCGCGTCTTGGCGACGATAGACTTCCCCGATCCGCCCGGGGACGCGCAATCGGCGAGCGGAGGGTTTTCGCCTCGCGAAAATTTCGCGCTTCGAAAAGCCGTAACGCCGATCAGCCCGCGCGCTTCCCAGCGTCGCGAAAGGCGGTGAAGAATGGGTCCAAGGCATAGGGAGGCAGGTTGGTGGTCGTAAAGTGTCTTGTGGTCCTTTGCGCGGTTTCAGCGCTGGCTTCCTCCGTCGCCGCTCGCGAGGCCTCGCCGATCCTAATCGTCAAGCAAGGGGCGTTCGAGGCCGGCGGCTCGATGCTGCGAGAGGGTGACAAGACCCTGTCATGCGACCATGGCTTCGTCGAATACCAGATCCCAGCCAAGGCGCGGGGCGTCGCGCTGTTCCTGTGGCACAGCTCGTCGACCAAGGTCTGGCAGACCCGCTGGGACGGCGGGGAGGGCTACCAGTCGATCTTCCTGCGCCGAGGGTTTCCCGTCTATCTGTGGGACGGCCCCCGCGTCGGGCGCGGCAATTGGGGTTGCGCGTCCTACACCTACAAGCCGGCCGTCGGACAAGACCAGCAGAACTTCGTCGCCTGGCGCCTCGGCGCCAAGTACCCGGACTGGTTCCCGGGCGTGCAGTTCCCAACCAAGGACCCGGAGGCCTGGAACCAGGCCGCTCGGGCCCGCTACGACGAGTTCGACACCGTCGAGAACGCCCAGTTGGAAGCCGACGCGGCGGCCAAGGCCATCGACAAGATCGGCCCGACGGTGCTGGTCACCAATTCAGCGGGCGGCCTGCGCGCGCTGCTGGCCACCTTGAAGAGTGACAACGTCAAGGGCGTCGTCGCCTATGAAGACCCAGGCTACGTCTTTCCCACGGACTTCGACGCGCCCAAGGGGCCGGAACGCTTCGGCCCGGTGATCGTGTCGCCGGAGGACTTCAAGAAGCTCACCAAGATTCCGATCCAGTTTGTTTTTGGCGACAATATCGACAAGTCGCCGACCTGGTCGATGTACGCCGAGACCTGTCGCAAGTTCGTCGATCTCGTGAACGCGCGGGGCGGCAAGGCCGAAATCCTGTTCCTTCCGTCCGTAGGTCTCAAGGGCAATACCCACATTCCCTTCGCCGACCTCAACAACGTCGCGGTCGCCGACCAGCTCTCGGCCTTTCTCCATCGCAACAAGCTTGACTCCGGGCGGGGGCGCTAGCGACCGGTTCGCTGCGGCGGCCCGCGCCGATGCTGTTCTGCTGACGCGTTCGGACGCCGTCCTCGCAGAGCGATAAGATGCCGAACGTCGTGTTTGTGAGACGACAATACTGTCCGTTCTTGGCGCTGCCTGGCCGGCGACACAGACCTTCGGATCGACCGGGGCGGCTACTATCATTGGACGCTGCAGCTGCCGCGACGCAGCCCTCGTTGCTCTGCACGGAGCCGGCGTTCACCCCAGTGATCCTGCGGCGGGGCGCGCCTATCGCGCTGCCTAACTGACCCGCCACGCGATCGCCGGGATCATCGCAAGCCGCTCCGCCGTTTCGACAGTCCCACTGCGCGAGCTGTCGCACCACAAGCGATACCGCCGGAGCGTTCGAGGCTTTCGCACTGCGGAAAGCTACAACTCGGCGCTTCCGTCCCCACCCCTCAGTGCACCAAGATCGCCTCAACAAGGCAAGCATTGGGTGCACGGCTTTCAAAGCAACAATCAAATCCAGAAGGCTCGTGACTGGCGAGGTTGCAATTCAACCGTGCACGTCAGGGCGCTCTAAAGCTCGGTATTCGGGGCGCCAACTCACGATCCCACCGCACAACCACGCGTTTGAATTGAAAAAAATAACGCCGAAACAGAAGGGGGAAATGTATGCTTAGGGGGAGTTTATCGACTCTTTTCAACTCCAGCGCTCTGCTCGCGGTCGTCGCGGCCGTCAACGCCACGCCCGCCATGGCGCAGGAGAAACCCGCCGTTGCTCCGGGTCAGGAGACAGAAGCCGTGGTGGACGAGGTGGTCGTCACGGGCTCGCGCCTCGGACGGACCAGCTTCAACTCACCGACGCCGGTCAGCGT
The DNA here is from genome assembly GCF_035254145.1 of Caulobacter sp. Classification (GTDB taxonomy): domain Bacteria; phylum Pseudomonadota; class Alphaproteobacteria; order Caulobacterales; family Caulobacteraceae; genus Caulobacter. Next base: position 30,990 of record NZ_DATFAV010000080.1, on the reverse strand, counting down.
GATCGGCCAGGAGCGCTCTCAGGCCCTCAACATCACCAACGTGGGGGACGCGCTCAATCAGATCCCGTCCTTTCGCCCGATCGTCGGCCCGGCGACGAATTCCTTCCGTTCGAGCGCGAACATCGCAGGCCGCAGCCTGGACCTGCGGGGTCTCGGCGCGATCAGGACCTTGACCCTCATCGATGGCCGCCGGCATGTCTCGAGCGCGGACGACGGCACCTTCGATCTCAACTCGATCCCGTCGATCCTGATCCAGCGCTCGGAGGTCGTCACCGGAGGCGCCTCGGCCGCCTACGGCGCCGGAGCTGTATCAGGCGTCGTGAACCTCATCACCGACACTCGACTGCAAGGGATCAAGGCGGAAGCGAGCTATGGTGTCAGCGAGCATGGCGACGCCCGGAACACCTATGCCGCCGCGGCGGCCGGCACGTCGATCGCCGGCGGGCGGGGACATCTGGTCATCGGCGGCGAGTATTCGAAGGAGGGGCCTGTCCCCGAATTAAGCCGTGACTGGAGCCGCCGCCTTCACGACTTCATCCCTAACCCGTTCTTCTCCACCAATCCGGCCCTCAGCAACGGCCTGCCGGCCAACGTCGCCGCCGACAACGTCAGGACGTCGCTCACCCCGGCCGGGTCGATCACCATCGTGCACCCGCTGCAGGGGATGCAGTTCGACAGCAACGGCAACCTTGTCCCGTTCCAGTTCGGCGACCTCTACAATCGGGCCAAGCCCAGCTCGCTGATGATCGGCGGCGACCCGAGCATCACAGGCTATTACGGCGCCGTGGGACCGTTCGTGGTGGGCACGAAGCACGGTTCTGTCCTGAGCCACGTCAGCTACGACCTGACCGACGCCATCACGATCTCGGCGGAGCTTGGTTACGCCGAGGTCAGGGGCGGGCCCACGGGGGCCAACCCGCGATCCGACCCGAACGGCGCGCTGCGGATTCAGCGGGACAACGCCTACCTCACGCCTGCGACGGCGGCCATGATGGACGCCGCGCGCACCACCTTCCTTCCGGTGAGCCGCATCAACTTCGAGCTCGGGCCCAACGTCTATTCGTCGAGGAACGAGACATGGCATGCCTTCGCCGGCCTGGACGGCAAGCTCCCCGGCGGCTGGAAATGGGATGCGTATTACCAGTTCGGCCGAACGACGGGCCGTCAAAGCAACGCCAACTCGCGGCTTGAGCAGCGCTTCAAGGACGCCATCGACGCCGTGCGGGCGCCGGCGGGCCTCCCGGGCATCGCGGCCGGCACGATCATATGCCGGACGACGATCAGCGCGCCGAACAACGGCTGCGTTCCCGCCAACATCATGGGGCCTGGCAAGATAAGCCCCGAGGCGGCCGCCTGGGTCAACACGATCGCCTACTCGACACGTAAGTTCACCGATCACAACCTCGCCGCCAATATCAGGGGCGACCTCTTCCAGGGATGGGCCGGCCCGATCTCGGCCGCGGCGGGGGTCGAATACCGCAGCAGCGCCTCGGAGGGCGACAACGACCCGAACAGCAAGGCTGGATTGTTCTCCCAGGTCGCCTGGACGTACCTGCCGCCGACCACCCAGAAGGTGACGGAAGGCTATGTCGAGGTCAGCGTGCCGATCCTCCATGACTCGCCTTTGGGCAAGTCGCTCGACGTCGACGGCGCCGTCCGGCGCACCCACTATAGCCTGTCTGGCAACGCCACGACGTGGAAAGTCGGCGCGGTCTACCGGCCCGACGACCAGTACATGCTTCGCATCACCCGCTCTCGGGACATCCGCGCGCCCTCGCCGCTGGAACTCAACCCGAACAAGAGCACAACGACGCTGTCGCTCGCCGATCCGAAGTACGGCGTACAGTATCTGATGCCGACGTTCAGCGGCGGCAATCCCGACCTGGAACTGGAGACGGCGGACACCTTCACCGTGGGGGCGGTCCTTCAGCCGGACTGGTTCCGGAACTTCAAGCTGTCGGTCGACTACTACGACATCTCGGTCGATGGCGCGATCGACATCCCCGCCGCGAACCTCGCCATAAGCATCTGCCGCGCGGGAACCAACCCCGCGATCTGCACGCTCGGCGCCGACGCCAACGGTAATCCGGACCGCATCCTGGCGCTCTTCGCGACCTACCAGAACATCAACAAGCTCCACACGCGCGGCTACGAGCTCGTGGCGAACTACGCCCTCGATCTCGCCGAGGTCGCGCGATGGATGAGCGGTGAGGTCAACATCTCGTTGAACGGCTCCTACGTCGATACGCTTTCGACCTTGCTGCCCAACGGGACGAAGAAGGAGCTTTCCAACTTCACGGGCAATTCCGGCGGGGTCACCAACATCCTGGGCGTGCCGCGTTGGCGCGCCGATGCGGTCATCACCTATAGCCAGCCCACCTACTCGCTGACGGCGCACCTGGCCCACATCCCCAGGGCCCTGCAAAATCCAGATTGGATCGGAGCGGAGCAGGAGGGCTACAGCCCGTACTTGCCGAACAGCGTGACCTACAACCACGTATCCGCCCGGACCTATCTCGACCTGAGCGCACGGGTCACGCTCTCCGGCAAGGAAGACAAACGGCTGGAAGTGTTCGGAGGGGTGAATAACGTCTTCGACGTCGACCCGCCGCCGGAACTGCGCCTGAACGGCAACGGACTCTATTTCCCGCCGGTGGGACGCAGCTACAAAATCGGCGTTCGCGCGCAGTTCTGAAGAGCCGGCCGGGGCGCAACGGTCGCGCCCGGCCGCCGCTTGATCGGCAGCCTCGAAAAATCTGAAGGATGGACGCAATGAGAAGAATAAGCAGGAAGCTCATCGCCGCGGTCGCCGCGCTGGTCGTCCTTCCGACGACGGTCTGGTCCGAACCGCTGCGAGTGGTCGGCAATATCACGGTGCTCGAGATCGCACCCCTGGTGCTCGCTTCGGAAGCGTCGGGCGGGCAGGTCGAGATCGCGCTTGGCGGCGTCCCGAACCTCTGGAACCGGGAGTTGGCCAGCCTGACCGTGGCGGTCGCCGGCGAGGCGTCAACGAAAGCGCCGTCGAACACCAAGCTGGCGGATGTCGCCGGCAACGCGGAGACGCAGCTGCTCCGCGCAACGGTCGCGCATCCGGACGGCCGCTATCTCCTCACGGTGACCGAGGGCGTCTATCGGATCGTCGCCCGGCGCTCCAGGGGGATCGCGACCGAGGCGGATCTCAAGGGCAAGAGGGTCGGCACCTATCCAGGCACATCGGCGGCCTTCTATCTCCACAAGGCGCTCCAGCGCGCCAAGCTGACGGAAAAGGACGTCACGATCGTCCCTCTCTCGCCCCAGGCCTCGGCGGACGCACTGATCGCGGGCTCCATCGACGCCATGGCGACCTGGGAGCCCCATTCGGAGCGCGCGCTGCGGACGCTCGGGGAGGAGGCCGTGATGATCGCCCCGCCCGATATGTACCGCGAACTCTATTCGCTCCACACCACGCAAGCCGCGCTGGACAATCCGGAAAAACGGGCGGCGATCGTGGCTTATGTGAGGAACCTGCTCTCGGCTTGCGGCGCGATCTCGGCAGATCCGAGCCACGCTCAAAGCCTGATCCAGCCGCTGAACGGCTACTCGCTCGATCAGATCACCCAATCGTGGCGCTTTAGGTTTCCCTGCGAAGTCACTCCCAACCTGCTGGACAAGTTCGTCGAGGAAGAGGCTTGGCTGGCGGCGCAAGACGGTCGCGCTCCCCGTACGCGCGCGCAGCTCGCCCGCCTGATCGACACCAGCATCTACGATGAGGCGGGCCGCGCGGTGAGGTGACGATGTGAGGCTTGGCCTGCACTTCCATCGTCCATCTTAGCCCCGTGAGCGTCTAAGCTTTGCTGGCCGCGAGCGCGGTAGGAGACACGGAGGCCAATTCTTGATGGACTCGACGGTGTTAGGCGCGGGCGCGCTGCACCACTATAGGCGCACAGGCCAGTTCAAGGTCAGCAACGGGTCTCTCGAACCCCTGCGCATCTCCCACGTTCGGCAGGGTGGCCGACGGTGGAGACTTCCTTGACTGGTAGCCCCGCCACCACTCGTCACTCTCGCCGTTCCCAGCGCGACCGGAGCGCCGTCAGTAGGCCAAGGTCGGGATGCGGGCGATGAGCAGGTCGGCCAGGACGCGCAGTCTTGGCAGCCGTCGCAGGTCGCGATGATAGCCCAGCCATTGAGTCCGGCTCGGGGGATCCTCCTCCAGTTCGATCCGTTGCAGGCCTTGGGCGGTGTCGCCCAGCGGTCGCGGCAGCACGGCCAAGCCGACCCCTAGCGCGCAAAGCTGCGCCTGCACTTCGCGGCTGTTGCTGCGCGAGGCGATCCTGGCGCGGGGCAGGCGCCGCGTGATCCAGGCGACGTCGGGCATGCCGCCGAACGCGGTGTCCATCACCACCAGCGAGCAGTCCTCGCCATCGCCGATCGGGCCCAGGCAGGCGTCGGGGTGGCCGTAGAGACCGTAGGAGATCGTCACCAGGCGCCGGGCGATGACCTCGGTTTCGTCGAAGGGCACCATGCGCACCACGAGGTCGGCTTCGCGACGGGCCAGGTTGTAGATCCTGGGATCGGTAAGGGTCTCCACCACGACGCCGGGGTGGCGCTGGGCCAGTTCGGCCAGGACCGGCGCGAGCAGCACCCGGCCAAACCAGTCCGAGCAGGATACGCGCAGGTCGCCGTCGAGCGCGGCGTCACTGCCCGACAGCGTCCGCATCAACGCCAACGACTCCGTCTCCATGCGCTCGGCGTGGGCCAACAGCGTCTGGCCTTCGTCGGTCAGGACAAAGCCGTCCGCCGTGCGCTGGAACAGCGCCACGCCCATCGCCCCCTCGAGGGCCTTCAGGCGACGTCCCATGGTGGGTTGGGATTGACCCAGGCGCCGGCCGGCCGCGCCGAGCGTGCCTTCCCGGGCGATGGCCAGGAACACCGGCAGATCGCTCCACTCAAACGAGGCCATGCGTCATCCATTCAAAAGTGAATGCTAAACGTGTCGATTTGTCTATTACCAGTCAATCGTGGTTGAGCGATCCTCGGGCTCCCAATAGCGCAGAGCCGCACCGATGAGCCTTGCACAAGCCATGACCGCCGCCGTCGTCGAAACCCGCGATGGCCCCTTTCGCCTGTTGGAAGTCGTCCGCCCCACGCCGGGGCCAGGCCAGGTCCTGGTCCGTGTCGAAGCCAGCGGCCTCAACCCGCTGGACCTGAAGATCCGGGCCGAGCAGGCGGCCCACGCGCGCCATCCGCTGCCCGCCGTGCTGGGACTGGATCTCGCGGGCGAGGTCGAGGCCGTGGGGGCCGGGGTGGAAGGCTTCGCCGTGGGGCAAGGCGTCTATGGCCTGGTCGGCGGCGTCGGCGGGCTGCAGGGCGCCCAGGCGCAGTATGCGGCCGTCGACGCTCGTCTGCTGGCGAGGCGGCCAACAACCTTGACGCCCCGAGACGCCGCGGCCTTGCCGCTGGTGGCGATCACGGCCTGGGAAGGCCTGGTCGATCGCGCCCGGGTGAGCGCCGGCCAAAGCGTCCTGGTCCAGGGCGGCGCTGGCGGCGTGGGGCACATGGCCGTGCAGATCGCGCTGGCCAAGGGCGCGAAGGTCTACGCCACGGCGCTCGGCCAAGAGGATCTGGCCTATCTGCGCGAGCTTGGCGCGGTCGCCATCGACGGGACCCAGGCCGTTGCGGACTATGTCGAGGAGCACACGGGCGGGGCCGGCTTCGAGATCGTCTACGACACCGGCGGCGGCGCCCTGCTGGACGCCTCGTTCCAGGCCGTCAGGCGGTTCGGTCATGTCGTCAGCTGTCTCGGATGGGGCGTCCACGCGCTCGCGCCGCTGTCGTTCAAGCAGGCGACCTATTCCGGCGTCTTCACCCTGCACCCCCTGTTGAGCGGAGAAGGACGGGGCCATTTCGGTGAAATCCTGGCCGCGATCGCCGACCTCGTGGATCGGGACGGCCTCAAGCCCCGTCTCCACCCGGATCGCTTCGGGCTGGACGCCTTGGCCGAGGCCTACGACGCGCTCGCGGGTGGTAAGGGCAAGGGCAAGGTCGTCGTCGATGTCGGCCCGACGCGATGATCCGGCGCGCGCCATGGCCGTGACCGACCCGGTCGGCGCGGGCCTGGCGGCGCCGAAGCAGACGGCGATCACCGACCTGCTGGACGAGGCTCTTTCCCTGTGGCGCAGCGATCCCGTGGCGGCGAGGGCCTGCATCGTCCGCGCGCGCGCCCTGACCGGGTCCACGGGAAGCGACGGAGACGGGGCTTCGAGCCCGGTCGGCGTCGGCGCGCCGCTGACCTGGCGCGCGCGTCAGATCGCCGAGTTCGTCGACGCCAACATCGGCCGCATCATCTACAGCGCGGAGTTGGCCGGCGCGGCCAAGATGAGCACCGGCCAATTGGCGCGAGCCCTGAAGGCCACCTTTGGGGTCTCCCCGTCGGAATATGTCATGCATCGCCGCCTGGCCCTGGCCCAGCGCCTGATGCTCGAGACCAACGACGCCCTGGCCCAGATCGCCGAGGTTTGCGGACTTTGCGACCAGGCGCATCTGAGCCGCGCCTTTCGCAAGACCTTCGGCCAGACGCCCGCGGCCTGGCGGCGCGAGCATCGCGGCCTGGGGAGACCGCTGTCGGTCCAGCCCCAGGCCTTTGCCGATCAGCTCCCGGACGGGCCGGGAACCGCACTGTAGGGTTTAGGCCGGCTCCAGGGCGGTCAAGGCGTCGAGCGTGCGGGTCGAATAGACCAGCGCCGCGCCGGCGTTGATCGAGATCGCCACGCCAAGGGCTTCGGCGACCTCTTCGCGGGTCGCGCCCAGCTTGTGGGCCGCTTCCACATGGACCGTGATACAGCCGTCGCAGCGCAGGCTGACGGCGGCGGCCAAGGCGATCAGTTCGCGCGTCTTGGCGTCGAGCTGGCCCGTCTTGGCCCCGGCCCCGCTGAGCGTGGCGTAACCGCGCACGGTGTCGGGAGACAGCTTTCCGAGCTCGCCCACGCCTTGCATGACCTGGGCGCGATATTCATTCCAATTGAGCATGGCCATCAGGGCCTCCTCTTTCCTAAGTCTGTGACCTTCAGGAAGTGGCGACGAAACCTGTGCGGCCCATGACCGAGCGGATCAGCGGGATGACCGCTCGGATCAAAGTCGGGCCCGCGACTAAAGCATTTTCCGATCCAACTGGATCGGTGAAATGCTCTAGTCTTTTGTTTTGACGCATTTTCTGACGACGAACCGGCATCCACTTCGTCGGAAAATGCTCTAGAGGCCCAGCGACGACAGCGAAGGATGGTCGGCCGGACGCGCGCCGAGGGGCCAGAAAAACAGGCGCTCGGACTCGCTGATGGACAGGTCATTGATGCTGGCGAGCCGCCATTCCATCAGGCCGTCGGCGTTGAACTGCCAGTTCTCGTTCCCGTAGGACCGGAACCAGGCGCCGTCCGCATCGCGCCATTCGTAGGCGAAGCGCACCGCGATGCGATTGTCCGTGTACGCCCAAAGCTCCTTGATCAGGCGATATTCACGCTCCTTCTCCCACTTGCGGGTCAGGAAGGCGACGATGGCGTCGCGTCCGGTCAGAAAGTCACTGCGATTTCGCCAGACGCTGTCGGGCGTATAGGCCTGGGCGACGACGGCGGGATCGCGGCTGTTCCAGCCATCTTCGGCCGCCCGGACCTTCAGGCGGGCGGTGTCATCGGTAAAAGGCGGAAGCGGAGGGCGCATGGCGTTCCTTCGGGATTGGGAGGCGGCGAGGAGGACGGCGTGCTTGGCGTCGTCGGGGCGATCTGCGCACGAGCCGGCCCCGAGGCGTGAGTCAGGCGCTGTGAAGCGTCGTGAAGACGCCGAGAGCAAGCCGCCGCCATTCGGCGCGCGGCGGTCTTCGCGATGTCTAACGCCGGGTCACGCCGCTTTACGCGCCTGCGGGACGGTCTGGGCGGATGCTTCCTCCATCAACCCAGGAGGCTCCCATGCGCACCGTCACCCTGATCGACCATCCGGCCTGGCCGGCGACCGGCGGAGACCAGGTCCGAGCGCTGATCGACGACGCTCTCAAGCTGCTCGATCGCGATCGCCACGCCGCCCGCACCTATCTGAGTCAGGCCCATAGGATCATCGACCGCGAACTCGAGCTCGCGCCCGGTCTGCCGGAGCCGGCTTCGTCTCGCGCCAAGGGGGCTCGCCTGACCGGCTGGCGGGTCAGCCGCCTGGCCGAATTCATCGAAGCCAATATCGAGCGGACGATCAAGGTCGGCGAACTGGCGAGCGTGATCCGCATCAGCACCAGCCAGCTTGGACGGTGCTTCAACGTCACCTTTGGTCTGACTCCATCGGGCTTCGTCATGCGCCAGAGGCTGGAGCGCGCGCGGCGCATGATGCTGACCAGCGACGACAGCCTGGCCCAGATCGCCTATGCGTGCGGGCTCTGCGATCAGGCCCATCTGACGCGAGCGTTCCGCAAGCACTACGGCTACTCGCCGGCGGCCTGGCGGCGCGACCATCGCGCCAAGGACCGCCTGGCGGCCCAGTCCTGGTCGACCGCGCCGGGAGTGTTGTCGTGAGGCCCCCGCCCGCGCCTCGGGTGCGTCCCTATCGATCGGTCGTTTCGGAGACCTGGGCCGACCTGTCGACCGTTCTGGCCCGCAGCGAGGCCGGCGTGATCTTCGGACGCCTTCAGACCCTGCGAACTCCCGAACCGGCGGCCGATCCGGCCTTTGGCGACTTGAACGATCGGGCTTGCGAACAAGCGATCAAGCCTTGATTGTGGTCAAATGGCGCGGGGCCCTGTGGCGGCGTCTTTGGGGAAGGGCCTTTGGGGGACGCGCTCGCTATGCGCCAAGGCCAGGCCGGCGTCGAACGCCAGGCCGTCTTTGGACCTTATGTCCTGGCTCCGGAACGACGGCTGCTCACGCGCCAGGGCGCGCCGGTGGCGGTGGGCGCCCGCGCGCTCGAGGTCCTGATCGCCCTGGTGAGCGAGAACGGTCGTGTGCTCACCCATAGACAGCTGGTCGAACGCGCCTGGGCTGGACTGACGGTCGAGGAATCCAATCTGCGGGTCGCCGTCTCGGGCCTGCGAAAGGCCCTCGGCGATGGCGAGAACGGCGCGCGCTACATCGAGAACGTCGTGGGGCGAGGCTATTGTTTCGTCGCCCCCGTCCGATGGCTGGAGTCCGAGGCCGACGAGGCCGCGCCGTCGCCCGCGCCCGTCAGACCTCGCCAGTCCACGCGCCTGCCGCTGCCGGCGGCGCGCGTCATCGGGCGCGAGAGCGTCGTCGACAAGCTCGCCGCGGCGATGGGCGATCGGGCGTTGATCACGCTCGTCGGCGCTGGCGGGCTGGGCAAGACGACGGTCGCGGCCCTGGTCGCCCAGGCCCTGAAATCCAGGTCAGGGCTCGAGACCGTGTTCGTCGACCTCAGCGCGGCGACGGACGAGGCGGCCCTGACCAAGGCGGTGGCGGTCGCGCTTGGCCTGGACGGTCCGGGGCGTGAGCTGGAGGAGGCGATCGTCGCCTGTCTGGCGACCCATCGGCTGCTGCTCGTCCTGGATGGCTGTGAGCATGTCGTAGAGGCGGCCGCGGCGTTTTGCGACCGGCTCACGCGCAGCCTCGACGCCTATCTGGTTCTGGCGACCAGCCGCGAAGCGCTTCGGGTTGAGGCCGAGACCATTCACCTACTCGAGCCGCTCGCCTTTCCCTCCGCCGAGGAAGATCCTGGCGCGGAAGGCCCGCTTGGCTATTCGGCGGTGCAGCTGTTCATCGAGCGTGCGCAGGTCAGCGGGCGGCGTGGGCCGTGGACGCCGGCAGAGGCGCGACTGGCCGGCGACATCTGCCGGCGGCTCGATGGCGTGGCCCTGGCGATCGAGCTCGTCGCCAGCCGCGTCGGCGCCCTGGGCCTTACCGGCGTCGCGGACCTGTTGGACGACAGCCTTGGGCTTCAGTGGCCGGGGCGTCGCGACGCCGCGCCGCGTCACCAGACCCTGCAGGCCCTGCTCGACTGGAGCCATGACCTGCTCGGGGAGCGCGACCGGCGCGTCCTGCGTCGCCTTTGTCTGTTCACCGGCCCCTTCACCCTGCGCGACGCCCACGCCGTGGCGGGCGATCCGGGAGACGATACGCTCGATGTGGCCAACGCCCTGACGAGTCTCGTCGACAAGTCGCTGGTCTGGACCTCCCATGGCGGCGCCGGGCCGGTTCAGTTCCGCCTCCTGGACACCACGCGCGCCTATGCGCTGGCGAAACTCGGACAGAGCCAGGAGACCGACATGGTCGCCGAGCGCCATGCGGCCCAGGTTCTGGCGCGCCTCACGGCGGATGGCGTCGGCCAAGGCGCCTCGCTGTTTCGGGGACATGCGCCTTCGGCTCCGCCGTCGGTGGGTGATGTTCTGGCCGCCTTGCGCTGGGCCCAGGTCGCGCGCCCGGGGGAGATGTTCGCCGGTCTCGCCGCCGCCGCCGCGCCGCTGCTGCTGTCGCGCGCCATGCTCGACGAGTGCGAAACCTGGTGCGCGCGCGCCCTGGCCGCCCTGCCGGACGAGCGACGCGGCGGCCTGGAGGAACTGAGATTGCTCGAGGCGGTGGCGGTCGCCCGCATGTTCGGACGCGGCAATCACGAGACGGTGCGCGAGATCATCGACCGGGGCCTGGCGCTCGCCCAGGACCTCGGCGCGACGACCGATCAGGTCCACCTCCTGGCGGGGCAGCACATATTCCTGACGCGGATCGGCGACTTTTCCGCCGCGCTCGAATGCGGACGCCAGTGCGCCCGGCTCTGCGATCCCGTGCGCGACCCGGGCGGCGCGGCCTTGGCCCAGTGGATGCTGGGGACCTCGATGCATCTGGTCGTCGATCAGCGTCAGGCGCAGGAGGCGGTGGAACGTGGCTTCGCCTATTGGGCCGGCGCGGACGCCGATGGCGCGGACTTCTTCGGCTATGACCACAAGGTGCGCGCCATGATCGTGCTTTGCCGCGTCCTGTGGCTGCGCGGAGAGCGCGAGCGCTCAGCCGAGGTGGGAGAGGCGGCCGTGGCGGAGGCCGAGCGCGGCGGCCGTCCGGTCAGCCTGTGCATCGCCCTGATCTACACGGCCACGGTGGCGCTCTGGGACGAGAACTGGAGCCAGGCCGAGCGGCTCGTGGCGCGCCTGATCGAGCACGCCGCCCGCCACGGCATCGGCCCCTATCACGGCGTGGGGCTGGCGCTCGCCGGAGAGCTGGACATCGGCCGGGGGCGCCACGCTCAAGGCGTCGAGACGCTTGGCCGAGCGCTTGAGCGTCTGGATCGGGAAGCCCATCGCATCCTCTCGCCGGCGCTTTCCGGGACGTTCGCGAAGGGGCTCCATGCGATGGGCGAACGCGCCAAGGCTCGCCGGCGTGTGCTCGCGGCCCTGGAGGAGGCTCGGGCGATCGGCGAGCATTATGATCTTCCCAGGCTGTTCCTGATCGCCAGCGAGATCTTCGCGGAAGACGATCCCCAGGCCGGGCGGACCTACGCGCTCCAGGCCCTCGAGGCCGCTCGCGCGCAATCGGCGCTTGGCCTCGAGCTGGCGGCGGCCGTCGCGCTCGTCGCTCACGAGGCGGAGGACGGCGAACGCGCCAAGGCCCGTCAGCGCCTGGAGGAGGTCCTGGCCCTGACGCCCGATCGCGATGGTCCGATGGCCAGGCGCGCCCACGCCCTGCTGTCCGCGGCCGCCTAGAGCGCGTCGGGCTCGAGGCGTGGCGCTTTCACGCCGCTTCACACCCTTGAACTGGTCTTGGCCCAGGCCGTGCGCGAGTTTGGATCGGCCGCGGCGAGGCTCGTCGAGAAGCCTCCCGGCGACAATGAACGAGCATTGCCAGTCCATGCTTTCCTATCGGCGTAACTTCATTGCCGGCCGTCGACAGGCGCCCCTGAGCCGCCTGCGGGTGGAGGTGCGCTCGCCCTTCGACGGCGCCGTGGTCGGTCAGGCGCCGCTGGCGGGCCAGCCCGACATCGAGATGGCGATCGCCGCCGCGCGCCGGGCGGTCGAGCGTCGGATCTGGTCGGGAACCACGCTCCAGCGGCGTCTCACCGTCCTGGAGCGCTTTTGGCGCCTCTACCTTGAGCAGGCGAACGCGCTGGCCTTGTTGAGCGCGCGCCAGACCGCCTTGCCCGTCACCGCCACTCTGGACCTGGTGGCGCAGGCCCTGGAGGCGGGGCAGGCGCGCTTGGAGATGACGCGCGGGGCGTTGGCCGTTGGCGACGGCGTCTCCCGCAGCTATCGGCGGCAGGCGGGCGGCGTGGTCGCCGCGTTCCCAGCGTGGAACGCCTCTCAGCCAAGCGCGCTGGCCTGGCTTCTTCCGGCCCTGCTGGCCGGGTGCGCCATGGTGTTGCTGCTTCCGCCGCTCTGCCCGCTGGACGGACAGCAGCTGGGCGAGCTCCTGGCCGAGGCCGGCTTGCCCGATGGCGTCTTGAACATCGTCGTCGCGGACGAAGCCGCTTGCCTGCGGATGGCCGTTCACGAGGACGTCGACTGGGTGGCCTTCTCCGGGCTCGCCGACGTGGGACAGGAGCTGGCGCGTCTTTGCGCGGCCGAGACCAAGCCGCTCGTCCTGAGTTCGCACGCCCGCGCCACGGGCGTCCTGCTGCCGGACGCCGATCTCGCGGCCGTGGCGGCGGCCTTGAGGCCCCGGCTGTTCATGGCGAGCGGCCAGGCCCCGTCCAATCCCAGCCGCCTTCTCGTACCCCGCCACCGCCAGGCCGAATTCATCGAGGCGCTGACGGCCATGGTCGGGGCGCTCCCGACCGGTGATCCCCGCGACCCTGGCACGGTGATCGGTCCGCTCATATCCGACGAGGCCCGGGCGCGAGCCGCCTTCCTCGTCGCGCAAGCCAGGGCCATGGGCGCGGACGTGGTCATCGGCCAGGAAAACGGCCGGGACGGCGGCGCGCCGGAACCGGGCGCGATCATGGGCGCGACGGTGGTCGCCAACGTCTCGGCGGACATGGATCTCGTACGCCAGGAGCCCCGGGGGCCGGTGGCGGTGGTGATCCCCTACGCCGACCTCGACCAGGCGATCGTCACGGCCAACAGCCTGCCAGGAAGGCCAAGCGCGGCGGTGTGGTCTGAAGAGCCCTCGATCGCCGAGGCGGTCGCCGTTCGTCTCCATGCGGATCATGTCGCGCTGAATCCGAAGGTTCTCGCCGCCGATCTCGCCGCGATAGGCCAGGAGCGCGACGAGCCCTTTTCAAATGTCCAAGTCGTGACCCACGCGGAGATCTGACCGATGGCGCGTTTTCTGCTCGTTCACGGGGCCTGGCACGGGGCCTGGTGCTGGTCGCGCCTGAGCGCGCTGTTGCGGCAGCGGGGTCACGAGGTTCAGGCCGTCGACCTGCCCGGCGTTGGCGAGGCGCCCGAGCGCGTTGGCTTAGTGAGCCTGGACGATTGCGCCCGGGCGATCGTGGCCGCCGCCGGTTCCCAGCCGGCCTGGCTCGTCGGCCATTCGCTTGGCGGCGCGGCGATCACCGCGGCGGCGGCGATGCGTCCGGAGCTTGTTCAAGCACTTGTCTACGTCGCCGCGAGCGCGCCGCTGGCGGGGGAGACGCATCTTCAGGCGCTGTCTCTTGGGCCGTCCGGACGCGCGGTCCCTCACATGACCATCGACGCCGAGCGCCAGGTCGCGGGCCTCGAGCGGCAGGATCGCCTGGCGGCTTTCTACAACCTCTGTTCGCCGGCCGTGGCCCAGGAAGCGGTGGCCGCCGGCGCGACATGGCAGGCGCTAGGCCCCGCCGTCGATCCCCTGCGCGCGAACCCGCCGGCCGAGATCGCGCGCTTCTACGTTCGATGCGGCCGCGACGAGACCATTCCGCTGGAGACCCAGGCCGCCCTGTGCGGCCGCCTGGCCTTGGCGGACACCGCCACGCTCGACACGGACCACTCGCCCTTCCTGTCCGACCCCGAGGGACTGGCCGGGATCCTGGATCGGTTCGAACGCGGTGAGCATATCTCTCGCGGGGACGGGCAGGAAATGCCGCGCGGCACGAATGATGTTGTATCCGTGTAAATATATACAAGAATTTTCGGTGCTTTTGTACTTGTGAATCGCGGTTTGTATTTATGTTCCGTGGTTCGGATGTTGCTTATCAGGTGCTACTCATAACCCGAGGAGCACTTCGTCATGAGCATCATGGGACTGGCGGCGGGGCAATCGATAGCCTCCGCCGCGCGGGGGCGTTCCGCGCCGTCGACCTCGTTTCCCAATCCGAACGATCCAGCCCCGTTGGTCGACATGGCCCCGGGGAAGGGGTTGATGACCAGCCTCTTCGAGGCTGACACCGCCAACGGTTTTACGGTGAACCTGCTGGGACCGTCGGGCGGCGACCTGGATCCCGGGCTCAAGGCGCTGCTGAATGATCAGCTCACGCAGTTGGGCGCCGTCGACACCGACGCCGGGGCGAGCGAACCGGCGCCCGACGGCGCGCCCGCTGAAGGGCGGTTCTTCACGCCCAACTTCTTCCATACGGACCTGGGAGGAGGGCGCTCCATCGAGATCCATCACGGCCCGGCCGGCCAGGGTGAATACAATCCCGCCGCCATGCGCGCGATGATCGCCACGATCGAGGCCCTGCGCCACGCCAATCCCAAAGCCTAGAGTAGAGGTCGGCTCGTCGCCCCGTCTGGGGGAGGGAGGGGCGACGAGCCTTCCGAAGCCTTGAGCCGCCGTCGTGCTGCGCGCGCGAACGGCGACCTTCTGGGGAAAAGGCTTCGGATCGGGTTACACGCCGCGATAGACGAGACGCGTGAAGAGAGCCGGACTGATGATCGCCTTGCCCCAGGTCTCGTCGAACGCGGCGGTGGGACGCGCGGCGATCACCTGATCGACGGACAGGCCTTGCGCCTTGAGGCGCGCGACATTGTCGCGAATGGTCGACAGCATGTGGCGATAGGCGACCAGGTCCGCGCGGCCGCCGACGGGGCCGTGGCCCGGAATGACGATCGTCCGCGGACCCGCCATGGCGATGCTGGCGTCGGCGGCCGCGATCATGCCGTCAATGCCGCCGCCGGCCACATAGTCGATGAAGGGATAGAGTCCGTTCCACCAGATGTCGCCGGTCAGCAGGATGTCGGCTCCCTGGAAGTAGGCCGCCAGGTCGCCGTCGGTATGGGACGGCGCATAGGGGCGAAGGATCAGCTGGTCGCCGGCGAAGGCGATGGTCGTCGGAGCGTCGATGCGCACGTCGACCCGCGCGGCGGGCGCGACCGGGGTGAAGGTGTGCCCCCATTCCTCGACCCGGAGAGTGTCTTCCAGGTGTCGGGCCGTGTTGGCGTGGGCTACGACGATCGCGCCGTCCTGGCGCGCCCATGCGTTGCCGTCGGTATGGTCCCAATGCCAGTGGGTGTTGATCGCGTAGCGGAGCGGTCCCTTGCCCACGCCGCGCAGCGCCGCATGCATCTTGTCCTTGGAGACGGCGATGCCGTCGTCGACCAGCAGCAGGCCCTCGGGGCCGCCGATCGCGGCCATGTTCCCGCCGGACCCTTCGACGAGATAGACCCCGCCCCGAAGCGGCGTGATCGTCACCTTGGCCGCCTCGGCGGCCTTGTTGATGTTGTCGTAGGGCGTCTGGGCCGCCGCCGCGCGAGGCTGGACGCCCAGCAGCGCGGCGACAACCGCGGCGAGCAGCGCGCCGCTGTGCGAAAGGGGGCGCGAAAGAGGACGCGAATGAGGTTGCGGATCGGTCATGTCTTGGTTCCTCGGGAAACGTCGGCGCGCGGCGGGCTGTCGCGACGGGTCGAAACTGCGACATCGCCGCATCGAGCGCTTGAAGCGGTGGCGCGCCTTTGGAGAAACCCCGCGTCCGGTGGCTGGCCGCGGATGGAAGGCGCGCGCAACAGGCTTTAGCGGTGGACGTCGGCGGCGAGGCCACGCGGAAGGAGGGCTGGAGACCGTGTCGACCGAAGATCCGCTGAGCCATCTCGCGCCGCTGCTCCGGGTGCGTCCGCAACTGCAGGAGCTGTGCCGTTTTGGCCCCAATGTCGTCTCGCGGCACGAGGCCGAGGACGTCGCGCAGTTCCACATCGTCACCCGAGGCGCGTGCCTGCTCGAACGCCCGGGCCACGCGACCCTCCGGCTGGAGGCGGGCGATGTGTTGCTGCTGCCACGCGGAGACGCCCACATGCTGGGAACCCGCGCCGGGAACGGCAGCGGCGCGCGACTGGAGCGCTTCGCCCATGGCGGGCTTGTCCTCAAGACCGACCTGGCTCAGGCCGTTGAGGCCGAAATCCTCTGCGGTCGCCTGCATTTCGACGCCGCGGACGCCCCGCTCGACCTTTTGCCCGAGGTCATCGTGCGCGCCGCTGGTCCCGCGAAAGAGGGCCAGCACGCCCGCTTGGTCGAAGCGATGCGGCAGGAGCTGGATCTGCCGCGGCCGGGCGGCCTGGCGATCGCTTCGGATCTCGCGAGCGCGCTTTTCGTCATGCTGCTTCGCGATCACCTCGAGCAGGATCCGCCGGCGGCGGGATTGCTGGCGCTGCTGGGGCACCGTGGCGCGGCCCGGGCCGTGGCCGCGATGGTCGAGCGCCCCGGCGCGGACTGGACGCTCGACGCCTTGGCCGAGCGCGCGGCGATGTCACGCGCCGCCTTGGCGCGGCTCTTCCGGCGCTTGGCCGGGAGATCGCCGATGGAGTTCCTGGCCGATCTGCGGCTGGGCCTGGCGCACCGGAGGTTGGCGTCCGGAACGGCGACGATCGCCGCCGTGGCGAGCGCCTACGGTTATGGCTCGGAGGCGGCCTTCAGCCGCGCGTTCCTGCGCCGGCGCGGCGTCCGCCCGGGTGCGGCGAGAGGCAAGCCCGGTCGCTAGGCCGGCAGGCTGTGGACCACCGGCGCGACGGTCCAGGAGACCGTCCTCTGATCGATCGCGGCGTGGACGGGCGAGCTGGCGAGCTCCGACATCAATCGGCTGGCGGCCGCCTCGCCTTGCGCCGCGCTCTCCCAGATCAGCATGTCGATGACCTCGCCGCCCTCGTCCTGGGCGATCCGCCGGGACACGAAGCCGGGCTGGCGCACGAGCCAGGCGTCCACGTCGGCGTTGGCGCGAACGAAGTCGCCGATGCTCAGGCCCGGCGCGAGGTTGAAGCGTGTGATCTCGATGGCCTGTGGGGCGCTAGCTCTGGTCATTTTGCCTTCCTCGGTCGGGTCTAGAGATCGAGCACCAGGTCGGTGGCCGGTCTGGCGCAGCACAGCAGCGCCTCGCCCGGCGCGACGTCGGCGACGGGCTGGTCGTCATAGATGACGCTTCCGGCCAGCACCGCCGTCCGGCACTCGCCACAGACGCCCATGCGGCAACTGAACACCGGTTGCAGGCCCGACCGTTCGGCAAGGTCGAGCAGGCTGCCCTCGCGCCACGGCGTCGTCTTGCCGCTCGACGCGAAGGTCACGAGCGCGTTCGAAGGCGAGACCGCCGCGGGCCTCGAACCCGGAGTCTTCATTTTCACGGAGGCCGGCCCGAATGCCTCGGCGCGGATGCGGTTGGGGGCGACGCCCAGTTTCGGCAGGCCCTCGAAGAGCGCCTGCATGAAGGCCGGCGGGCCGCACAGGTAGATGTCGTAGTCGTCGAGCGGCAGCGTGCGACGGACGAGGTCGAGATCGATCCGCCCCGGCAGGGCGCCCGTGTCGAGGTCGCCGGCTTCCGGCGCGCTGTAGGTGGTGACCAGACGCAGGGCGTCGTGGCGCGCGGCCTGGCGCGCCAGATGCTCGGCGAAGGCGTGCTCGCGCCGGCTTCTGGCGCCGTGGAAGAACCAGATCGGCCGATCACGGCGGCTCGTACCTTGCGCCAGAAGGCCGTTCAGCATCGCGATCATCGGCGTGACGCCGATCCCGGCCGAGATCATGACGATCGGGCGCGAGGATTGTTCGTCGAGCATGAAATCGCCGTTGGGCGGCAGGGCCTCGAGCAGGTCGCCGACCTTCGCCTGGTGCAGCCAGGTCGAGGCCGCGCCCTGCCGCTTGATGCTGAGACGATAGGCTCGGCCATCGGGCGCGTCGGAGAGGGTGTAGGTGCGCACCAGACGCCCTGGCGCGTCCGGCAGCCTGACCGTCAGGAATTGGCCGGGCTTGAACGAGGGCGGCGCCGCGCCGTCCGCCCGCTCGAGCCACAGGGATCGGACCAGCGGCGTCTCGTCGACAATTCTCGTCACGCGCAGGCTCTTGTAGTCGCGCGCGGCCCAGTCTCCTTTGCGCTGGGGTGACCAGGCCCCCGTCTGCTCCAGAAAAGGCGACAGTCCGGCCTCGCCCCTGGCCCGCATGGGAAGGCTGGCGGGCACGCGCGCCATCCGGGCCACGGTGAGGCGAAGCAGGCGTTCGGCGCCGGCGTAGGCGTCCACCTCGGGCCCCTCCCAGATGATTTCCGCCGTCACGGCCAGATGCAGCAGGTCGCCGGTTTCGAAGTCCGGAAACACCAGTCCCGCCCGGGGATCCAGGGTCAGGTTGCCCAGCGTGTTGAACAGGAAATTGCCGACGAAGTCGGGAACGGTCAGGACGTCGCCCTCGACGCGCACGAAGCCGGGCTTGCCCCCGCGATGGGAGACGTCGACGCCGCTGACCGGGTCATCGGCTTGCTCGGGCGGGGCCGAGGCGATGAAGAAGGTGTCGGCGCGGGTGATCAAGGCCCGAGCGGCGTCGTCGAGGCCGGGAGCGCTGACCACCGGGCCGTCCGCCTTGGGATCGCGGGGCGGCGCGGCTTCGAAAGCGCGCGTCTGGATATATTGCGGGCAGTTGCCAAAGCTCTGATCGACCGAGATCACGAAGCCGAGCGGGTCGGCGGTCTGGACCCGGCCATTCAGGCGATTGCGCCGCCGGGTGGGAAGCTCGATGCCCAGCACCCCCACCGCTCCGCCGGCCCGCAGGCCCGGGGCGGCGGGATCCTCCGGATGGGGCAGGACGCCGACCGCGAGCCGGGTCGGGCCCAGGGCGCGAGCAAACCCTGGGGCCCCGCCAATCAGGGTCGCCCAGGGCCAGCCCTCCTCGTCGCGGACGCCCAGCACCAGGAAGGGCAGTTGGGCGAAGAACAGCTGGTGTTGCTCGGGCATCTCGCCCCGGATGACCCTTCGACCCAGGGTCTCGATCCGTTCCCGCACGCCCACGCGATCCTGAACCGCCTGTTCGCCGGCGTGAAACGGCGAGCGGGCGTGGGGCCAGGTCGGGAGCGGGGGCGTGGACATGCGGTCGGGCCTCGAAGGGGCGGCTCTGTCTCAGGCGAGCCAGCAGGTTGCGAGATGGAGGCGGGCGCGGGGTGTTACGCCCTCAGCCCAACCGGCGAGCTCGGCATGGGCGTGAAGCCGGGCAGGGCCTCTATCCGCGCGATCCAGGCCAGGACGGCGCCATAGTCGTCGAGCGAGACGTTCCCCTCAGGGGCGTGAGCCACGTAGGAATAGGCCGCGACGTCGGCGATGGTCGGCTGGGGGCCCGCCAGGTAGTCCGACGTCGTCAGCTCGTCATTCATCACCTTGAGGATGGCGTGAGCCTTGGCGATCGTCTTTTCCGGATCGAGCTTGGCGCCGAACAAGGTGATCAGCCGCGCCGAGGCCGGGCCGGCGGCGAGTTCTCCGGCGGCGATCGACAGCCAGCGCTGGACACGCGCGGCTTCGGCCGGCGCCTCCGGCAGCCAGTCCGAACGTCCCGCCTTCTTGGCGAGATAGACCAGGATGGCGTTGGAGTCGGCGATGACCGTCGCCCCGTCCTTGAGCACCGGCACCTGCCCGAGGCTGTTCATCGCCAGGAACGCGGGCGACTTGTGCTCGCCTTGCGCCAGATTGACGTCGACGATCTCGGCGTCGGCGCCGATCAGCGACAGGAAGAGGCGCGCCCGGTGCGAGTGGCCGGACAGGGGGAAGTTGTAGAGCGTCAGGGACATGCGATGACCTTCGGTTTGGGCCCGCCGGGAGAGATCGGCGCGCTGGCGATCGCCTCCGGCGACGCTTTCGAGGAGCGGCTCGGCTGTCGGCGTAGCGAACGTGGTGACGATCGACGGGATCTTGAAGGGGGTCTTGAAGCGGGACCGCGACCTTGAACGATCCCGGACCGGCTCACGCCGCCTGACGCGGAAAGGCCATCGGCAGGTCGAGGTAGATCCTGTGCGTCTGGATGCGCCAGGCGCCGTCGATCTTGCGAAGGGTGGGCCGATAGTACCCCGACTCGATCGGCGTCACCGCGCCCTGAGCGCCGACCGCGGTTTCCGGCCAGCCGTCGGCGGGCTGTTGGGCGCCCAGGACGCTGAACACCACGAACTGCGCGTCGAGCTCGGCGAAGTCGCCCGCGATCGAGACGATGGCGTCGTGGGTCGTGTGATGGCTCCAGCCGCGCGGCGGGTGCGGTAGCATCATCGCGCCCACGGCGTGCGCGATCGCCTCGCGTCCCTCCAGAACGCCGAGCAACTGGTCGGCTCCGCCCTTGTCGTAGTGGATCTCGACGGTGGCGCCGTCGACGAACAGCTCGGCCATCGCCGCGCCATTCCTGTGATCGGCGGCGCGAACATAGCGGGCCAGGACCTCGCGGATGGCGATCTCGTCGATCATGTCAGTCTCCATGGTTTTGGCGGCCACGGCGGCGCCGTTGGCCTCGCGACGTTGCGACGGGCTTCGTCGCGAGGCTTGGCCAAATCGCGCCCGACGGGCGGATGTCGGGACCCCGCGCTAGATGTTGTAGCCGCCAGCCACCTCGATCGATTGCGCGTTGATCCAGCCGCCCTCGTCGGACAGCAGGCTGGCCACCACGCGGCCCACGTCGTCCGGTTCGCCGATGCGTCCCAGGGCGGTCTGGCCGGCGAGCAGGGCCTCGAAGTCCTCGCTCAGCCCGCCGCCCAGATCGGTGCGGATGGCGCCGGGCGCCACGGCGTTGGCGCGGATGCGTCGATCGCCGAACTCCTTGGCCATGTATCGCGTCAGCACCTCCAGGCCGCCCTTGAAGGCGGCGTAGGGCGCGACGCCGGCCGTGGCGACGCGGGTGGTGGCGCTGGTCACGTTCACGATCGCGCCGCCGTCGGCCATCAGGGGGAGCAGGGTCTGGGTGAGGAAGAACGGACCCTTCAGGTGCACGTTGAAGAGACCGTCGAACTGCGCCTCGCTGACGCTGGCGATCGGCTCGAAGAGGCCGTAGCCGGCGTTGTTGACCAGAAAGTCGAAGCTGTCGCGGGACCAGACCGTCTTCAGGGTCTCGCTCACCCTGTCTCGGAACGCCGGGAAGCCCGAGGTCTGGCTGACGTCCAGAGGCAAGGCCGCGGCCTTACCGCCCGCGCGCGCGATGTCCTCGACCACCGCCTGGGCGCCTTGGGGATGGCTGTTGTAGGTGACGATCACGCCCATGCCGCGCTGCGCGCACTGCAAGGCGGCGCTGCGTCCCAGGCCTCGGCTGGCGCCCGTGATGATGGCGATCCGCATGGTGTCTCTCCGGTTTCAAGTGCGCGGGAGATAGGCGCAAGGCGGCCCCATGGCGCTGGGCGATCCTGCCCGATACTTGCCTGATCCTGCTTTGTCCTTGTCGGGGACGCGATCGGCGCGCATGGACGTCCGCATGGAAAAGGCCCTGGCCGAACTGCGCCGTCTGGCCGCGCGCGCCGAGAACCGTCGAACCGAAACCGGGATACCGCGCCTGGTCATGGTGCGCGGCGCGATACCGGAGCATGAACTGGCGGCGGTCTACGAGCCGATGATCAACCTGATCCTGCAAGGGTCCAAGTCGCTGACGATCGGCGGCCAGACCCTACGCTACGATCCGGCGACCTATTTCGTCATGACGGTCGATCTGCCGGCGGTCGGCGCCGTCCATCCCGCGGCCGACGGAGAGCCCTATCTCTCGGTCGGCCTGAGCCTGGAGCCGGCGGTCATCGCCTCGATCCTCGACGCAGCGCGACCATCGGCGGGACAGGGATCGGGCTTCTCCGTCGCGGCGGTCACACCGGAGCTTCTGGACGCCTGGGTCAGGCTGATGCGGTTGATGGAGCGCCCCGAAGACATCCCGGTCCTGGGGCCGGGCTACGAGCGGGAGGTTCTGTATCGCGTGCTGCAAGGGCCGCAGGGCTGGCTGCTGCGCGACATCGCCACGCCCGGCACGGCGCTTTCCCGGATCCACGCGGCCGTGCGGTGGATCCGGGAGAATTTCGATCAGCCTCTGCGCGTTGAAGACCTGGCGCGACGCGTGGCGATGAGCGCTTCGGCCTTCCATCGCCAGTTCAAGCGCGTCACGAACATGAGCCCCCTGCAGTTCCAGAAGATCATACGGCTGATGCACGCGCGCAGGCTGATGATGGCGGAGGCGCTCGGGGCGGCGGCCGCCGCGACGCGCGTCGGCTACGAAAGCGCTTCGCAGTTCAGCCGCGAGTACGCGCGCTTGTTCGGGCGCTCGCCGTCGCGGGACGTCGCCGCGCTCGTCGGTGAGTGGCGCGGAGAAGGGACGACGCGGGAGGAGTCTTCCGGTTTAGAAGGTTCCATCTAAACCAGGCAGGCTCCAGACGCGCCCTCGGATCCGACTTGGCTGAGAAGCCCTATTGGGTCGCGACCCTGGGGGCGAGGCTCATCGCCCGCGCGGCGATGGCGGCCTGGGTTCGGTTGTGGACGTTGAGCTTGCGCATCACGGCGGTCATGTGCGCCTTGACCGTCGCCTCGGCGATTCCGAGGTCGAAGGCGATCTGCTTGTTGAGCAGCCCGGAGTTCACGCCCTCCAGAACCTTCAACTGGGTTGGCGTGAGATCGCTGAAGCCGATCCGCATGTCGGTGTCAGCGTGGTCCCGTTGTTTCCTGGTCATTTTCACCCCTGCAATTTCCTGTCCCTAACCGTCGTTTCGCAACGGACGGTCTCCGCCTCGATAGGTGCGCCGATCTTCGCCGGCCAGCGGTCCATACCGTGGAACGTAGCTATATTAGTTGGACAGATTCAAGCGAAATGGTCAATGTTAGCGTAAACAGTTGGTGCGTTTTTGGACAGCACCCGAAATCTGTCGTACAGATTCGGGAGAATAAGGACGCGCCCTCGGGGGCGGCGGGAGGAACCGATGAAGGACACGTTGCGCCCCGGAGCGACCGGGCGCCGGCGCGTGCGAAGCGCGTGTGAGCGACCTTCCTTTTGCGAACATGGCCCTTTTGCGAACATGGCGAGCTTGGCTATTCTCGCGCCGCGTCGATGACCCGGGGCTTCCGGCTCGTGAAGAACCGCCTGGACGGCGCCGGGCCCGCAGCCCGACCGGGGACGGAGCCGCGCATCTCCGTCGTCGACCCGTTTGGGGTCCGGTCGGCATGTCTTGAGGTGCGCGGGGCGCGACGACGCCAGCCGCGATCGTGGAGATCCCTTGGATGAACCAAGGCCGCCTAGCCGACCAGGCCTATTTGGGCATAGTCGAAATGATCAAGACCGACGGCCTGGCGGTCGGCGACCGGCTGCCGTCCGAGGCGCGGCTGGCCGAGATCTTCGGCATGTCGCGCACCATCGTCCGCGAGGCGCTGGTGAGGCTGGCGGCCGACAGCATCACCGAGGCGCGGCGCGGCGCGGGCTCGTTCGTCAAGAACCGGCCGTCGGACAAGCTGAGCGCCTATGTGCCGCTATCGGAGCTGCCCTCGACGCTGGGCAGTTACGAGGTGCGCTTCGTGCTCGAGGCCGAGGCGGCGCGGTTGGCGGCGGCCAGGCGCTCGGCCGAAGAGATGGCCTGCATCGAGGAGGCGCTTTCGAAGCTGCGCGACGCCCTGCTGTCGAACGCGCCGGCCCATGCGGAGGACATGGAGCTGCATCGCCAGATCGTTCTGGCCACGGCCAACCCGGCCTTCCTGGTCACATTCGAGGCGCTGCAGCCGGACGTGGACCGGATCATGCGGGCGGGGGTCGATATCTCGCGCTCGCGGCCGCCCGAGGCGATCGGCGAGATGATGCGCGAGCATGAGATGATCGTCGAAGCGATCCGCGCGCAGGACGGCGACGGAGCCGCCCTGGCCATGCGCTGGCACCTGTCGCGCGGACGAAAGCGGCTAATGCCCTGAAGCGCTCGCGCTGCTGGGCTGGCGCGTTTCGTCCTCCAGCCAGCCCTGGATCATCTCGCAAAGCCGATCGGGCTCGGCGAGGGCCTGGAGCGTGAACACGGCCTCATCGGCGGTGGGGCGCTCCAGGGTGGCTAGTTGGCTGTCGAGCAGGCTGGCCGGCATGTAGTGTTCCGAGCGCTCGGTGAGCCGCCGCAGGAGTTCGGCGTGGCTGACGTCCAGAAGCACGAACCTTGTGCGCGCGCCGATCATGCCACGCAGGCGCTCGCGATAGCTGCGCCTCAGCGCCGAGCAGGCGGCTACGACCTGTCCCTCGGCCGCCAAGGTCTCGCCGATGGCCGCGCCCAGCCGGTCAAGCCAGGGCCAGCGATCGTCATCGTCGAGAGGCTGGCCGGCGCGCATCTTGGCGATCGCGCGCGCGTCATGGAACGCGTCGCCCTCCAGGAACGAGCAGCCGAGCTGGCGCGCCAGCAGGGCCCCCAGCGTCGACTTCCCGCAGCCGCTGACGCCCATGGTGATGACGGCGAGCCCGGCGGGCCGCGCGAGGCTGGATGACGACGGCAAGCGGCCTCCTCGAAAGCAGGCCGGTCGTTCGGCGTCGAAATCAGGACGCGCTCGGCCAGCCGGGAGTTCGGTTTCTACCGGCCCGCTGGCGGAGCGTAACTACGACCATGGTCGCGGATGCGAGACGCGCGGCTATCTCCTATCGCTTGGCGATAGTGACGAGGAGAGTGACATGAGAGCGGTGGTCTTGGCGGCGATCCTGGCGGTTTCCACCCCTGTCATGGCCGAAACCCGGTCCATGCTGACCGCCGCGCCCGACGATCCGCGGGCCGTCGTGGTCAAGGCCGTGGGCGATGGTCGCGCCGACGACACCGACGCCGTCCAGAAGGCCATCGACGCCGCTCGGGACAAGACCGGACATGGCCTCGTCTTCCTGCCCTCGGGCCGCTATCGCCTGAGCCGCAGCATCCTGGTGCCCCCCGGCGTGCGCATCTTCGGCGTGGGGCCGACGCGCCCTGTCTTCCTGTTGGGCGCCAATACGCCGGGCTTCCAGGAGGGCGTGGGCACGATGATCGTGTTCACCGGCGGCGACCAGTATCAGGTCGGCGACATTCCCGTGCCGGTGCCGACCGTCAGGCCCAAGACCGCCAAGGTGCGCGACGCCAATTCCGGCACCTTCTATTCGTCGATGGCCAACATCGACGTCGAGATCGGAGAGGGCAATCCGGCCGCGGCGGCGGTCCGCTTCCGCATGGCTCAGCACGCCTTCCTCCGCCACATGGACTTCCGCCTGGGTTCGGCCTTCGCCGGCGTCTACCAGGCCGGCAACATCATGGAGGACGTCCACTTCCACGGCGGCCGTTACGGCATCGTCACCGAGAAGACCTCGCCGGCCTGGCAGTTCACCCTGGTGGACTCCACGTTCGACGGTCAGCGCGACGCGGCCATCCGCGAGCACGAGGTCGACCTGACCCTGGTCAATGTCGCCATCAAGAACACCCCGGTCGGGATCGAGATCGATCGCGGCTATAGCGACAGCCTGTGGGGCAAGAACGTCCGCTTCGAGAACGTCTCCAAGGCCGGCGTGGTGATCTCGGCCGAGGACAACGTCTTCACCCAGGTCGGCTTCGACAACGCCGTGGCGTCCAACACCCCGGTGTTCGCCCGCTTCCGCGACAGCGGCAAGACCGTTGACGGCAAGGGCAGGGCCTATCGCGTCGCGTCTTTCACCTACGGCCTGACGCTGTCGGGTCTGGGCCAGACGGGCGAGTACAAGACGCTGTCGGATATCGCGCCGCTGAAGGCGCTGCCGACCGCCCAGGCGCCGGCGCTCCGCGCGCTGCCGCCGATGGCCGAGTGGACCAACGTCAAGACGCTGGGGGCCAAGGGCGATGGAAGCACCGATGACACCGCCGCCCTGCAGAAGGCCATCGACACCCACCGGGTGCTCTACCTGCCGACCGGCTTCTACATGGTCTCCGACACGCTGAAGCTTCGACCCGATACGGTGCTGATCGGCCTGCACCCGGCGCTGGCCCAGCTGGTCATTCCCGACGGCAATGTTCGCCACGCCGGTGTCGGCGCGGTGAGGCCGATCCTGGAAACGCCCAAGGGCGGCGACAACATCCTGTCCGGCATCGGTCTGTTCACCGGACGCATCAATCCGCGCGCCTCGGCCCTGCTGTGGCGGTCGGGCGCGAACTCCCTGGTCACGGACGTCAAGATCATGGGCGGCGGCGGCACCCCGACTTCGGACGGCAAGCCGCTGGGCGCGGCCCAGGCCCGCAGCGGCGATCCGGTAGCCGACGGCCGCTGGGACGCGCAGTATCCCAGCATCTGGGTGACCGACGGCGGCGGCGGCACCTTCGCCGACGTCTGGAGCCCCAACACCTTCGCCTCGGCGGGCTTCTACATCAGCGACACCAAGACGCCGGGTCACATCTACGAGGTCTCGGTCGAGCACCACGTCCGTAACGAATTCGTGCTCGATAATGTCGAGAACTGGGAGTTCCTGGCGCCCCAGACCGAGCAGGAGGTCGGCGACGGCCCCGACGCGGTGTCGCTGGAGGTGCGCAACTCCAAGAACATCCTGTTCGCCAACTATCACGGCTATCGCGTGACCCGGTCGTATCACCCGGCCGAGACGGCGGTGAAGCTGTTCAACTCGACCGACATCCGCTTCCGCAACGTCCATATCAACGCCGAGAGCGGCGTGGCCCTGTGCGACGACATCGGCTGCGGCACCTATCTGCGGGCCAGCAAGTATCCGTTCGAGAACGCGATCCAGGACAAGACGCGCAAGCTGGAGGTGCGCGAGCGCGAGTTCGCGGTGCTGGACGTCACCGGCGCCCCGTCGCCCGGCGTCGCGCCGGCCAGCGATCCCCGGGTCCGCAAGCTCGAGACTGGCTTCTGGTCGATCTCCGGCGCGACGGTCGGCGCCGACGGCGCGCTGTACTTCATCGAAAAGCGCTTCCAGCGCATCTATCGCTGGACGGCCGCCACGGGCCTGGAGGTCGTGCGCGACCACTCCCTGGACCCCACCAACCTGGCGATCGACCGCTCGGGCAAGCTCCTAGTGGTGTCGTCCTACGGTCCGCAGGCCACGGTCTATTCGATCGATCCCGAAGGTCCCAAGGACCAGCTGACGATGATCGCGCCGACGGCCGCGGCCGCGCGAGCCGGGGCCAAGACCCTGCTGCCGGTCAACTGGTGGAACAACGGCGAGTTCCGCGACCAGTACGATCCGGCCACCGACCATTTCACCACCCTGGCCGAGATGTTCGCCCGCGACGTCGCCTCGCCCAAGGCGCAGGAATATGTCTCGCCCGACGGCAGCCTCTCGCTGCCGGCCTTCCGGGTGTGGCAACAGGGGCCGCCCGACCATGTCGGCTGGCGCTGGGCCGACAGCCTGCAGGCCAATGGCCTGATCGCCGGGGGCGTGGGCGAGCGACTGTTCTTCACCAATGGCTCGGAGAACAAGACCTATAGCGGCAAGGTCGGTCCCGCCGGGACGCTGACCGACCTGAAGGTGTTCGCCAACCGGGGCGGCGAGAGCGTCGCGGTCGATGGCCGAGGGAATGTGTTCGTCGCCAACGGGCAGATCTTCCGGTACGCCCCGGATGGCCAATTGGCCGGCCGCATCGACGTGCCGGAACGCCCGCTGCAGCTGATCTTCGGCGGCGAGGACAACAAGACCCTGTTCGTCCTGACCCACCAT
This sequence comes from Caulobacter sp., assembly GCF_035254145.1. Taxonomy (GTDB): domain Bacteria; phylum Pseudomonadota; class Alphaproteobacteria; order Caulobacterales; family Caulobacteraceae; genus Caulobacter. The sequence continues at coordinate 3,343 of NZ_DATFAV010000080.1, read as the reverse complement.
TCCTTGTACGCAGTGGCGCCGTAGGTCGTTCTAGGGAGTTTGGCATGAAGCTCTGGCTCGTCGCGTTCGCGGCATCGATCGCTTTGGCCTCGGCGGCCGGCGAGACATGGGCCTCGGCCTCCGTCCTGGCGACGGCGCCTGACGACCCGGCCGCCATCGTGGCCAAGGCCAAGGGCGATGGCCGCGCGGACGACACCGCCGCGCTGCAGGCGACGATCGATGCGGCGGCCAAGCCGGGCGGCGGGATCGTCTTCCTGCCCTCGGGCCGCTATCGGATCAGCCGGACGCTCTTCCTGTGGCCGGGCGTGCGGATCTTCGGCGTCGGGGCCACGCGTCCCGAGATCGTGCTGGGCGACGCCACGCCGGGCTTCCAGAAGGGCGTCAGCAACATGCTGATCGTCGCCGGCGCGAAGCCCGATCCGGCGCGGCGCGTGCCGTTCCCGCCGCCGGGCAGCGTGCCCTTCGCCAAGGACGTGCCCGACGCCAATTCCGGGACCTTCTACACCGCGATCAGCAATGTCGACTTCACGATCGGCAAGGGCAATCCGGCGGCGACGGCGATCCGCTTCCACGCGGCCCAGCACGCCTTCCTCAGTCACATGACCTTCGACATCGGATCGGGCCTGGCGGGGCTGTACCAGATCGGCAACGAGGCCGAGGACCTGCACTTCAAGGGCGGGCGCTATGGCATTCTGACCGAAAAGCCGTCGCCGGCGTGGGGCTTCGTCCTGCTCGACTCGACCTTCGAGGGGCAACGCGACGCGGCGATCCGCGAGCACGAGGCGGGCCTGACCCTGGTCAATGTCGCCATGCGCGACACGCCGGTCGGGATCGAGATCGACCGCGGCTACGGCGACTGGCTGTGGGGGAGGGACGTCCGCTTCGAGAACGTCTCGAAGGCTGGCGTCATCATCTCCAACGAGCGCAACGTCTACACCCAGGTCGGCTTCGAGAACACCTCGGCCGTCAACACCCCGGTGTTCGCGCGCTTCCGCGACAGCGGCAAGACCGTGGCGGGCAAGGGCCGCGCCTATCACGTGGCCGCCTTCAATCATGGCCTGACCGTGCCGGCCCTGGGCCAGATGGGCGAGTACCGAACGACCTTCCAGGCCGAAGCCCTTTCGGCCGCGCCGAAGCTCGCCGCGGCGGCGATCCGTCCCCTGCCGCCGACCTCCGAATGGGTCAATGTTCGCACCCTGGGCGCCAAGGGCGACAACGCAACCGACGACACCGCCGCCTTGCAGAAGGCCATCGACACCCATCGCGTGGTCTATCTTCCGACGGGGTTCTACCACGTCACCGACACCCTGAAGCTGCGGCCCGACACGGTGCTGATCGGCCTGCATCCCAGCCTGACCCAGATCGTGCTGCCCGACCGCACGCCCGCCTACCAAGGCGTCGGCGCGCCCAAGGCGTTGGTCCAGTCGGCGGCCGGCGGCGACGCCATCGTCTCGGGCCTAGGCCTCTATACCGACGGGCAAAACCCGCGCGCCACGGCCCTGCTATGGACGGCGGGCGCGGCCTCGATGGTCAACGACGTCAAGTTCCAGGGCGGCCACGGCACCAATCTGGCCGACGGTTCGCGGTTCAACCCCTACAACGCCAACGCCTCCGCCGACGCCGATCCGGCCAAGCGCTGGGCCGGGCAATATCCGAGCCTTTGGGTGACGAACGGCGGCGGCGGGACCTTCGCCAATGTCTGGAGCCCCAACACCTACGCCTATTCCGGGATCTACGTCTCCGACACCACCACGCCCGGCCACGTCTACCAGGCCTCGGTCGAGCATCACCTGCGCACCGAGATCACCCTGAATCGCGTCGCCAACTGGGAGTTCCTGGCCCCCCAGACCGAGGAGGAGGCCGGCGAGGGCGAGGACACCGTGTCGGTGGAGATCCGCGACTCGCGCAACATCCTGCTGGCCAACTATCACGGCTATCGCGTCACCCGGACGCGCAAGCCGGCGCCGGCGGCGGTCAGGGTCTATAACTCCCAGGACATCCGGTTCCGCAACGTGGCGGTGAATGGCGAGAGCGGGTTCTCGACCTGCGACGAGGCCGGCTGCGCGACCTATCTGCGCCTGACGAAGTATCCCTACGAGAACGCCATCCAGGACGTCACCAGCGGCCTGGAGGTGCGCGAGCGCCAATTCGCCGTGCTGGACCTGACCACCACGCCGTCGCCGGTCGCGCCATCCGTCTTTCCGGCGGGGGCGAAGGTCGAGAAACTGGCCGACGGTTTCTATTCGCTGGGCGGCGGCGCGGTCGATGCGGCCGGGACCCTCTACTTCACCGATCGCCGCTTCCAGCGCATCTACAGCTGGTCGCAGGCGCGCAAGCTGTCGATCGTCCGCGACAATACGCTGGACCCGATCAACCTGGCCGTCGATGCGTCGGGGAACCTGCTGGTGCTGTCGTCGGACGGCCGCAATGGCTCGGTCTACAGCTTCAAGCCGGGCAGCCCCGACACCGAAGTGACGGTGATCGCGGCGACGCCGTCGAGCGCCCACGCGGGGGCGGCGACCGTGCTGCCCGTCAACTGGTGGAACAACGGCGAGTTCAAGGATCAGCTCGATCCGCAGACCTACCAGTTCACCACCCTGGCGGAGATGTTCGCGCGCGACATGGCCGCGCCGAAAGCCAAGGAATATGTCTCGCCCGACGGCAGCCTCGTCCTGCCCGCCTATCGGGTCTTCCAGCAGGGGCCGGCGGACCACCGGGGACTGCGCTTCTCCGACTCGCTGGACACCTATGGCTTCACCGCGGCCAAGCCGGGCGAGCGGGTGTTCGTGGCCAACAGTTCGGAGAACAAGACCTATAGCGGCCTGGTGGGGCAGGGCGGGGCGATCACCGACCTGAAGCCCTTCGCCGACCGCGGCGGCGAGAGCGTCGCCACGGACGCGGAGGGGCGGGTTTATGTCGCCAACGGCCAGGTGTTCGTCTATGCGCCCGATGGGCGTGAGCTGGGCCGCCTGGACATCCCGGAGCGGCCCCTGCAGCTGGTGTTCGGCGGCGCCGACAAGCGGACGCTTTTCGTGCTGACCCATCGCGCGCTCTATGCGGTTCGGGCCGAATAACCGCGCCGGAGAACCCTGTTCCGCGGCGCCTACGACCATGGTCGTATAGTTCGGTTCTCTCTCGTCTGACAAATTCCCGCCAGGCCATCGAACATGGTCCAATGAATAATGGGAGGGTTGCAGGATGAGTGCTGTCGGTAGCACGCGAGGGGGATCGTCCTTTCTGAAGGCTTTGTTCGCGACGAGTGCGTTCGCGAGTGTTTTGGCGGCCGGAGCGGCCAATGCGCAGGCGACGCAGACGCCGCCCGCGCAGGAGGCGTCCAGCGCCA
>NZ_DATFAV010000079.1:0-8859 GCF_035254145.1 Caulobacter sp. | reverse complement strand
GCATCTGCAAAAGGTGGATCCGGCCGGAGGCGAAGCGCGTGCGCGCCGTTGGGCCGAGGAGAACGCCGAGGCGATCGCGGAGCATAATCGCTTCATCGAGGAGCATGGCCTGCTCTCGGATCATCTACGGACCTGGTGAGTGCGCCAATTCGATCTGTATGAGAATCCGGTGTCGGCGATGCGGGAAGCCGTACCGCTCGTGGTCGTACTCTCGTCGCACCATGCCACAGGGCTGACGGAGGCAATCGTCGCGCCTGTCTTGAGGGGCAGAACGCTCCCCGTGAGCGCGTTTGAGATCCCGTTGAACCGCGATGAGGACATCCTGCTGATCAGCATGACCGGCATGACCGCGGTCCGCGAAACGGATCTTCGGCATCGCGTTGGCTCGGCGATCGCTTACGAAGACGCCATACGCCGCGCGCTCGATCGCCTGTTTACCGGCTTCTAGCGCCGCACGACCTCGCGGCCGATTGGGGCCAGGGCGATATGGGCCAGTTGCAGGTCCTTGATGGCGAACGGGATGCCGATGATCGTGACCGCTTCGGCGACCGCGACCAGGACGTGGCCAAGCGCCAGCCACCAGCCGGCCAGGACAAACCATACGACGTTCAGCAGGACGCCCAGCGGCCCCGTTCCCAGGTCGTGGCGGCCGGTCAGGATCTCGCGACTGACGATCTCCTTGCCGAATGGCCAGAAGGCGAAGCCGGCGATCCGCCAGGCCGCGCCGGCATAGGGCAGGCCTACGATGGTGATGGCCAGCAACACGCCGGCCAGCAGCCAGCCCAGCCCCGTCACCAGGCCGCCGCAGATGAACCAGAGGACGTTCAGAGCGAAGCGGATCATCCCGTCAGACGCTCCCCTTGCGTTCCACCACCAGGATGCGCGCCTCGCCGACCGGGTGGGCCACGTGTTCGTCGCCCACGTCCGCGAAGCAGGCGTCGCCGGCGTTCAGCCGCCGGACATGCTCCCCATCGGCGTCGCGGTAACGCATGTCGACCACGCCCGCGAGCACGACGAACGCCTCGGCGCCATCGTTGACGTGCCAGATGTAGGGCTTGTCGGTCCAGTGCACGCGGACGGTGGCGCCGTCCACCTCGCCCAGGTCCGTCGCCCCCCATGGCCGGTCCGCCGTGAACCTGTGGAGCGCGTCGTGGAAGCGCATCAGGCCCGCCGGCTGACGGCGAAGTCGGCCAGGCCCTCGAGCGCCTCGCGCCAGTCGTTCGCCGGGAAGATCGCCAAGGCCGCCTTGGCCTTGTCGGCGTAGTCGGCGGCCAGGTCGAGCGTGGCGTCGAGCGCGCCGGCCCCGATGATCAGCTCGCGCGCCCGGCGGAAGTCGGCCTCGGTCTGTTCGCGGCGACCGATGGCGCGCTCCCAGAATTCGGCCTCGCGCGGACCCGAGCGGGCGATGGCCAGCAACAGCGGCAGGGTCGCCTTGCCTTCGCGGAAGTCGTCGCCGGCGTTCTTGCCCAGGGTCTCGGTCGCGCCGCCGTAGTCGAGGGCGTCGTCCACCAGCTGGAAGGCCAGGCCCAGGTTGAGACCATAGGCCTTGAGAGCGTCGGTCCTGGCCGCGTCGACCCCGGCCGAGACCGCGCCGGCCTCGGAGGCCGCGGCGAACAGCTCGGCGGTCTTGGCCTGGATGATCTCCAGATAGATCACCTGCGAGAGATTCAGGTCGTGGCTGCGCATAAGCTGCATCACCTCGCCCTCGGCGATGACGCGGCTGGCCCGGGCCAGGATTTCCAGCGCCTTCATCGAGCTTGTTTCCACCATGAGCTCGAAGGCCCGGGCGAACAGGAAATCGCCCACGAGCACGCTTTGGGCCGCGCCCCAGATCAGATGCGCGGCGACCTTGCCCCGGCGCAACTGGCTGCCGTCGACCACGTCGTCGTGCAGCAGGGTCGCGGTGTGGATGAACTCGACGGCGGCCGCCAGCTTCAGGCAGTTGTCGTTATCGGAGCCCGCCAGGCGAGCGGCGGCGACCGTGAGCAGCGGCCGCAGGCGCTTGCCGCCGGCTGCGATCAGGTGCTCGGCCAGGGCCGGAATGATCGGCACGTCGCTCTGCATCCGGTCGGTGATCAGCCGATTCACGCCCGCCATGTCAGTCTCGGCGAGGCGCACGAGACGATCCACCGAACCCGGCTTACGGGTGAGGGTCGCTGCGGCTACGTCCAAAACCATGGTCTCCTTGCGGCTTCCCCCCGGGATCAACCGTTGCGAGGGACAATGGTGGCGGGATAGGTCACGGTCAAGGCGAGCACAAGGCCTAGAAAGCATTGGACGATCGGCAGGTGACGGAGGATCGAGTTCTGGGAGGCCGTGTGCGGCTGCGCCAGAAGGCCGACGGCTATAGGGCCGGCATGGACGCGGCCCTTCTGGCGGCGGCTTGCGACGCCATGCCCGGCCAACGGGTGCTGGAGCCGGGCTGTGGGGTCGGCGGCGCTCTGCTGGCGGCCGCGACTCGCCGGCCGGAGGCAATGTTCCAGGGCGTTGAGCGTGATTCCGTCGCCGCCGCCCTGGCCGACGAGAACGCGGCGCTGAATGGATTGTCGGACCGAGTCGCGATCGTCGAGGGCGACGTCGAAGCCGGCTTTAGGGCGCTGTCCCTGCCCGTCTTCGATGCGGTGATGGCCAATCCGCCCTTCTTCGACGACCCCGCCGCCCTGCGCGCGCCCTCCCCGGCCAAGAGCGGCGCGTGGATGGCGGACGGCGGCCTCAAGGCCTGGACTGGCTTCTGCCTGAAGGCGGTGCGCGAGGGCGGGACGATCACCCTCATCCATCGGGCCGACCGTTTGGCCGATATCCTGGCGCTGTTGGCGCCCAAGGCCGGTTCATTCAGGATCCGGCCCATCGCGCCCTTCGCGGACGCTCCGGCCAAGCGAGTGATCGTGCGAGCGGTCAAGACGGGCAAGGCCCCCCTGGTCCTGCTGCCCCCGCTGGTGCTGCACGACCGCGAAGGCGGCAAGCACTCGGCGCAGGCCGAGGCGATCCTGCGTGGAGACGCGGCTCTGGGCTGGTGAGGTCGGACGGCCCTCTAGCGGCTAAACAGCTGATGCCGCAGGCGTTGCACGGGCGCGACGACGCGTAGTGAGACCTCCGCCAGGAGGAAGCTCAGGACAGCGCCGCCCAGGGTCAGACCGATCTTGTAGGAAAGCGGTAGGTCGAGCGGCGCCCGACCGGACCAGGCGCCGCAGGCCAGGACGATCTCCATGTGCCAAAGATAGGCGCCGTACGAGAGCACGCCCAAGCGCCGGATCAGGGGCAGGTCGAGGACCGCGCCTCGAATCCAGACCCCGGCGGGGGTGAGATAGAGCCCGATGAAAAAGCCCATCAGGGCGAGCCCCTGAAGGCTGTAGCGCCAGGTGTAGCGGAAGACCTCATCCCGCCAGGCCAAGGAGAAGAGCAGCCCCGCCGCTCCCACCAGGCCAGCCGCGAGCGACAGCGCGGGCCGCCGCGACAGAAACTCCCCCGCCTGCTGGAACAGCAGGCTGGCCAGGCAGCCATAGGCGATCGAGTCGATCCGGGCCTCCGACGCCAGCGCCGTATAGGGCTGCGCCACGGTCTGCGAGAGGCCGAACGGCGCCCCCGCCGCATGGACATGGAAGCGCCAGGCCAGCGCGGCCACGCAAACTAGCGCCAGGACGGCGGCGAGCAGCCCGCGTCGGCGCCACGACGCCCACATCAGGAGCGGGAACGTCAGGTAGAAATGCTCCTCCACCGCGAGCGACCACAGGTGGGGCCATCGTGGCCCGGGCCCGCCGCCCGAAACCTCGTCATGAAGAACCAGATAGTTGGTGAAATAGCCAAGCGCGCCGGCGACGTCGATCGGTCGAACCCCGTGGTAGAGGAACAGGCCCACCGTCCCGCCGACCACGATCAGCAGAATGAGCTCGGGATAGAGCCGTATGATGCGGCGCATGTAGAACTTGCTGATCGAGATGGTCCCGTGGGCGCGAGCCTCCCGCGTCAGCAGGGTGGTGATCAGAAATCCGCTGATGAAGAAGAAGACCGTCACCCCCAGCCCGCCGGGGATCAGTTTCTCGAAGCCGAGATGTCCGACCAGAACCAGCAGCACGGCGACCGCGCGCAGGCCGTCCAGGCCGGAGATGTAGGCACCGGGCGCGAAGAGCGCGGCCGATCCGGCCTCCTGGCGCGAGGGATCAGAACTCACCGTAACCCATCCCCCTGGCGACGCCCCGACCGGTCGTATTGCCAAGCACGGTATAGGTCGAGCCTTAACGCCCGCTTTTTGGGTCGTCGCGAGGCGCGGCCGCGGTCGAGACTGCTCGCCGCCTCCGGCCTTTGCGGGCCTATTCCGCGTAAAGCGCCAGCGCCTCCAGGCACAGCTCCAGGCCAGTCAGGTCACGCTCGGGGTCGTGGGTCACGATCACGAAAAGCCGGCGAGCCTCGCCCCACAGCATGACGGTCTCGGGCAGGCCGTGGTCCTCGATCATGCAGCCGTCGCCGTCGCGCCAGACCCGGTTCTCGTCGAGGGTGGCGCCCAGCATTGTGTCGACCCGGGCCACATACTCGGCCTGGATCTCGCTGGTGACGTTCAGATAGGCGAAGATCGGCCGTCCGAGCCCAGCCAGGACACCAGCCTCGAACACGGCGGCGGTGTCGGCGGAGGGACCGCGAAACGGCGTCAGGTTGACGACGCCCGCATCGGCCTGGCGCAATTGCGCCATGCGCGCGGCGTAGAACTGACGGGCCTCCAGCTCGTCGCCGCCCTCGCCAGGCGGCATTCGCGCCGGGATCAGGGCCTCAAGGCCGGCGTCCAGGCACAGAGCTCTTTGGCGTGCGGCCTGGGCCTCGAAATCGGGAAGCCAGGCCTCGGGGCCGGCGAGCCATAGGGAACGGACGGGACGCATGCGCCTTACGTCTGGCTCGCGGCCTCCCATGTCAATGGGCGGCCGCGCAACGCCTTGTCGGAGACTGAATGAAGCCGATCGCGCGAAGAACCTTGTTGGCCGGCGGGGTGGCCCTGGCGACCACGTCCGCGGCCACCGCCGTCCAGGCGGCGGCGTCCCAGCCCTGGCTGGCCTATGATCGCCGCCTGCGCGGCCTGCTGGCCGATCCGCCCGGCGGGGATTTCGACCCGGATTTCGAGCAGACCCTGCTCGACCTCAACACCATCTTCCGGCGTCGCCAAGACCTGCCGGCCCTGGCCTGGGACGCGGGCCTGGCCAACGCCGCGCGCGCCCACGCCGCCGACATGGCCGTAACCGAGCGGTTCGACCACCTGACGCGGGAGGGCTTCTCTCCGGCGGGCCGCGTGGGCCTCCTGGCCCGCGACCTGATCGGCGCGCCGGCCGAGAACATCGCCATGCGTCTGAACGCCTCCGGTCCGGTGCGCCCCGACCAGATCATGAACCAGTGGCGCGACAGCCCCGGCCATCGCGCCAATCTACTGGCGCCCGGCTTCACCCATGTGGGCTACGGCGTGCTGCGCCAGGGACGGCGGGTGATCGCCGTAGGGGCCTACGCCGAGGTCGCCGCCCGCCTGGCCGGTCCCGCGCCTCTGCGCGTACGCAGCGCCGACGAGATCGCCCTGGCCCTCGCCAACGCCGCTCCGCCGATCAGGCAGTTCTCGGTCTCGGAGCCCGGCGGCGAGATCCTGACCGTGACCTATGTCGAGGGTCGCCCGCCCGGCGTTCTGCAACCCGGCGCCTGGCAGTTGCGGCCGCACCTGTCCTCGGGCGAACACCGCTGCCAGCTGGGCTGGGGGCCGGTGTTCGTCCTCGGTTAGACTACTGCGCCACCGCCAAGGTCTCGATGCGGATATTCACGGCGTCACCGATCATGCCGGCCGCGCCGGCGCTGCCGAACGCCTTGCGGCTGATCTGGCCGGTGATGGTGAAGCCGGCCTGTTTCTTCTGGTTGTTGGGCGCCGTGCCGATCTTGTTCAGCTTGACGTCCAGAACGGCCGGCTGGGTCACGCCCATGATCGTCAGGTCGCCAGTGACCTTGGCGGTTGTGTCGCCGGTCTTTTCGACCTTGGTCGACTTGAAGGTCATGGTCGGGTTCTTGGCCGCGTTCAGCCAGCGTTCGCCCTTCAGGTGCTCGTCGCGGGTCGCGTTGGCGGTCAGCAGGCTGTCGACATTGACGGTGGCCTCGACACGCGACTTTTCCGGCGCCGCCTCGTCCAGCCAGATCGTTCCTTCCGACTGGGCGAAGAGGCCGATCACGGAGGTGAAGCCGAAACGATCGATGACGAAGCTGGTCTCGGTGTGGGCCGGATCGAGCTTATAGGCGACCTCAGCGGCGAAGGCGGGGGCGGCGGCGGCGCTCAGAACCGCGCCAGCGGCCATGGCGGCGAGCAGTCGTTTCATGTCGTTCTCCCTCGTCCCAAGCGGAACCGCCGCAACTCTTCCGCGCGCGGGCCAGCCGCGCAAGCCACAAACGAAAAGCCCCCGGCCTTGGGAGGGCCGAGGGCTTCGCGGGATTTACGCTTTGGGTACTAGAGGTCTGAAAGCCCGAAAGCCTTAGTTCTTGGCCTGGTCGACCAGCTTGTTCTTGGCGATCCAGGGCATCATGCCGCGCAGACGACCGCCGACTTCCTCGATCTGGTGCTCGGCCGAGCGGCGACGGGTCGCCTTGAACGAGGGTTGGCCGACCTGGTTTTCCAGCATGAAGTCGCGCACGAACTTGCCCGACTGGATGTCTTCCAGCACGCGCTTCATCTCGGCCTTGGTTTCCGGCGTGATGATGCGCGGACCGGTGACGTACTCGCCGTACTCGGCGGTGTTCGAGATCGAGTAGTTCATGTTGGCGATGCCGCCCTCGTACATGAGGTCGACGATCAGCTTCAGCTCGTGCAGGCACTCGAAATAGGCCATTTCCGGCGCGTAGCCAGCTTCCACCAGCGTTTCGAAGCCAGCGCGGACCAGCTCGACCGTGCCGCCGCACAGGACCGCCTGCTCGCCGAACAGGTCGGTCTCGCACTCTTCGCGGAAGTTGGTCTCGATGATGCCCGAGCGGCCGCCGCCGATGGCCGAGGCGTAGGCCAGGCCGAGGTCGAGGGCGTTGCCGGTGGCGTTGTGGTGCACGGCGATCAGGCAGGGCACGCCGCCGCCCTTCTGGTACTCGCCGCGCACGGTGTGACCCGGGCCCTTCGGGGCGACCATCAGGACGTCGATGGTGTCCTTCGGCTCGATCAGGCCGAAGTGGACGTTCAGGCCGTGGGCGAACAGCAGGGCCGCGCCGTCACGGATGTTGGGGGCGATCTCGTTCTTGTAGATCGCGGCCTGATGCTCGTCGGGCGCCAGGATCATGATCAGGTCGGCCCAGGCGGCGGCTTCGGCCACCGTCATGACCTTCAGGCCCTCGCCCTCGGCCTTCTTGGCGGTCGGCGAGCCGGCGCGCAGGGCGACGGCCACGTTCTTGATGCCCGAGTCACGAAGGTTGAGGGCGTGGGCGTGGCCTTGGCTGCCATAGCCTACGATAGCGATCTTCCGGTCCAGGATGCGGGCGATGTCGGCGTCGCGGTCGTAGTAGACGCGCATGTTTTTTCTCCAGGACTGGTCAATCAAGGTCGCCCGACGCAACGGACGAGCGACGAAGGCCGGGCGTTTGAGCGTTTTTTTGCCGTTTCGTCAAGGTGAAGCCGACAGAACGCCGAAACGCCAAAGCCTTCGCGAACACGGTTTTAAAGGCTCGCACGGTCCTTCGCCATGTTCGTGCGCGCAAAAGGCGTCGCGACGGCGCGCGAGCTCAGCCTCGCAGCTCCAATCCGTTGCCGTCCGGATCCCTCAGATAGAGCGAGACAGAAAGGCCCGAAGCGCCATGACGCTCGCCCTCCTCCCCCAGGTCGACGCCCTTGGCGCGCAGCTCGGCCTTGACCCTCTCCAGGTCGAAGTTCTCGATGGCGAGGCAGAAGTGGTCGAGGTTGCGGCCCTCCTCGCCTGGCGCCGCGCCGCCCTTCCGACCCAGCTCGCCGTCGACCTCGACGAGGTCGATCAGGGAGGAGCCGGCGCGCAGCTGGGTCATGCCGATCTTGTCCTGCCGGCGCTCCAGAACGCAGCCGATGACATCCATGTAGAAGGCCTCGGCGACGGCGCGGTCGCGCACCCTGAGCACCACGTGGTCGATCCCGGTCGGCTTCATGAGCGTCCCCTTCAAGTCACGGCGATATCTAGGGAGCGGCGGCGTCAAAGGGAACGGGGCGGAGGATTGCTCCCCCGCCCCGTCGTCGTCATTCACCAGAAGAGATCGTACCAGACGCTCAGGACCTGGCCGCTCCAGACGTCGACCAGCACGGCGTTGTCGCCGACCCTCACCCACTCGCAGCCGATCGGCGGCTGGGGCAGGCCGTAGCGCCAGGCGTCGAGATAGTACGAACTGCCGTACCAGCCGCCCGGCAGATAGTCGCCGAACGACCAGCTGCGCACATACCAGCCGCGCGGATAGCGGTAGGCCGGCGCGCGGTAGCGCTGCGGCGCATGGAAGCTGGGACGATAGGTGTAGCGATCGTAGTGGGGCCGGCCACGATCACGATCGCGATAGCGGTCGCCCGACGGGCGGTGGTCGTTGCGGTCCCAGCCGCGATTGTCGTTCCAGCGATAATCGTTGCGGTCTCCGCCTCGGCCGTCGTTGTTCCAGCGGTTATCGTTACGGCCCCAATCGCGGTTATTGTCCCAGCGGTTGTTGTCGCGATCGCGGTCGCCGCGCCGGTCTTCGCCGCCACGGTTGCGGTCACGATCGCCATCGGGACGGACCGGTTGGGGTTGAGCCTGCGGCTGGGTCTGGGGCGGTTGCGGGCGTTCGCCCCCGCGATTCCAGCCGCTGTCGCCGCCCGGTCGGTTCCAGCCGCTGTCCGGCTGGCGCGGTCCGCCGCGATCACCACCGCGATCCTGCCAGCGT
>NZ_DATFAV010000078.1:0-8757 GCF_035254145.1 Caulobacter sp. | reverse complement strand
GCCGAGCTGGTCCAAGCCGCCGTCGCCGCGCTGGCGGAACGGCTGGATGAGGTGCTGCGGGCTTCGCGCGTCACCGAGCGCCGCCCGCCGGTCCAGGTGATGCGCGACACCGCCGCCTTTCTGGCCCTGCCCGACCTGCGCCCGTTCCGCGCCGTATGGGCCGACATCCTGGCGCGGGGCGGCCGGGGCGAAGCGCCGTTCGCCGCCATCGCCCGGGCGCAGATCGAGGGAGCCATCGCCAGCCTGGAAGAGCAGCTCGACCTCGCGGACGCCGCCGAGCGCCGCCGCGTCGCGGCCGCCATCCTGGCCGCCATCGAGGGGGTTTGGCTGCTGGGCATGGTCGCGCCGGGCTCGACCGAGGGGGCTATCGACGTCCTGATGGGCGGATTGCGCTCTACTTCGAAGCGCTAGAGCCTTTTTCGGTCCGATAACCGTTTCACACCCATCGAAAATGCTCTGGCCCTCCAGCCGACAACGGGCTTGGCGGGGCGAGCGAAAGCGGTCATGTGCGTGGGATGGACCGCCCCGCCGCCTCCGCCCGCCTGATCGACAAGGCCCTGGCCCCTCGCTTCGCCCTGCTGTGCCTGGGCATCTGGCTGAACGCCGCCGACACGCTGGTGACGGCGACGATCATGCCCAGCGTCGCCCGCGACATCGGCGGCTACGCCTATTTCGGCTGGTCGGTGGCGGCCTATCTGACCGGCTCGATCGTGGCCGGCGCCTGTTCGGGCAAGCTCTCCATGGCGCTGGGCCTGCGGACGGCGACGGCGCTGACGGGCCTGGTCTATGCGATCGGCTGCGCGATGAGCGCCCTGGCGCCCGAGTTCGTCACCTTCATCCTGGGGCGGCTGGTCCAGGGCCTGGGCGCGGGGGCGGTGGTGGCCTTGTGCTACGTCGCGATCACGGCCCTGTTTCCCGAGAACCTATGGCCGCGCGTCTATGGCGCGGTGGCCGGCGTGTGGGGCGCGGCGACCCTGCTGGGCCCGACGCTGGGCGGGCTGTTCGCCGCCGCCGGCTTCTGGCGGGGGGCGTTCTGGATGTTCGTGGTCCAGGCCGTCATCTTCGTCGGCGCGGTGATGGTCATGCTGCCGACCGATCACGCTGACCGGGGGCGAGGCCGGATCCCCACCTTGCAGCTCGTCTTGCTGGTCATCGCCGTCAGCCTGATCGGCGCGGCCGGCATCGTCGCCTCGCCCCACCTGGCCGTCGTGCTGGCGCTCGGCGGCGTCCTGGGCATGGCCGCCATGCTGGCCGCCAACGCCCGCACCCACGACCGCCTGCTGCCGGCCTCGGCCGCCGACCTCACCACCGCCACGGGCCTCGGCCTCTTGACCATCTTCGCCTGCGAGGCGGCGGTGATCGGCTTCACGGTCTATGGTCCGGCCTTCATCCAGGCCCGCCACCACGCCTCGCCCCTGACGGCCGGCTATGTGGTCGGCGCCATCGCGGCCGGCTGGACGCTGTGCGCCATGCTGGTCGGCAAGGTCCCGGCGCGGAAGGACGGCGGCTTCGTGCGACTGGGAGTCGGGGTGATCCTGCTGGGCGCCCTGGCCAGCGCCTGGACGGTGGCGCGCGGGACGATGATCGAGACCGCCGCGGCCTTCGCCGTGCTGGGCGCGGGCTTTGGCCTGGCCCACGCCTTCATCGCCCGCCGGACCATCGCCGGCGCCCCGGCCGAGGAGCAGGCCATGGCCTCCGGCGCCGTGCCGACCGCCCAGCTGATCGGCGGCGCCACGGGCGCGGCCGGGGTCGGGGCGATCGCCAACCTGCTGGGCTTCAGCCACGGGATCGACCCGACCCTGGCCCACGGCCAGGGCCTGGTGCTGTTCACCGCCCTGATCCCGCTGGCGGTGGTGGGCTTCGCGGCGGCGTGGCGGCTGGGGCGGTAGGGCTCTACGCCTCCGCCAGCGCCGACGCCTCCACGAGCTTCACCACATCCCCCATGATCTCCGTGATCTTGAAGTCCTTGGGCGTGTAGATCCGCGCCACGCCCATCTGTTTCAGGATCAGGGCGTCCTCGGGCGGAATGATGCCACCGGCGACGACGGGGATGTGGCCAAGGCCTTCGGCGCGCATCACGCGGATGACTTCCTGCACCAGATCCAGGTGCGAGCCCGACAGGATCGACAGGCCGACCACGTGGGCGCGGCTTTCCTTGGCGCGGCGGACGATCTCCTCCGGCGTCGAGCGGATGCCGTCATAGACGACCTCCATGCCGCAGGCGCGGGCCCGTGTCGCGATCTGTTCGGCGCCGTTGGAGTGGCCGTCCAGGCCCGGCTTGCCGACCAGGTAGGTGAGCGTGCGGCCCAATACCTGGGAGACGCGCTCGACCTCCTTCTTGACCGCCTCGACGTCCTCGGCCTCGCCGGTGGAGACGACCACCGCCACGCCGGTCGGGCCGCGATACTCGCCGAACACCTCGCGCAGGGCGCCGGACCACTCGCCGGTGGTGACCCCAGCCTTGGCGGCGGAAATCGAGGGTTCCATGATGTTTCGGCCATCGCGGGCGGCGGCCTTCAGATCGGCCAGGGCCGCTTCCACGGCGCCGGCGTCACGCGCCGCGCGCCACGCCTTGATGCGGGCGACGACGTCGGCCTCCAGGCGCGGATCGACCGTCTCGATCGAACTCTCGCCGGCCGAAAGGGGCGAGGCCTCGGTCTCCGTCCAGCGGTTGACGCCGACCACGGTCATGTCGCCGGTCTCGACCGAGCGGACCCGTCTGGCGTTGGAGGACACCAGCTCGGCCTTCATGTAGTCGATGGCGTTCTGGGCCCCGCCCATCTCGTCGATCAGCGCCAGTTGCTCCAGCGCCCCCTTGGAGAGCTCCGCGACCTTGGCCTCGACCACGTGGGAGCCGTCGAACAGGTCCTCGTATTCCAAGAGGTCGGTCTCGTAGGCCAGCACCTGCTGCAGGCGCAGCGACCATTGCTGGTCGAACGGACGCGGCAACCCGAGGGCCTCGTTCCAGGCCGGCAATTGCAGGGCCCGGCAGCGGGCGTCCTTGCTCAGCGTGACGGCCAGGGCCTCGATCAGGATGCGGTAGACGTTGTTCTCGGGCTGCTGCTCGGTCAGGCCCAGGCTGTTGACCTGCACCCCGTAGCGGAAGCGGCGGGCCTTCTTGTCCTGCACGCCATAGCGCTCCAGCAGGATCTGGTCCCAGAGCTTGGTGAAGCTGCGCATCTTGCACAGCTCGGTGACGAACCGCACCCCGGCGTTGACGAAGAAGCTGATGCGCGAGGCGACGATCTCGAAGTCCTCGTCGGGAACCTGGCCGCCGGCCTTGACGGTGTCGAGCACGCTGATGGCGGTGGCGAGCGCGAAGGCCAGCTCCTGCTCCGGCGTCGCCCCGGCCTCCTGCAGGTGGTAGCTGCAGACGTTCATCGGGTTCCACTTGGGAACCTCGCGATAGCACCAGGCGATCATGTCGCCGATCAGCCGCAGGCTCGGGCCCGGCGGGAAGATGTAGGTGCCGCGCGACAGATATTCCTTGATCAGATCGTTCTGGGTCGTGCCCTGCAACAGGCGGCGATCGGCCCCCTGTTCGTCGGCGAGGGCCACGTACATCGCCAGCAGCCAGGCGGCCGGGGCGTTGATGGTCATGGAGGTGTTCATCTTCTCCAGCGGGATTTCGCTGAAGAGCTGGCGCATGTCGCCCAGGTGGCTGATCGGCACCCCGACCTTGCCGACCTCGCCCCGCGCCAGGATGTGGTCGGGATCGTAGCCGGTCTGGGTGGGCAGGTCGAAGGCCACCGACAGGCCCGTCTGGCCCTTGGCCAGGTTGGCCCGATAGAGCGCGTTCGACTTCTCCGCCGTCGAGTGCCCGGCATAGGTGCGGAAGATCCACGGCGGATCGGGCGCGTGCTGGTACGGCTTGTCGGTCATGGTCGCTCCCGGGAACTTATTCTTGATTATCGCCGATCATGATCCGGGATTTGCTGCGATGCAATATGCGTTTCGCGGGTGCGAAACTGGAAGAGCCTGGAACCCTCTCTCTTTGAGAGAGGGAGGGGCCCGCCGCCGCAGGCGGTGGGAGGGTGAGAGGTTTCACCTCCACCGGAAAATCCCAATTCCTTCCGTTGGCGACCGCTAGGCGCGCATCCATGCTGACGTCATGGACAAAATCGCCCAAGCCCGCCGCCTGCGGCGCGACCAAACCCTGGCGGAGAAGGTCTTCTGGGCCATCTTGCGCAACCGCCGCCTAGGTGGGTTCAGGTTCCTTAGACAGGTTCCAATCGACCGCTACATCGCCGATTTTGTTTGCGAAGCAGCCAAACTGATCGTCGAGCTCGATGGTCCTGTCCATGATGGGCGAGAAGACCACGACGCGCGTCGCACCGAGGCGCTGGAGCTGTACGGCTACACGGTGTTGAGACTGCGCAACGAGCAGGTTCTGGCCGATCCCGGCGGCACGATGGACATGGTCCTCGCCGCGCTTCGTTCTGGGCGGGTGTAACCTCTCACCCTCCCATCGCTGCGCGATGGGCCCCTCCCTCTCTCTCAGAGAGAGGGAGTCTCCCCTACCGCCCCTCGAACACCGCCTCGCGCTTTTCCATGAACGCCGCGCGGGCCTCGGCGTGGTCGGCGCTGGCGGCCAGGGCCGGGATCTCGGTCCGCGTGGTCGAGGCGCCGGAGGCCACGCGCTTGGTCGCCGCCACGGCCAGGGGCGCGCGGGACGCGATCACCCGCGCCATGGACAACGCCTCGGGCAGCAGGGCCGGGGGCGAAAGGACGTCGGCGACGATCCCGTCGGCCAGGGCCCGCCGGGCGTCGAACGGCGCGCCGGTCAGCAGGTGCGGCTTGGCGCGGCTCTCCCCGACCAGCTTCACGAGCCGCTCGGCCGAGGCCGTCAGCCCCATCCGCACCGCCGAACAGGCGAAGTGGACGCGGTCGCTGCACAGCCGGATGTCGGCCGCCAGGGCCAGCTCCAGCCCGCCGCCGATGCACCAGCCGTCGATCGCCGCGATCACCGGGACGCGGGCCGCGGCCACCCGGTCGCACATCGCCAGGAAGTTCAGGATCGCCGCCGTCTGGGCCTCGACGTCTCGGGTCAGCGACTCGGCCAGATCATCGCCCGTGCAGAACGCGCCGTTGCGGCCGGCCAGCACCGCCGCCCGCACCGCCCCATCGGCCTCGACCGCGTCGAAGGCGTCCAGCAGGCGGACGCGTTCGGCCATGGCCAGGACGTTGGCGGGGGCGACGTCCAGCTCGATCAGGACGATTTCGGGTTCGGGGCGGGAGGCGTGGATCATGCGGCAACGCTGGCTCAGCTGGGCGAGTTCGGCAAGCCTTCCCCGGCGCGATGCTGCGCCGCACAAGATTCCGCTTGCCAGTTTCAAACAGTTGTCTCAGCCTAGGCGACTTCCGGGGTGATTTTTCCTCTCGGAACCCACAAAACGACCCCCTGGCGGAGCGAAATACCCGCTTCGACCGGCGGGCGCGCAGACGAGATTGACCTTCTCGCGTTGTTGCAGCGCAGAAGGAACGGGGAGTGAGATGATGACCGCGACGCCAATGGCTATCCAAGACAAGCCCGTGCTGAAGGACCTCTACGAGATCGGCGAGATCCCGCCGGCCTTCCACGTGCCCAAAAACATGTACGCCTGGAGCATCCGCAAGGAGCGCCACGGCAAGCCGTCCACCGCCATGCAGGTCGAGGTGGTCCCCACCTGGGAGATCGGCGAGGACGAGGTGCTGGTGCTGGTGATGGCGGCTGGCGTCAACTACAACGGCGTCTGGGCCGCCTTGGGCGAGCCGATCAGCGTGCTGGACGCCCACAAGCATCCCTTCCACATCGCCGGGTCCGACGCCTCGGGCATCGTCTGGGCGGTGGGCAAGAAGGTCAAGCGCTGGAAGCTGGGCGACGAGGTCGTCATCCACTGTAACCAGGACGACGGCGACGACGAGGAGTGCAACGGCGGCGACCCGATGTTCTCGCCCAGCCAGCGCATCTGGGGCTATGAGACGCCGGACGGCAGCTTCGCCCAGTTCTGCCGGGTGCAGTCGCGCCAGCTGATGCCGCGCCCCCAGCACCTGACCTGGGAAGAAAGCGCCTGCTACACCCTGACGCTGGCGACCGCCTATCGCATGCTGTTCGGCCACAAGCCGCATGAGCTGAAGCCCGGCCAGAACGTGCTGGTCTGGGGCGCCTCGGGCGGCCTTGGCGTCTTCGCCGTGCAGCTGGCCGCCGTGGCCGGGGCCAACGCCATCGGCGTGGTCAGCTCCGAGGACAAGCGCGAGTTCGTGTTGTCGATGGGCGCCAAGGCGGTGCTGAACCGCAACGAATTCAACTGCTGGGGTCAGCTGCCCAAGGTCAACGGCCCCGAGTTCAACGACTACATGAAGGAAAGCCGCAAGTTCGGCAAAGCCCTGTGGCAGATCACGGGCAACAAGGACGTCGACATGGTGTTCGAGCACCCTGGCGAGGCCACTTTCCCCGTCTCGGTGTTCGTCGTCAAACGCGGCGGCATGGTGACGATCTGCGCCGGCACCAGCGGCTTCAACCTGACCATGGACGCCCGCTTCCTGTGGATGCGCCAGAAGCGCGTGCAGGGGTCGCACTTCGCCAACCTGATGCAGGCCAGCGCCGCCAACCAGCTGGTCATCGACCGCCGCGTCGACCCGTGCCTGTCGGAAGTCTTCCCCTGGAACGACATCCCGGCCGCTCACGAGAAGATGCTGGCCAACCAGCACCTGCCCGGCAACATGGGCGTCCTGGTCTGCGCCCAGCGCCCCGGCCTGCGCACCTTCGAGGAAGTGCAGGAACTGAGCGGCGCTCTGTAGCGGAGCGGACCTGGTCGGGTTCTCCTCCCCCTGTTCGGGGGAGGAGGGGCGGTCCCATGAACCATCCCCTCGCTAATTTACCAAATACTCAACCCGAGCTGGCACTGTCGCCGCCATGCTCGCCGGGAAGCCCATGGGGGGCTCTCGACCGGCGCGCCGAGAGGGCAAGTCAATGGCGGGACCGACCGTGGCGGAACTGACCGCAATCGCGAAGGCAGGAGGCGGCTTCGAGCTTGACGCGACCGCCTACAGCGCGGCGGAGGTGCTGGAATTCGCCGACAACATGTACCAGGGCTCGCGGCTGCGGATTCGCAACGCCTGCGCCTGGAGCGTCGAGGACCTGGCGCTGGTCGCCCAGACCGCGCCGCCCGGAACGGCCGAGTTCGTCTTCTAGAGCGCGAAGGACTTCCCGCCCTACAATCGTCCGCGCGATCCGCCCTTCAGGCGGTCGATCGCCCGGGTCGGACGGGGCTCGAGGCCGCCGCCGACCGGCGGAAAGGCCTCGGAAAGCCGTCCGTCGGGGCGGGACGGCCTGGCCGTCGGCGTCATCGCCGCGACCTTGCGGGCCTGGGCGGCGATCTCGCCGCAGGCCTTGGCCTTGTCGCGGGCCTTGCGGATCAGGGCGGGATCGTCGCTGGCCGCGATCGTCTCCCAGGCGGCGTCGAGGGCGGCCATCAGCTTGGCTTGCAGGCGGTCGCACCAGGTCTGAGCGGTGGCTTGGGTCATGCGAACAGCTTGAGGCCGCGCCGGAGGCCGGGGATAAGAAACCTGCGTTTTCCTGTAAGCGGTTGATTTTCTGGCACTTCGTTCTGAAAGGGACGGGGATTGGGATCCTTCCCCGCGTTTCGGGGGAGGTGGCCCAGAGGGCCGGAGGGGGCAAGCTGAACGCAAGCCGCGTTAGCCCCCTCGGTCGCGGAGTTTATCCTCGGGCCGACCTTCGGTCGGTCCCGGGGGCGACAGCTCCCCCGCGATGCGGTGGAGCATCCCACCCCTGTGGATAACTTTCGACGCCTCGCGTTTCGAAAGAGCGGGATTGCCAGCCGCCCCGCCCGGCCGCACAGTCGCGGCCTGATCTCGGGGGGAGATCACGGGGGAGAGTAAGATGGGTTGGGGTGGTAAGACCGCGCTGACGGCCGTGGGCCTGGTGCTGGCGGTCACGGCCGTGGTGGCCGTGCGGACGGCGACGTTCAAGGCGCCCGCCCAGGTCGATCCCGCGGAGATCAAGCTGGCCCCGGCCCGCCCGGTCGACGTCGCCAAGGCCGCCGACCATCTGTCCCAAGCCGTCCGCTTCCAGACCGTCAGCCACCAGGACAGGGCCGAGGACCAGCCGGCCGAGTGGGACAAGCTTCACGCCTGGCTGCAGGCCACCTATCCGCAGGCGCACAAGGTCATGACCCGCGAGGTCATCGCCGAGCACACCCTGGTCTACACCTGGGCGGGCTCCAACCCCGCCCTGCCGCCGATCGTGCTGATGGCTCACCAGGACGTGGTGCCGGTGACGGCGGGCAGCGAGGGCGCCTGGACTCACCCGCCGTTCGACGGCGTGGTCGCCGACGGCGCGGTCTGGGGCCGGGGCTCGATCGACGACAAGGGCTCGCTGGTCACGCTGTTCGAAGCGCTGGAGACCGTGGCCGCCAGCGGCTTCAAGCCGGTCCGCACCGTCATCGTGGTCAGCGGCCATGACGAGGAGGTGCGCGGCGTCGGGGCGCGGGCCGCCGCCGCCCTGCTGAAGTCGCGAGGCGTGAAGGCCCAGTTCGTGCTGGACGAGGGCATGGCCGTGGTCGCCGACCACCCGGTCACCGGCAAGCCGGCCGCCATCATCGGCACGGCCGAGAAGGGCTATGCGACCATGAAGGTCGTGGCCCCGGCCACCGGCGGCCACTCCTCGGCTCCGCCCAAGGACGGCGGCGGCGTCGTCACCCTGTCGCGCGCCGTTCAGGCGATCAACGACCACGGCTTCCCGATGCGGTTCCAGGG
>NZ_DATFAV010000077.1:0-8517 GCF_035254145.1 Caulobacter sp. | reverse complement strand
ACCTGGCCAAGACCTTCCCGGCGAGCTTCAGCCTCGACCGGGTGTTCGGCCACGACGAGGTCGCGCCGAACCGCAAGAACGATCCAGGCGGCGCCTTGGCCGACCCCGCCCGGCTGATGACCATGGCCCAGTTCAGGACCTATCTGAAGTCGCTCACCTGAGCGCGGCGGCGCCGGCCCGGGCCACGATCCCGTCCTGGGCGGCCGAACCGCCCGAGACGCCGATGGCGCCGACGATCTTGCCGTCGACCAGCACCAGTTCACCGCCCTCGACCGCCGTCGCGCCGGTGAAGATGGCGTTCAGCGTGCCGCTCTTGACCGCCTCCTGGAAGTACGCGGTCGGGCGGCGGAAGTTGGCCGAGGTTTGGGCCTTTTTCAGCGCCACCTCGTTCGAGCCGTACTGCGTGCCGTCCATCTTCTCGGAGAGGACCGGCTGGCCATTTGGCTCGAGCACGACGATGACCATGGTCCAGCCGTTCTTGCGGGCCTCCGCCTCGGCGGCGGCGACCACGATCTTGGCCTCGGCCAGGGTGATCACCCGCGCCGAATAGGACGGCTGCGGCGCGGGCGTCGGCGCCGAGGCGGTCTGGGCCAGCGCCGGGCCGGCGGCCAGGGTCAGGCTCCCCGTCAAGGAAAGTCCGACGGCGATCAGGGCGAAGGTCTTTCTCATGGCAGCACGACCTCGTCGTTCAAGCGGGTGTTCTGGGCCTGGCTGGTGACGATCCTGACCCGCAGGCCCTGGGTCTTCACCCCGGCCGGGATTTTCAGCTTCACCGAAGCGGTCTTCGGCAGCAAGTCGAGCGGCGCCTTGAGGGCGGGGACGGCGGCGCTGCCCAGCACCTTGCCCGACTCGTCGACCAGCTCCAGCCTGGCCGCCTGCGCGTCCTGGGCGCCGAGGCTGTGGACCTTGGCGGTGATGGCGGAACCCTTCACCACCACGTCGCCGCGACCAACGCCCAGATCGGCGCGCTTGGCCGGATCGTCGCCAGCCGTGACGAGCTTCATGTCGATGACGCTGGTCTGGCGCGGGGCCAGGGTGACCTTGGCCCCCAGGCTACGCTCGAAGGCGACCGAGCGGGCTTGGGCCGGGCCGTCGATGACGTCGTCGCCATTGGCGTCGAGGCCCTCGGTCAGGCTCCACTGGCCGGCCGCGACGTTCCAGCCGGTCATGGTCGCCGTCACCGGCTTGTCGGTCAGGTTATAGGCGATGACCTTGAAGCCGGTCTGGGTCGCGTCCTTGACCAGCAACGCCACATCCGTGCCGTCGGCGTTGTCGAAGCGCCAGGAGACCACGTGGCCAGGCGTCATCTGGCTGCGCTTGTTGGCGATCCCGCCCAGGCGCGAGCGTTGCAGCATGTCGGACGGCAGCTCGACACGATCCGACCACCAGTGGCCTTCCGTGTGCATGTACATGTGCTGGGCGTTCCACTGGATCTCACTGGCGTAGAGATCCTCCAGATACTTCTTGTCGCCAGTCAGGGACCAGGCGGCGTAGCGCTCGAAGGCCCCGCCCTTGGCCGCCGCCTTGACCAGCGCGTCCTTGTTGGCGGCGGCGAGGTTCATCGCCGTCAGAGCGTTTTCGTTGATCGCCCCCAGCGACTTGAGGCCCGCCTTGGAGATCCGCCAGTTGATCGGCGCCAGGTATTTCTGGTCGCCTGTCAGGCGATAGGCCGCCCAGAACACCTGGAACGGACCATCCGCGCCCGAGCCTTGCAGCACCGTGCCGCCGCGTTCGGCGTCGGTGCGCCAATTGATCTCGTTCGGATAGGAGCCGTCCTTCTTGCTGACGTGGGCCAGGTAGCCGTCGGCCAGGCCGATGACGGTGTCGCGCGCCGTCGGATCGCCGTTGTAGTCGCTGATCAGGATCGACGGATGGACGACGCCGAACGAATACGGCTTCTGCCACTCCCACGGGCCCTCGCGATACGAGATCTTGCCGCTGTACCAGTTGGTGTTGAAGTGGACGTGGCCGGCCGGGTTCTTGTCGACGATGCGGGGCAGGGCCTTCACCGTCGTGAACAGTCGCTCGACCGCCAGCGGGTCGCCGTAGTTGACGTACATCGCCTCCGAATTGGAGTTGATGCCCTCCTCATAGGCATGAAGTTCGTCGGTGACGATGGTCGACAGGCCATCGGTGAACATGCCGTTCTTGTAGACCGCGTCGGTCAGGCGGTTCAGCGAATGCGTCAGCTTGTCGGGCTGGACGCCCATCAGGGCCACGCCCGGCCATTGCTGCAGCAGGTCGGTGTCGTCCGACAGCCCGCCGCCGAAGTCGCCGAAGTCGGCCTGACGCTCGTCGATCCACCAGTTGATGAACTTGGAGACCAGCTTCAGGTCTTCCGTCTGGCGGAAGGCCCACAGCGGGGTGTCGTCCGCGGGCTTGGGCTGCTCGAAGGCCGGCCAGCCCTGGCTGCCATAGGTGATGTCGCCCCAGTACTCGCGACCGATCTGGTTGTCGGGATCGACGCGCAGCAGGTCCGTAATGTCGGCGTAGAGGCGGCGATAGAGGCCCTGGCGCTTGGAGGTGGTGTGCTCCTCGACAAGGAAGGCCCAGTTGTCCTTCACCTGGTTCAGGCGGTCGGCGACGTGCTCGACCTTGGCCTTGTCGCGGTCCTTCAGGACCAGGCGGATCTTGGCGCCGTCCAGGGCCTTGGGACCGAACTCGGTGCTGTCGGCGGCGATGGTCAGATAGAGGCTATCGGCCGTGAGGATGCGGTCGCGCATGTCCAGCCAGACGGTGCGGGCTTCGCCAGTCTTCACCGAAATGCTGACGTCAATCATGTTTCGGCCCGGCCAGATCGGGTCCTTCACCTGGATGTTCAGCGGGATCACTGTCCCGGCCGCGCCAGGCAGGGCGGGAATGTCGATGGCCACGCCGTCCAGGCCGTCGCGGGCGTTCTCCCAGCCATAGGCCCAGTTGCGGGCCAGGGGTCTGGCGGCCGGCGCGTCGCCGAAGCCCGACGGGATCAGCACGTGGACGATCGGCAGGCCCGGCGCGGTCAGGTCGCTCGCCGGACGCGGGCGGCTGGGGGCGCTTTCCGGAATGGCCACGACCGTGGCGCGCTCGCCCGCCGGGTGACGGCCGGCGATATAGGCGTTCAGGTCCGAGAGGTTCAGATAGTCCGGCGCCACGTCGGCGCGGACCGTGTAGCTCATCTTGAAGGCGTCCTTCGGCTCGGCGCCGGCGGAGACGTTATAGGCCCAGATCTCCTGGATCGGGGTCTCCTGGGCCACATTGGTGAAGGTCAGGACACCGCCCTTCAGCGGCTGGGCCAAGGTGGTGACCGTGCGCGCCTGATCCTTGGCGCGGGTCCCGACGCTGGCGGCCTTGTCGCCGGCTTTGCTTACTCCCGGGGCGGTCCAGCTCAGGTCGCCATAGGCCGGTCCCTGGATCTCCAGGCGGTTGATCGGCTCGTCGGGCAGGGTGAGCGTCAGGGCCTTACCGCCGTCGACATAGACGTTCCAGTCGGGCAGCTGGAAGTAGTCGTTACGGCCGGGCAGGCGCGAGCGGTTGTAGACGCCGGGCCAGGTGGTCTCCTGGATGCCGTCGTTGGCCCGCCACATCCATTCCTTGATGTCCTTGGCGTCGGCGAACTCGACCTTGCGGATCGTGGTCTGGGCGTCGGTCAGCAAAGGAGGGGAGGCGAGGTTCCAGCCGTAGCGTTGCTTCCAGGCGGCGTGGACGGCCGGATCGGCCAGGGTCGGGACCGGAGCCTCGGCGGTGGGGGCTTCGTTCCGGGCCAGGGCGGCGATGGCCGCGGCGCCCAGCGGACGGTCGTAGACCTGCAGCTCGTCCAGGTCGCCGCCGCGCGTGAAGTTGTAGCGGCTCTGCACCTGATGCGGGGCGATCACCCGGCCGGCGACGCCGAACTGGTCGAGGCCAGCGTCATAGACGGCCTTGGCCTCCTTCCTCGCGGCCAGCTTGCCGTCGACATAGAGCTGGACGCCGGTGGTCTCGTCCCAGGTGAAGGCCAGGTGCGTCCAGACGTCGGCGGCCGGGATCTTGTCGACCTTGAACGAGACGCGGGTGCGCGAGAGGCCGTTGTCGGTGACGAAGGCGTCGAAGCCGTGGCCGTTCCAGTCGATGCGCAGGAACGCCATGTCCCAGCTGGAGTGGTCCGCATAGCCGACGCGAAAGATCACGAACGGCGCGACGCCGACCGGATAGCCTGACCGCCAGAAGAAGGAGAGGGTCCCGCGCTGGGCCTGGATGTTGCCGGGGGCGTTCCAAGAGACGACGCCGTCGTCCTCGGCGTGGAAGCCCTGGCCGGACTTGCCGGCGACCGGCGCGACCTTGTCGGCGAAATTGGGGATCGGATCGCCGGCGGCGACATCGGCCGTCAGACCCCTGTCGCCCGAGACCTTGAACAGCAGCGCGGGCTCGCTCGTCGGTCCTTCGGCGGCGGCCGCCGCATGGGCCAGGATCAGGGCGCAGGCCGAGCCCAGGAAAGTCGCCTTCATACGAACCGTCTCCTCCGGCGGGGCGCTGGTTTTGGTAACCGGTGTCATATCCCCGGCGCTGGTTTAGCGCCGTAAGGGGAGGCTTGCAAACCCGACGCGGCCTGATAGGCCATGCTGCAAAGCACAAAACGTCGGGCGGAAGTTGCCATGTTCACGAAAATCCTGATCGCCAACCGGGGCGAGATCGCTGTCCGCGTCATCAAGACTTGCCGCCGCCTGGGGATCGCGACGGTGGTGGTCTATTCCGACGCCGACGCCGGCAGCCTGGCTGTCGAGATGGCCGACGAGACGGTGCATATCGGTCCGTCGCCGGCCAATCAGTCCTATCTGGTCGCCGACAAGATCATCGCCGCCTGCAAGCAGACGGGCGCGCAGGCGCTGCACCCGGGCTTCGGGTTCCTGTCCGAGAACGCCGGTTTCGCCCAGCGCTGCGCCGACGAGGGCATCGTGTTCATCGGTCCCAACCCCGAGGCCATCTCGGCCATGGGCGACAAGATCGAGAGCAAGAAGTTCGCTCAAAAGGCCGGTGTCTCCTGCGTGCCGGGCCATATCGGCGAGATCGCCGACACGGCCGAGGCGGTGAAGATCGCCGAGCAGATCGGCTATCCGGTGATGATCAAGGCTTCGGCCGGCGGCGGCGGCAAGGGCATCCGTGTCGCCTGGACCCGCCAGGACGTCGAGGAGGGCTTCCCGGCGGTCCGCGCCGAGGCCAAGGCCAGCTTCGGCGACGACCGCATCTTCATCGAGAAGTTCATCGAAAGCCCGCGCCACATCGAGATCCAGGTGCTGGGCGACAAGCACGGCAACGTCGTCCACCTGTTCGAGCGCGAGTGCTCGATCCAGCGCCGCAACCAGAAGGTCATCGAGGAAGCCCCGTCGCCGCTGCTGGACGAGGCGACCCGCAACGCCATGGGCGCCCAGGCCGTCGCCCTGGCCAAGGCCGTCGGCTACGACAGCGCCGGCACGGTCGAGTTCGTGGCCGGCCAGGACAAGAGCTTCTTCTTCCTGGAGATGAACACCCGCCTGCAGGTCGAGCATCCGGTCACCGAGCTGATCACGGGCCTGGACCTGGTCGAGCAGATGATCCGCAGCGCCTGGGGCGAGAAGCTGGCCTTCGAGCAGAAGGATCTCTCGATCAACGGCTGGGCCATCGAAAGCCGCATCTACGCCGAGGACCCGTACCGCAAATTCCTGCCCTCGATCGGCCGCCTGGTTCGCTACGACCCGCCGGCGGAGGGCCAGAAGGACGGCTACACGGTCCGCAACGACGCCGGCGTCCGCGAGGGCGACGAGATCTCGATGTACTACGACCCGATGATCTCCAAGCTGTGCAGCTGGGCCCCGACCCGGATCGCGGCGATCGACGGCATGGGCCGGGCGCTGGAGGACTTCCACATCGAGGGCCTGGGCCAGAACATCCCGTTCCTGGCCGCGGTGATGGACGAGGCGCGGTTCCGCTCGGGCCATCTGGCGACCAGCTACATCAAGGACGAATTCCCCGACGGCTTCCAGGGCGTCGAGCCGACCGCCCAACAGCTGGACATCCTGATCGCGGTGGGCGCGGCGATGCAGCGGGTCTACGCCGCGCGCGCCCGCTCGTTCGCCACGGGCTTGGCCGGCGCGCCGCGCGACGAATGGGTGGTGTCGGTCGGCCACGCCAAGCACCGGGTCAAGGTGGCCGGGGAGGGCGACATCACCGTCGAACTGCTCGACGAAGGGCGCGTCCTGACCCTGAGCGACATCGACTGGCGTCCGGGCAAGGCGGTGTTCAAGGCGCTGCTGGACGGCAAGGCCTTCACGGTCCAGGTCGCCCCCGCCGCCGAGGGCTTCACCATCCGCCACCGCGCCGCCAAGGCCCGGGTGCTGGTCCTGACGCCGCGCTCGGCCGAGCTCCATGACAAGCTGCCCGAGAAGCAGGCGGCCGACACCTCCAAGCTGGTGCTGTCGCCGATGCCGGGCCTCGTCGTTTCGATGGACGTCACGGCCGGCCAGCAGGTCCGCGAGGGCGAGGTGGTCTGCGTCCTCGAAGCCATGAAGATGCAGAACATCATCCGCGCCGAGCGCGACGGCGTGGTCAAAGCCGTCAACGCCAAGGGCGGCGACCCGGTCGCGGCGGATGAGGTGCTGGTGGAGTTCGCCTGAAGCCGCGCTTAGATTGGGCGCGAGCCGAGTCGGAGCAAAGGCGAGCATGAGCGAACGTAGCGAGTGGGCGGAGCTGTTCCTGTCGTCGAACGGCAGGCTGGCGCGCACGCCGTTCCTGGTCGCGGCCGGGGTGCTGATCGGCGTGGCGGTGCTCTATGAGGCGATCGCCGGCTTCACCTTGCACTGGCTGACCGGCTGGCTGGTCTATCCGGCCTTGTTGTTCTCGGGCGCCTGCGTGCTGTCAAAGCGTCTGCACGATCGCGGTCGGTCGGGCTGGTGGGCGCTATTGATCCTGATGGCCGTGATCGCGGTCTGGCCTCAGCCCGAGCACGTTCTGGACTTCATGTTCTGCCTGGTGATCGCCTGGGCGGTGGTCGAGCTTGGCGTCATGGGCGGCGAGCAGGGCGCCAACCGCTATGGACCGAACCCCTTGAAGACGATTTCGATCTGAAAAACCTCTCCCCACGGGAGAGGGATTTTAAACGGGCGCCGCGGCGTCCTCGACCGGCCCGAACACCTTCGTAAAACTCGCCTTCAACGCCGCGTCCGCCTCGTCCAGCGTGACCGGCAGGCCCAGGTCCACAAGGCTGGTCACGCCGTGCTCGGTCTGGCCGCAAGGCACGATGCCCGAGAAGTGGGAAAGATCCGGCTCCACGTTCAGGCTGATCCCGTGGAAGCTGACCCACTTGCGCAGCTTGACGCCGATGGCGGCGATCTTGTCCTCGCGGCTCCAGCCGGGACCCTTGCGCTCGACCCAGACGCCGACCCGGCCGTCGCGCAGCTCGCCGGTGACGTTGAAGGCGGCCAGGGCGTCGATGATCCAGGCTTCCAGCGCCGCGACGAAGGCGCGCACGTCGCGCCCGCGCTTGGTCAGATCCAGCATCACATAGGCCACGCGCTGGCCGGGACCATGATAGGTGAACTGGCCGCCGCGTCCGCTCTCGAACACCGGAAAACGGTCTGGCGCCAGCAGATCCGTGGCCTTGGCCGACACGCCGGCGGTGTAGAGCGGCGGATGCTCCAGCAGCCAGACCAGCTCGCCCGCCGTTCCATCGGCGATCGCCGCGGCCCGCGCCTCCATGGCGGCAACGGCTGCCGGGTAATCGACGTAGTCGGTCGAAACCGCCCACCCCACCGGCGCCGCGTCATCGCGCCTCATGGTCGGAAGTTCAGCATTTTCAGCATTTAACGGGAGCGCAAGCATACGGCCCTAATCTTGCAATCTAAGACGCGGCGACCCGAGCGGTCGCGTGTGTCAGTTTCAGGGGCCTTACTTCGTGAGCCAGGTCAACGCCGTCAATGTCGAGATCTCCGTCCTGCTCGGTCGGTCGATCCTCCCCATGCAACAATTGTTGCGCATGGGCCGCGGCGCGGTGATCCCGCTGGACGCCAAGACCAATGACGAGGTCTGGATCCTGGCCAACAACCACCCGATCGCGCGCGGCGAAATCCAGATCAGCGACGACCGCATCGCCATCCAGGTGACTCGCGCGGCCGACGTCTACGACTACATGGCGGGCGGAGCGTAACCTTCAGTTGCGGGTCTTGGAGTGTTCAGCCAAGGTTCGTCCATGCTGTTGCGGTTCTTTATCGCTCTGATTTTCAGCGCGTGCGTCGGACTCTCGACCGCCGCAGTCGAACGCGACCATTCGGGCTTCTATACGGACCTGAAATATATCGCCGAGGCCGATGACTACCTCGGCTTTCGTATCGACGTGCATCAAGGCCCCAAAAGCACGGTCGAGTTCGAGCTATGCGAGGGGTCGTGCTACGGCGGCGAGACGCTCCCCGCGACCATTGAGGGCGACCAGATTTCGTTCGTCCACGAAGTTAGCTGGACGGACTCCGTAGGAAACGCAGGGATTACTCGAACGCCAGTCACTGGTCGTTTCGTCAAGGGGGGGCTGATGCTGCG
>NZ_DATFAV010000076.1:0-10209 GCF_035254145.1 Caulobacter sp. | reverse complement strand
ATCGCCCTGACCGAGGTCGCCCAACGGTCGGGATGGACCATCGTCCACACGTTCGCAGACGAGGGGATCAGCGGCGCCAAGGGGAGGTCGCAAAGGCCGGGCTATGACGCCCTCCTGAAGGCCGTGGCGAGGCGTGAGGTGGACATGGTCGCTGCATGGTCGGTGGACCGTCTGGGACGCTCCCTCTCCGATCTGGTCGCCTTCCTCGAAGAACTACAGGCTCATGGCTGTGACCTGTTCCTCCACCAGCAGGCGCTGAACTCGACCTCGACCCACGGCCGCATGGTCTTCGGGCTATTGTCGGTCTTCTCGGAGTTCGAGCGCTCCATGATCCGGGCGAGAGTGATGTCCGGCCTCGAACGCGCACGGTCCAAAGGCGTTCGGCTCGGTCGGCCAACCATCCCGCCGATCCGCGTCCAAAAGGTCGAGCAGGGCCTGCGGGCCGGACGGTCAATCCGTGCGGTAGCCCGGGCTACCGGCGTGTCCACCGCCAGCGTCCAGCGCATTAAACGCTCGATGGGGGCCGTTCCCGACCGTGGCGCCAGCGTCGAGCCAGCCTGACCGGACATCCGTTGACCGGGGCCACCAAGGTTCTCCAGCCTTGGCCATCATCCGAGTCGACGAGTTCCAGATGTCCAACGACGCGCACCCGAACGCTGAATCGCAGACCGTCCAAGACGGTCACGACCAAGCGTCCGCCAACGCTGCTGAGCATCCGCTTAGCTCCACCATCAAGGCCCGGACGGAAACGTCCGGGCCTTGTCCATTTCCGGGCCTGTTTCTGGGTCTGGGCGCCACACCTCCCCACGCCCTCTTGAACCCTCCGTCCACGGTCGCCATCTCTGGTTCCGTGTCGTGGGGATTTGCGCCGATCCTCGGGTTTGTCTCCGCGAACGAAGTCGCTTGAGCGAGGACTTCGCGATGACCCGGACGATCCTGTTCGACAGCCCGTTTCTGTTGGGCTTCGAACACACCCGAGACCTGATAGAGCGCGCCGCCAAGGCCGCGGCGGAGAGCTATCCGCCCTACAATGTCGAGCAGGCCGAGAATGGCGTGCGCATCACCCTGGCCGTCGCGGGCTTCTCACCTGAACAGCTGCATGTGACGGTCGAGGGCGGCCAACTGGTCGTCGCCGGCAAGCGCGACAGCGCCGACGGTCGTTCGGAGGCCGAGCGGGCCTTCCTGCACCGGGGGATCGCCGCCCGGGGCTTCGTCCGCACCTTCGTCCTCGCCGAGGGCATGGAGGTGACCGCGGCGACGCTGGAACACGGCCTCCTGCACATCGACCTCGCCAGGCCCGAACCCGAGCGCCTGATCAAGAGAATTCCGATCCGTAGCGCGGGCTGAACGCCGCGCGGAACTCGCCTCTCGCCGACCCGGCTCTGAACCGGCCGGAGAAAGGCGCGTTCCCTAAATGAAGGAGGTGGTCATCATGACGCCCAACACCCACCACAGCGTGCTCTTCACGAGCGAGGCTTTCGCGGCCCTTGGCGCGCCCGACCTCGTCTATGTGCGGCCAATCAAGGCCGCCGAAATCCTCGCTGACGTCCCCGAAGGCGTGCAGGATTTCAATCTGTCGCCGGACCAGACCCTCTATGCGGTCTGCCGCGCCGATGGCGCGCGTCTGGCTGTCATGATCGACCGCGACACCGCCATCGCCGCCGCCCTGGCCCATGAACTGGCGCCCGTGTCGGTGCACTGATCGGAGAGGCTGGGATCGCGGAGGTCAGATCGCGGCCGTCAGGCCGCGGCGCCGGCCGTTTCCTGGGTCAGCAACACGTAGATCGCGTCGGCCGAGCGCGCTTGGCGCAGGGCCGCGCGGACTTCGGGCTGACGCAGCAGCCGCGCCACACGCGCCAGCGCTCGCAGGTGCAGCGCGCTGGCGTCCCGCGGCGCCAACAACGCCACGATAAGGTCGACGGGCTTGTCGTCCAGGGCGTCGAACGCGACGGGCGTGTCAAGCCTGACGACGACCGCGCGCATGCGATCCAGCCCATCGAGACGCGCGTGCGGGATGGCCACCCCTTCGCCCACGCCGGTGGAGCCGGCCGCCTCGCGCTCGATCAGTCCTTCGAGGGTTGCGTCGGCGTCGACGCCCAGGACGCGGGCGGCGACGTCGGCCACCAACGAAAGCGCCTGGCGCTTGCCGGGCGCGCCGGCGCGCAGCGCCACCGCTCCCGGATCCAGAAGATCGCCAATGGTCATGGACTTCTAACGCTCGCTCGTTGTCGACCGCCTTGGCGCCGTCGCCGCGTGTCCGCCGACGACGCCCCCGGGCCCGACACGGTCCAGTTAGCTCGCGGGAGACCCGTGCCCGTTCAGCGACTTCGTGCGTTCGGGATCGATCCAGCCGATATTTCCGTCTGGACGCCGATAGACCACGGACAATCCGCCGTGGGCGGCGTTCCTAAACACGATTGCCGGGTAGCCGGTCAAGTCCAGTTCCATGACAGCCATGGAAACAGTCATTGTCTTGAGCGCGGCCTGGGTTTCCGCGATGACCATCGCCGCGGGCGCGCCCGTCGGGTGGTCGATATCCACATCCCAGTCATGATCCTCGGCGCCCTCGGCGTCGGGGGCCCGGAGGACGAACATCGCGGCGTTCTCGACCTGCTTGGCCGTCGCCGCGGCCGAGTGGCTCTTCAGCCGGCGCTTGTATCGTCGGATTCGGGTGTCGATCTTGGCCAGGGCCGCGTCGAAGGCGGCGTGGGCGTCACCTCCCGACCCGTGGCTGATCAGCTGCTGGCCCGAGGCCAGCTTTACCGAGCAATCGACACGGAAGGCGTAGCCATCCTTGCTCACGACCACTTCGGCTGCGCCGCCGCGATCGAAGTATTTGCCGATGCTTAGGGCGATTTCGTCGGAGACTCGCGCTCGCAGAGCCTCGCCAACGTCGACATGCTTGCCGGAAACTTGGACTTGCATACCGATACAACGCGCCTGTCCTGAACGGGTGTCAAGCGGTGCGATAGGCCCTTAAGGAGCCTTCAGAGAAGACCTGAAAATACGCGGATAAGCTTGTGCACGGCCATGATCACGACATGCGCGCTGACGAACAGCAGAGCCCCGCTGAACAGGGCCATCAGATAGCCGACAAGGGCCAGGGCGCCGTCTCTCTGGAGCAAGGCCAGGGCCAGGATCGCCACGGTCGCGCCAGGCGCCAGGTTGCCCAACGGGATCGGCAGAACCAGCACCAGGGCTAGCAGGGTGCAGACCACGCCGACCGCTCTTTCGCCCAGCGGTGCGAACATTGGTCGCAGCCTCGGGCGAGTGATCAGCTCCATGCTCCGCACGATCGGAGCCAGGCGCCGGAACAGGCCGCGCAGTTCGTCACGCTTGAGCGGCTTCTCGGTCAGGCGGCGAGGCAGCCAGGGGTGGTCGGCGCCCATGGCGATCTGGGGGGCCAGGAACAGGATCGGAAGCGACAGGATGGTGGATGAGCCGGGCGGCAGCGGCAGGGTGTTCAGCAGGCCGAAGACCAGCAGCATGGCCCCGAAGGCCCGGCTGTCGAAGGCGTCCAGCATCTCGCCGACGGTCAATGTCGGGCTGGCGTCCTCGCCAAATCCCTCGATCACGTCCGCCAGGCTTTTCTCGCTCATCGATTCCTCGTCACGCCCGGCATAGGAACGCGCGGAAGGCGATTAGGCCGCGCTGGCCAAAAGTGCGAGCGAATTCGATCGCCGACGGGTTCAACGGCTGTTTTCCACGGAGGTCCGTCGCGGTCAGACCGCTTCCTTCATCAGCCGCCGCCGCTCGACGGACGACGGAATGCGCATGGCTTCGCGATACTTGGCCACGGTTCGGCGCGCGATATCGACACCCGCGGCCTTCAGGATCTCGACGATGCGGTCGTCGGAATGGACCTCGGCCTCGGTCTTCTCGGCGTCCACGAGACCCTTGATCTTGTGACGGACGCTGGCGGCCGAATGGGCCTCGCCGCCTTCCGACGACTGGATGGCCGAGGTGAAGAAGAACTTCAGCTCGAACACGCCGCGCGGGGTGGCGATGTACTTGTTCGAGGTCACCCGGCTGACGGTGCTCTCGTGCATGCCGATGGCGTCGGCGACGGTCTTCAGGTTCAGCGGCCGCAGGTGTTCGACGCCGAAGGCCAGGAAACCGTCCTGCTGGCGCACGATCTCGCTGGAGACCTTCAGGATGGTCTTGGCGCGTTGGTCCAGGCTCTTCACCAGCCAGTTGGCCGTCGCCATGCAATCGGCGACGAAGGTCTTTTCCTGGTCGCTGCGCGCGCCCTTGGCGACGCGGGCGTGGTAGCGCTGGTCGACCAGCACGCGCGGCAGGGTGTCGGTGTTCAGCTCGACGTGCCACATGCCGCCCAGGCCCTCGCGAACCATGACGTCGGGCACCAAGGTCTCGGCGGGCTCGCTATGATAGGCCGCGCCTGGACGAGGATTTAGCGACCGGATCTCGGCGACCATGTCGCGCAGATCCTCGTCGTCCACGCCGCAGATGCGCCGCAGCGCGGTCATGTCGCGCTTGGCCAGCAGCTCCAGATTGTCGAGCATGGCGGCCATGGCCGGGTCGTAGCGGTTCAGGTCCTTCAGTTGCAGCGCCAGGCATTCGCGCACGTCGCGGGCGAACACCCCGACCGGCTCGAACCCCTGGAGAACGCTCAGGACCTCCTCGACCATTGCAAGCTCGCAGCCCAGGCGAGCGGCCAAGTCGGCGATGTCCAGCCGCAGATAGCCACCTTCGTCGACCGCGTCGATCAGGATCTCGGCGATGGCGTTACGGGTCGGCGGCAGGGCCGCCTGGACCAGCTGTCCCCGCAGGTGGGCCGACAGGGTTGGCGTGTCGGCCAGGGCGCGCTCGTAGCCGTCGTCGCCTTCGAAAGATCCGCCGGTCCCGGCGCGCGACCAGTCGATCTGGCCGCCGGCGTGCTCGGCGCCCTGATCGACGCCGTCGCCGGTCGCCCGCTCGCCCGGCGAGACGTCTTCCGTGGGCGCGTCCATTTCACGGCCGGCCGTGGTGTCCGCCACGGCGTCCACATGAGTCAGGCTGGCGTCGCGTTCGACCTCGACCTCGCCGACCGGTTCCTGCTCCCCTTCGTCGCGTTGCAGGAGCGGATTGCGTTCGAGTTCGGCCTCGACGAAAGCGTCGAGCTCGATGTTCGACAGCTGCAGCAGCTTGATGGCCTGCTGCAGCTGGGGGGTGATGACGAGGCCCTGGCCTTGCCGGAGCTCCAGTCGATGGCTGAGCGCCAATGCGCCCTCCTGACGAACGAATGAACTTCGATCGTCATTGAACGGGCGGTTTGGTTAACGGCTAACGAACGCCTGCAATTATCGGGCCGGTGCGACGTTCGGTCCCGGACAAATATCGTGCCAGGTCAATAGTCCTTGCCGGATAAGGCCTTGTGCGAACGCCCGAGCCGTCGAAAGGTCGCGACGGACGTTCGCCCGCGTGGATCAGTCACCCAGCCTGGGGTCGGAAAAGCTGTCGCCGAGATAGACGCGCTTAACTTCGGGATTGTCGACGATCTCGCGAGGCGATCCCTCGAACAGCACTTCCCCGGCGTGGATGATCGAGGCGCGATCGATGATGTCGAGCGTCTCGCGGACATTGTGATCGGTGATCAGGATGCCGATGCCACGTCCCTTCAGGTAGCTGATCACTTCGCGGATGTCGGCGATCGCCAGGGGATCGATGCCGGCGAACGGTTCGTCCAGCAACATGAAGGACGGCTCGCTGGCCAGGGCGCGGGCGATTTCCACTCGCCGCCGCTCACCGCCCGACAGGGCCACCGCCGGCGACTTGCGGATGTGGGTGATCCGCAGCTCCTCCAGGATCGACGTCACCTGCTCGCGAGCCTTCCGGGAATCCTTCTGGCGCATTTCCACCACGGCCATGACGTTCTGTTCGACCGTCATGCCGCGGAAGATCGAAGCTTCCTGCGGCAGATATCCGACACCGAGGCGGGCGCGCTGGAACATCGGCTGGGCGGTGATGTTTTCGCCGTCCAGGTAGATCGCGCCGTAGTCGGCCGCGATCAGGCCGGTGATCATGTAGAAGCAGGTCGTCTTGCCCGCGCCGTTCGGTCCGAGCAGGCCCGCGACTTCGCCACGCTTGAGGCGCAAGGAGACGTTCTTGACGACCGGTCGGTCGCCGAACGACTTGCCCACGGAATCGACGAACAGGCCGTCCATGTCGCTGGAGGTCAGGGTCATGAAACGGTCCTAGCGCTGAGCGGGCTGTTCAGCCGCGGCCGGCGTGTCACTGGAGGTTTTCTTGGTGTCGTCCTGATAGAACACCGCCCGGACCCGGCGGGCCGATCCACGCCCCTTGGCGTTGGATTCAAGCCGGGCGTCGTTGGTCTTGGTGTTGACCGTCAGCCGGTCGCCGCGCGCCACGTCCTTGCCCTTGACCAGGACAACGTCGCCGGTGAGCACGGCGATGCTGTTGTCGAAGGTGTAGACGGCGCGGTCGCCGCGGGCCGATTGCTTGTCGCTGACGAGATAGACGTCGCCCTCGGCCTCCAGGCGCTGGGCGTTGCCGCATCCGTTCTCGGAGCCGGCGCGCTTGGCGCTGTAGACCGTCACCTGCTGGGCGCGCATCCGCGAGCGGTCCTGCAAGATCTCCACATTGCCGCGGAAGATCGAGATGCACTTGCTGTTGATCGATTCCTGCTGATCAGCGGACACGTCGATCGGCGCGCTCGAGTCGCCTTGCTGCGCGTAGGCCACGCCGCCGGCCCCAATCCCAGACAGGATCAACGCGGTCGCCGCCGCAGCCGTCCATCGCTTCATCAGAACCATGTCCTCATCCGTCGCGGCCGCCTCAAGCGAACCTGCGCCATTAACGTTCTTTACTGCCGTTCTAGCCGCGCGCGAACCCCGCCCCGGAAAACGATGCGGTCGCCCTTGTCATATACGGAGTATGCGCGCGATTGCACCTGCCCGCTGGGGCCTTCGCCGTTCAGCGTGCTCTCGCCCGAGACGTCGCCGGTCCGGGTGTCGACGAACGACTCCTCCGACGCGAAACGGTAGCCAGTCCCGTCGTCCAGCCGCACGTCGTCCTTCAGGTTCAAGCTGAAGTCGTCCTGTCGATAGACGCCACGCTTGGCGGTCATCCGAGTCGGCGTGGGCGAGCCAAGATCCAGGGTCAGGGCCGGCTCGTCGAGCAGGATCCGGCGCGGATCGGCGTCGTCCCGGATCGCCGAGCGAGCCGTGATCATGAAGCTGCGCCCATCGGTCGACTGGCCGTAGAAGCGCGGTGTGATCAGCCGGATCTCGGTCTTGGCCTCGGCCGGCGGATGGGTGGCGGCCATATAGGTGCGCCAGCCCACCTGGGAGATGACGACCAGCAGCAAGGCGCTGATCACGACGGGCAGGACGATGCGGGCCAGCAGCACGCGGCGCGAGCGACGACGCCAGCGCTCGAGGTCGGCGCTGATCGATCGTCCCGTCATGACCGCGGTGGGATGCATCCGCCTTCCGTCAGCTGTGGGCGAAGATGTCGACGTCTTCCCAGCCGGCCAGATCCAGCGATGCGCGGTGGGGAAGATAATCAAAGGCGGCCTGCGCCAGAGCCATGCGGCCCTCGCGCTCGAGCATGGCGTTCAGCTTCTGGCGCAGCGCATGCAGGTGCAGCACGTCCGAGGCCGCGTAAGCGACCTGGTCGGCGCTGAGCGTCGCCGCGCCCCAGTCCGACGACTGCTGGACCTTCGACAGCTCGACGCCCAGCAGTTCGCGCGTCACGTCCTTCAGGCCGTGGCGGTCCGTATAGGTGCGGGCCAGCTTCGAGGCGATCTTGGTGCAGTAGACGGGCGCGGTCACGACTCCCAGATGGAGTTCGAACATGGCGATATCAAAGCGGCCGAAGTGAAAAAGCTTCAGAATGGCCGGATCGGTCAGCAACGCCTTGAGATTCGGGCAGTCGTAGCCCGGACGGCCCAGGCGCACCACGTGGGCGTCGCCGTCGCCCGACGACAGCTGGACCACGCACAGCGGGTCACGGCCCAGGCGCAGGCCCATGGTTTCCGAATCGATCGCGACGATGCTCGCGCCCGCGAACACGCCGTCGGGCAGGTCGCCCTCGTGAACGAAATTGGCCAAGTCTCAGAAATCTCCGGCGAATATCCACGTTTTGGCGCGTGACGACCGCCGAAACCGGAATCCACTTTCGGCTGTCACGCTTCCGCCGCGCCATGGACGCGCCGGATCACGCACCCGATATGAGCGCGCGACACTTATACTCACGATGAACGGATTAGCTATCCGGAGGATTGCTTGGCGCCACCCCGCGCTTCCGAAGAAGCTTGGTAAGGGGGTGGTGCCCAGGAGAGGACTCGAACCTCCACGACCTTTCGGTCACTGGCACCTGAAGCCAGCGCGTCTACCAATTCCGCCACCTGGGCCCGCAGTCGCAACCGGTTAGGTCGCCGCGAGGCCGGGACGTTTAGGGAAACCGTTCGGCCGCGTCAACAGCGAAAAATCGACAAATCGTGATTTCATTGCGAAGCCGCTCGCGGTCGTCTAATTCCCGCGTCATCGGCATGCGACGAGGAATGAAGATGCAGGGTCTTGTCACGGTGTTCGGCGGCTCCGGTTTCGTGGGCGGCCAAGTCGTGCGGGCGCTCGCCAAGGCGGGCTATCGGGTACGGGTGGCGGTGCGCCAGCCGAACCTGGCCTATCGCATGCGCATGCTGGGCGACGTCGGCCAGATCGAGGTGGTCCAGGCCAACGCCCGCGTGCCCAGCTCGGTCGCCCGCGCGCTCGACGGCGCCGAGGCCTGCGTGAACCTGGTCGGCGTGCTCTGGGAGAGCGGCCGTCAGAAATTCCAGTCGATCCACATGATGGCGGCCCGCAACATCGCCGAGGCCGCCGCCAAGGCCGGCGTCGCGCGCCTCGTCCATGTCAGCGCCATCGGCGCCAAGGCGGACTCGGAGTCGAAATACTTCCGCACCAAGGCCGAAGGCGAGGCCGCGGTCCGCGCCGCCTTCCCGGGCGCCACGATCGTCCGCCCGTCGCTGGTGTTCGGCGTCGAGGATAAGTTCTTCAACAAGTTCGCCCAGATCGCCGCCCTGGCCCCGGTCATGCCGCTGGTCGGCGGCGACACCCGCGTCCAGCCGGTGTTCGTCGGCGACGTCGCCGCGGTGATCGCCAAGGCCGTGGCCAGCCCCGCCGCCGTCGGCGTCACCTACGAGCTGGGCGGCCCGACCGTCTACACGATGCGCGAGATCCTGCAGTTGGTGCTGACCGAGACCGGCCATGCCCGGCCTCTGGCCGCGCTGCCCTGGCCCGTGGCGTCGTTGATCGGGTCGCTGGGCGACATCCAGGCCTCGATCCTGCCGATCGCGCCGCCGCTCACCACCGATCAGGTCGAGATGCTGAAGACCGACAACGTCGCCGACGGCGGCCTGCCGGGCCTGGCCGAGGCTGGCGTCGTTCCCACCGCCGTGGAGGCCGTGGTCCCGACGTATCTCTACCGCTACCGCAAGGGCGGCCAGTACGCCGAGACGCCGGCGGGAGCGTTCTAGGATTCCGTTCTTCCCTCTCCCGCTTCGGGAGAGGGAAACGTCCTCAGTGCTTCAGGTACAGCACCGCCAGGCCGCCCAGGCCGACGGCGATCCGCCACCAGGCGAACGGCGCGAAGCCGCGCTTGGCCACGAAGTTCAGCATCACCTTGATCACCACCATCCCCGAGATGAAGGCGGTGACGAAGCCGATGCCGATAACGCCCAGGTGCGCGGCGTCCAGGGCGTCGCGGTTTTTGTAGAAGTCGTAGGCGAAGGCCCCGACCATGGTCGGGATAGCCAGGAAGAAGCTGAACTCGGCCGCCGAGCGCTTGTCGCCGCGCAGCAGCAGCGCGCCGACGATGGTGGCTCCCGACCGCGAGACGCCAGGCACCATCGACAGGCACTGGAAGAAGCCGATCCCCAGCGACGTGAGCAGCGGGTATTTCATCGCGTCGCCATGACGCGGCGTCGGCGTCCAGCGATCCAGGATCAGCAGCACGACGCCACCGACTAGCAGCGACCAGCAGATCACGGCCGGGCTTTCGAACAGGATCTGCTTGATGAAGTCGTGAAGCGCGAAGCCCAGCACCACGGCCGGCAGGAAGGCGATCAGGATCGAGAGCGCGAAGTGGCGCGCCTCGGGCCGCGTCGGCAGGTCGATCAGCACCTTCCAGAGCCGTTGGAAGTATAGCGCCACCACCGCCAGGATCGCCCCCAGCTGGATCAATACGATG
>NZ_DATFAV010000075.1:0-4458 GCF_035254145.1 Caulobacter sp. | reverse complement strand
CGTCGTCTCTTCGAGCCGACACCTCCCCCGCTAGGGGGAGGATTTTGAGCTATCCGCCCGCCGTCATCGTCTCGGCGTAGAGCTTCAACAGCCGCTCGCCATCCACGGCCACCGTCGCGGCCTGGATCGGTTGGTCATCCCAGGCGCTGGGACCGAACAACTCGCCCACCGCCTTCTGGCAGGTCTGGCCGAGGGCGATCCCCTCGGTCACCACCCGCACCGAGCCGCGCCGGACCTTGAACAGGGTCGGATCGATCACGAAGGCGACCGCCGCGGCGTCGTGGACGCAGCAGCCGACAATGCCGTCGCGGCCGCCGTAGAAGGCGGCGTAGGGCTTGGAGATCGCGTTGAGGAAGCCGCCGGCGTCGCCCCCCGTGGCCGCGAGGGCCTCCATATAGGCCGGCGACATCACGACCTGGGTGGTCACGTCCAGGCTGACGGCGGTCAGGCTCCAGGGGGCGGTGAAGACCAGGTCGGCGGCTTCCGGGTCGTTCCAGATATTGGCTTCCGCCACGGGGGTGACGTTGCCCGGCTTGCCGGCCACGCCGAACGCGCCGCCCATGATGACGACGGACTTGAGCAGGGTCGCGACCTCGGGATCGGCCTTCAGGGCAAGGGCGAGATTGGTCAGCGGCCCGACGGCGCACAGCACCACCTCGCCCGGATACTGGCGCGCCAGGTCGATGATCGCCTGGTGGGCGGGCTTGGCTTCAGGCTGCTCTGGGACATGACCGGTCAGCTCGACGTCGCCCAGGCCGTTCTCGCCATGCACGAAGGTCGGCGAGGGATTGCGCGGACGAGCCAGTGGCTTGTCGGTCCCCTTGTAGACCGGCGCCTTCAGGCCGAAGCGGCGCTTCAAATAGAGGGCGTTGCGCGTGGTAGTGTCGATGTCGGCGTTGCCGAAGACGGTGGTCACGGCGATCAGATCGAGGGCGGGGCTCGCCTCGATGAACAGCAGCGCCATGGCGTCGTCGATGCCGGGATCGGTGTCGAAGATGATCTTGGTCGTCATCGGGGGGCTCTAGCGCTTTTCGTTTGGCGAGGCGAGCCGTTGATCGGCCCCGTCCTGCATCAGCGACACGTGGGCCGAGGCGACCTTCCAGCCGTCCTCGGTGCGGATCCAGGTCTGGCTCTGGCGGCCGATCCTGCCGGTGTCGTCGCGGCGGAATTCGACATTGGCGATCGCGAAGTCCGACCCGAAGGTGGTGATCTGCGTCCGCAGCCGGGTCCGGGGCGGGGAGCCGCCGGCGCGGCCCACGCGGAAGGCGGCGATTTCGGAAAATCCCCACAGGGTCTCGGCCACGCCCATCCGCACCGTGTGCGACGAGTTCCAGAACGCGCCGTCCAGCGCCGCGACGTCATTGGCCATCAGGGCCGTCTCGTAGGCGTCGACCAGGGCGGAGACCTCGGCCAGGACGGCGGGATCGTTGACGATCATGGGGCGGCCTTGGGCGGGTGAGCGGCGACGACGCCCAGACGTTGCAGGCGCAGGGCCGCGGCGAAGGCCAGGTCCTCGCGCCAGGGCGGGGCGATGATCTGGACACCGATCGGCAATTGACCCGGCCGGTTCACTGGCGCGGCGACGACCGGCAGGCCGACGTAGCTGATCGGCTGGGTGAAGGCGCCAAGGTTCCTGCGCACCGAGACCGGGACCCCGTCCATGTCCATGGTCGCTTGGCCGATCGGCGGAGCGGGGCAGACCGACGACGGGGCCAGCAGCAGATCGTAACGGAGGAAGGCCTCCCGCACCTCGTCGCGGAATACGGTGCGATAGCGTCGCGCGGCCTGGGCGACGCCTTCGGGTAGCAGGGCGCCGGCCAGCAGGCGATCGCGGACGGCTGGGTCGTAGTCCATGGCCCGCGCCGCCAGGTCGCCGTGATGCAGCTCGCCGCCCTCGAAGGCGGTCAGGCAGAAGGCGGCGGCGCGGGCGGCCGCGGCGCCGGGCAGGGTGATGACGTCGATGGCCGAAAGGGCCTCCGCGACGCGGCCCAGGGCCTCCAGCACCTCGGGGAAGGCGCCTTGCTGGAACCAGCCGCCAAGGACGCCGACGCGCAGAGGCCGCTCGGCCAGGGCGTCGAGGCGGTCGGCCAGCGGCTCGGCCTGGCGCACGCAGATCGGGTCGCCCTCGGGATCGGCGCCTTGCAGGACGTCGTAGGCCAGGGCCAGGTCCTCGACCGAGCGCGCGAACGGGCCGACATGGTCCAGGCTTTCGATGAACGGAAAGACGCCCTGGCGCGACAGGCGGCCATAGGTGGGCTTCAGACCGAACACGCCGCACAGGCTCGCGGGGATGCGGATCGAGCCGTTGGTGTCCGAGCCCAGGGTCAGGGGGACGAGGCCCGCCGCCACGGCCGCCGCCGACCCGCCCGACGAACCGCCGGCGATCCGCGTCGGGTCGTGCGGATTGCGAGTAGGGCCGTCGTGGGCGTTCTCGGTGACGAAGCCATAGGCGAACTCGTCCATGTTCAGCGCGCCGACCAGGATCGCGCCAGCGGCTTCCAGGCGCCGGACCAGGGTGGCGTCGCGCGCGGGCGGGGCGGCGTCGCGGCGGATCTTCGAGCCGGCCAGGGTCGCCAGGCCCTCGATGTCGAAGAGGTTCTTCACGGCGAAGGGAACCCCGGCCAGCGGCCCGAGCGGACGGCCGGCGGCCAGGTCGGCGTCGACGGCGTCCGCCGCCGCGAGCGCGCGCTCGCGGGTCACGGCGGTGAAGGCGTTGATCCCGCCGTCCAGCCGGGCGATCCGCGAGAGCGTGGCCTCGGTGACGGCGCGCGCGGTGACGCGACCCGCGCGGACCTCGCCCGCGATATCGACGACGCTGCAGAAGGTCACGGCTGGAAAGGCTCCGGAGCCTCGCCGGCGATCGGACCCAGGGTGGCGACGAAGAGGGCGGTCTGGGCGCGCAGCAGGGCGACGTTTTCGATCACCCCAGGCAGCGCCGCCGGCGGGATAGCTAGTTCGCGTTCGGCCGCGCGGGCGGCCGTCCAGGGACCGATCTCGACCTCGGCCAGGTCGAGAAATCCTTGCGTCTGCGCGTCGAGCGCCATTCGGCCAAGCTCCATAAGTAAGAAAAAACTTCATACACTGGGGTTCGCCGGGCGCGCCAGCCCCGCCGTTCCCGTCATCGCCATGCGCCCAAGCCCGCGCCACTCGGGAAGGGGAACGCCCGTGGGACGGGCGCCGGAGCGCAATCCTCCGGCCATTCGGTCGAGGCCGCTTGGGAGGAGGCGCCGATCGGCGCGAGATGTCCATGTAATAGAAGGCTTACTTCATGGCGCATCACCAGCTGGCCTCGACTCCCGATACGATCCGCTTTGGCATGTTCGACGCGGCGTTTGATCCCGTGCTGACCATCGCGCCGGGCGACAGCGTCACCTTCGAGTGCGTCTCGGGCGGGGTCGAG
Organism: Caulobacter sp.; assembly: GCF_035254145.1. Taxonomy (GTDB): domain Bacteria; phylum Pseudomonadota; class Alphaproteobacteria; order Caulobacterales; family Caulobacteraceae; genus Caulobacter. Next base: position 1,058 of record NZ_DATFAV010000075.1, on the reverse strand, counting down.
GTGATGCCGCCGCCGGCCTCGCCCTACGCCATTCCGCCAGCGCTCCAGGCGATCCACGACAGCAAGCCCGATCGCATCGGCCCCCACATCCTGACGGGCCCCGTCGCCATCGCCGGCGCCGAGCCGGGCGACATGCTGGAGGTTCGCATCGAGGCGATCGAGCCGAACAACGACTGGGGCTATTGCGCCGTGCGCCCCCTGGCCGGCACGATCCCGGAAGACTTTCCCGAGCGCTATGTCAGCCACATCGCCGTCGACCGGGCGCGCGGCGTGTGCAAGCCGGAGTGGGGCCCGGAATTGCCGCTGGCGCCGTTCTTCGGCACGATGGGCGTGGCTCCGCCCGCGCGTTACGGTCGCCTCTCCAGCCGAGAGCCGCGCGAGCACGGCGGTAACATGGACAACAAGGAACTGGTCGCCGGCTCGACCCTCTTCCTGCCGGTCTGGGCGCCCGGCGCGAACTTCTCGGTCGGCGACGGTCACGGCCGCCAGGGCGACGGCGAGGTCTGCGTCAACGCCCTGGAGATGGGCCTGACGGGAACCTTCACCTTCGTGCTGCACAAGGCCAGCGAGATCGGCGCTTTTCCCTGGCCCTGCGCCGAGACGCCGACCCACTACGTCCTGATGGGTTTCAACGAGGATCTGGACCTGGCCATGAAGCAGGCCCTGCGCCAGACGATCGATTTCATCATCGCCCGCTCGTCCCTGACCCGCGTTCAGGCCTACCAGTTCTGCTCCCTGGCCGTGGACTTCCGCGTCACCCAGACGGTGAACGGCGAGAAGGGCGTACATGCGCTGCTCAAGAAGGGCGTTCTTTTCTGACTTCGGGGTGTCGGCTTGCGATTGACCCGAACGTCCTGGGTGGATCGAAAGCAACACGCGCGCGTTGAGCCGTGCGAGAGGGAAGCCCATGAAGAACGTCTTCGTCAGTTCCGTCGTCCTGCTGACCCTAGCCGCCTGCTCCCCGCCCACCGATGACAAGAAGGCGGCAGAGCCCCCGCTGGTCGCCGCGCCGCCGGTGGCCGCGCTGAAGCCGCCGAAGGCCGACATCCCGGCCGGCG
>NZ_DATFAV010000074.1:0-6941 GCF_035254145.1 Caulobacter sp. | reverse complement strand
CGCCGGCGTGGAACACCCGCTGCGTCGCCTTCACGTAGTCGCTGGGCTTGGCGAAGAAGATGTTCGGCACGAAGGTCTGCGGGTTGCGGTCGTAGAGCGGGAACCAGCTGGACTGGACCTGCACCATGATCCGGTGACCCGGCTGGAAGGTGTAGTTCGCGGTCGGCAGGATGAACTGGTACTTCAGCGGCTTGTTGGGCGTCAGGGCCTTGGGCTGGCTGAAGCTCTCGCGATAGCGGCCGCGGAAGATGTCCATGCCCACGGCCAGTTCGTAGCCGCCCAGTTCGGGTTGGCTGGGAACCTCGTCGGGGAAGACGTCGATCAGCTTGACCACCCAGTCGCTGTCGGTGCCGCTGGTCGAGGCGAACAGGTTCACCTTGGGCACGCCGGCGATCTTCAGCGGCTCCTTCAGCGGCTCGGTGACGTAGCTCACCACGTCGGTGCGGCTTTCGGCGTGGCGCTGGTCGCTGACCAGCCAGGCCTTCCAGCGGTCGCCGTCGGCGAACTGCACCGGGCGCTGCACGTACGGCACGGGCTTGGCCGGATCCGAGACGTACTCGTCATAGGCCGCCGCGCCCTTGGCCGCGGCCGGAGCGGTGAAGGAAAGCGCGCCCTTTGCATCGAGGTAGAGGTTCTTGCCAGCCTTGCTCTCGGTCCCGCCCTGCGGCCAGGACGCATAGCGGTTCCACTTGTTCTGGCCCGGATCGTAGATCAGCACCGGCGGGGTGTCGGCCTTGGGCCCGTCCTTCAGGTACTGGTCGAAGAAGGGCTTCATCACGTCGCGACGGAACTGCAGGGCGGTGTCGCCGTCCCACTTGAACGGACCCAGATTATAGCCGTCGTAGTTGACCTGGCTGTGCCGCCAGGGGCCCAGCACCAGATAGTTCTTGTCGTTGTTCGTGTCCTTGGACTCCAGCGCCGGGTAGGAGTGCACCGCGCCCCAGATGTCTTCCTGGTCCCACAGGCCCTGGATCCACATGGTCGGCACCTTCAGCGGCGTCTTTTCCATGGTCTTGTCGAGAGCCTGCTCGCTCCAGAAGCTGTCATAGGCCGTGTGCTCGGCCAGCTTCTTCCACCAGGTCAGCTGGTCCAGGCCGTGGTTCTTGGCGTAGTCCCCGGCCGAACCCTCGCGCAGGAAGTTGGAATAATCGTCGTAACCTTGGCGCTGGACGCCTTCGCCGGCGCCGCGCACGGTGGTCTGGCGGGCGAAGTAGTCGAAATTGATCTGGCGGAAGGCGCCGTACTGGAACCAGTCGTCGCCCATCCAGCCATCGACCATCGGGCTCATCGGCGCGGCGACCTTCAGGGCCGGGTGCGGATTGACCAGGGCCATCACCACGGTGAAGCCCTCGTAGGAGCTGCCCAGCATCCCGACCTTGCCGTTGGTCTCGGGCACGTTCTTCACCAGCCAGTCGATGGTGTCGTAGGCGTCGGTGGAGTGGTCGACCTCGGACGAGTTCAGCGGCCCCTTCAGCGGGCGCGTCATCACGTATTCGCCCTCCGAGCCGTACTTGCCGCGGATGTCCTGGAAGACGCGGATGTAGCCGCCGTCGGCGACGAACGGCTCGTCTCCCTGCGGCATGGCCGCGACCATACGCGGGCTATCGGCGCGGGCGGCGCGCTTGGCGGCGTTGTAGGGCGTGCGGGTCAGCATGATCGGCAGATTCTTGCCGCCCTTGGGGACCACGATGACGGTGTACAGCTTGGTCCCGTCGCGCATCGGGATCATCACGACGCGCTTTTCGTAGTCATAGTTGATCTTGGCGGCGACGTACTTGCCGTCGATGTCCGGCGTCATCGGCGTGACCTGGGCGTGGGCGGCGACGCCAAAGGCGGTCAAGGCCGCGGCGGCCAGCAGGCCCGCGCGCAGGGTGGAGACGAGATTCATGAGTGGCCCTCCTACAGAGGGGCGCACCTTAAGTCCGGGATTTTTCGGCTGCTACACGGTGACGGCGTCACCGAGCCCATTTTTCGTCGGCGGACGGAGGGACCGAAGCGTCAGGCGCTCTGGAAGATGCTGCGGAATAGCACCGCGCCGTCCTCCGAACCCAGATCGGCGTCGAAGGCGCGGTCGGGGTGGGGCATCAGGCCCAGGACGTTGCCCTTGGGATTGATGATGCCAGCGATGTCGCGAGCCGAGCCGTTGGGGTTTTCCTTGTAGCGGAACACCACCTGGCCCTCGCCCTCGAGGCGGTCCAGCGTCTCCTCGTCGGCGAAGTAGTTGCCCTCGCCATTGCCGACGGTCATCACCGCTTGGCGTTGCTCGCCGTAGCCGGCCGTGAAGCGGGTCTGGCCGTTGACGATATCGAGCTCGACCGGCTTGCAGACGTATTTCAGGCCCGCGTTGCGCAGCAGGGCGCCGGGCAGCAGGCCGACCTCGGTCAGGACCTGGAAGCCGTTGCAGATGCCCACGACCGCCACGCCCTTGTCGGCGGCGGCGACGACCTCCTTCATGACGGGGCTCAGCGCCGCCATGGCGCCGCAGCGCAGATAGTCGCCGTAGGAGAAGCCGCCGGGCAGGACGATCAGGTCCAGGTCGTCCGGCAGCGCCGTCTCCTGGTGCCAGACCATTTCGACACGCGCCCCAGCGGAGCGCTCGATGGCGACCTTGCAGTCACGATCGCAGTTCGAACCCGGAAAAACGACGACGGCGGCTTTCATGGCGCGGGCCTGTAGCACCGTTCGGCCCTCGCTGTCATCCCGGCGAAAGCCGGGACCGCCGGAAACACGCGCTTCCTGTGGTCCCGGCTCTACGCCGCGCTTCGGCCGGGATGACAGTTCGTTACGCGCATTCGTCCAGCTCGGGCTCGACCAGTTCGCCCGTGGGCGGCGGGAAGGGCGACTTGAAGGTGAAGGCGGCCGGCGTGGAACCGTGGGCCTCGAGCAACGCCAGCTTCTCCAGGGCCTCCTCGACCGTCGGCGTGTGGCCGACGGGTACCCACCAGAGGGCCATGTAGAGGTCCATGTGCTCGAACCACTCGCGGCGGCGGCGCATGATCTCCACGTGACCGCTGCGATAGACGAAGGCGCCGAGCGAGGGGATGTCCTCCCAGACCGAGAGGTTGGGAATGAACAGGGGATCATTGTCGATCGCCAGGTCGGTGGCGTTGTTTCCCTCGCCCGTCAGCCGCCAGACGAAGCCGGGCGAGCCTTCCGCGAGCGCATTGATCCTGTCGAGGTTGTCGGCGAAGTCCCTGATCATCGGGTGATCGATCGGGGCCTTGAGCCGGCCGACATTGACCTCGGCCAGGTGGAACTTCGCACTCATTGATGGTCTCCCTTCCGCTCCGGCCGAACATCGTGTGGCGAAGCTTCGAGCGGAAGGGGGAGGCGGCGTTTTTTCAGAGTTCGATCATGTCGAAGTCGGACTTTGGCGTCCCGCACATCGGGCAGATCCAACCGGCGGGGATGTCGGCCCAGCGGGTTCCCGGCGCCAGGCCTTCGGCGGGATCGCCCTGCTCCTCGTCATAGATGTAGCCGCATGTCCGGCACTGCCAGACCTTGAAGGGCTGCTCGCTCATCGCCGCCTCAGTGCATCTTGAAGCGGATCGGCACCGACTTGGGGCCGCAGACGAAGTTGGCGGTCATCCGCGTGGGCGTTCCGTCCAGCTCGACGCTGTCGAGACGGGCGAACAGCTCCTCCCACAGGACGCGCATCTCCATGCGCGCCAGATGCTGACCCAGGCAGATGTGCGCGCCGTAGCCGAAGGCGATGTGCTTGTTGGGCGTGCGGTCGACCTTGAAGCTGAACGGGTCGTCGAACACCGTCTCGTCGCGGTTGCCCGAGGGGTAGGACAGGAACAGCCAGTCGCCCTTGGCGATCTTCTTGCCGGCCAGTTCGGCGTCGTCGGTGGCGGTGCGCATGAAGTGCTTCACCGGCGTCACCCAACGGATCGATTCCTCGATCAGGCCCGAGATCAGCGACGGATCGGCCTTGACCTTGGCGAACTGATCGGGGTTCTCGGCCAGGGCCCACAGCGCGCCGGCGGTGGTGGACGAGGTGGTGTCGTGGCCGGCCGTCGCGGCGATGATGTAGTAGCTCATCGCTTCCAGGTGACCCATCGGCTCGCCATTGATCTTGCCGTTGGCGATGATGCTGGCCAGGTCGTCGCGCGGTCTGGCCCGACGGTCCTCGGTCATGGCGTTGAAGTACATCATGAAGTCCATGACCACGGACTGGATGCTGTCGACGCCTTCGCCGGCGTCGGTGATCGTCTTGCCGCTGCGGTTCAGTTCGGGGTCGGCGTTGCCGAACAGTTCCTGGGTCAGTTTCAGCATCCGAGGCTCGTCGCTCTCGGGAACGCCCAGGACTTCCATGATGACGTGCAGCGGGTAGAGGAAGGCCACGTCTCGCGCGAAGTCGCAGCGGTCGCCGTGCTCGGCCATGCGGTCGACGAAGCCGCGCGCGATCTCACGGATGCGGGCCTCGAGCGCGCGGAGGTTTTGCGGCAGCAGCGAGCCTTGCGTGACCTTCCGATAGGCGAAGTGGTCCGGATTATCCATCTGCACCAGCGAGCGAACCAGGTGAGGGGACCCGCCCATCATCTCGCGCACCTTGCGGTCGGCCTCGATCGTGGTCAGCACGGTGGCGCGGTCGCCGTTGTGGAACAACTCGTTCTGGCGCTCGACCTCCAGAATGTCGGCGTGGCGCGTGACGACCCAGAACGGATCGAAGCCCTCGGGCTGGGCGATGTCCAAAGGCGCTTCCTTGCGCAGCCAGGCGAAGGCCTGGTCGACACGCTCGCCGTCGGCGTAGGCGGTGGGATCGACAATGTCCTTGGCGATATCGGCGGGGATCGTCACGTGTGGCCTCCTGGTGCTCCCGAGGATGGCTCGTGGCCATCTCTATTATTTGTTTGTTGTCCAACAAATAACTACGATCTGCAAGATGACATCCGTCCTTAAGGCCCCCGTCCGTCGAACGCAGTCCGATCGTCGCCAGCAGTCCGAGAGCGAATTGCTGCGCGCCGCCGCGGCGCTGATCGCCGAACAGGGGACGGCGGCGGCCACCTTCGAGAACATCGGCGCGCGGGCCGGCTACAGCCGGGGGCTGGTCACCCAGCGGTTCGGCTCCAAGCAAGGGCTGATCGAGGCGCTGATCGCCAGGCTGCAGGCGCGCATCCAGGGGCTGCTCGACGATCGGCAGCTCGACGCGCTGAACGGCCTCGAAGCGATCCTGGCCTTTGTCGACATCTTCCTGCGCAACCTGGCGGAAGACGGCGAGCTGCGGGCCTATTTCGTGCTGATGGCCGGCGCGGTGGCCGAGGTCTCGGACCTGCGCGGTCCGTTCGCGGCCGCCCACAAGGAGGTCGAGATCCGTCTGGAGGGGCTGGTGCTGCGCGGTCAGGCGGAGGGCGTTATCCGCGAAGGGCTCGACGCCGACGCGGCGGCGCTGATCGTGGGCTCATTGCTGCTGGGCCTGTCGACCCAGCTGCTGGTCGATCCAGCGCTGAACCTCGAGCCCATCCGGGAGACCAGCCTGGCGACGCTCAGGGCGAGTTTCGGGGTCTGAGGCGCGGATCCCTCCCTCTCCCTATGGAAGAGGGATTTCTATCAGGCCACGTCGATGCGGTAGCTTTCGATGACCGTGTTGGCCAGCAGCTTGTCGCACATGGCCTTGACCTCGGCCTTGGCCTTATCGGCGTCGGTTTCGGCCAGGTCGAACTCGATCACGCGGCCGACGCGGACGTCCTTGACCGATTGCCAGCCCAGGCCGTGCAGGGCGTTCTCGACGGCCTTGCCCTGGACGTCGAGCACGCCGGGCTTCAGGAACACGTGGACGGTGGCTTTCACTGACAGATTCTCCCCGCGCGCCGCCGGGCGGCGCGACACATCCCAACTGAAGGCTTAGTGCACGCCGCCTTGGATGACGGTCGGCATTTCCTTCATGATGCCGAGGCGGCGGGCCACCTCGGTATAGCTCTCGATGACGTTGCCGAGGTCGCGGCGGAAGCGGTCCTTGTCCAGCTTCTCGTTGGTGGCGGCGTCCCACAGGCGGCAGCTGTCGGGGCTGATCTCGTCGGCCAGGATGATCCGCGAGAAGTCGCCTTCGTAGATCCGGCCGAATTCGATCTTGAAGTCCACCAGGGTGATGCCGACGCCGCTGAACAGCCCCGACAGATAGTCGTTCACCCGCAGGGCCATGGCCATCATGTCGTCGATCTCCTGGGTCGCGGCCCAGTTGAACGCGGTGATGTGCTCTTCCGAGACCATCGGGTCCCCGAGCTTGTCGTCCTTGTAGTAGAATTCGATGATCGAGCGGGGCAGGGGCTGACCCTCGGTCAGGCCCAGGCGCGTGGCGATCGAGCCGGCGGCGATGTTGCGCACCACGACCTCGAGCGGGACGATCTCGACTTCCTTGATCAGCTGCTCGCGCAGGTTCAGGCGGCGGATGAAGTGGTTCTGCACGCCGATCGTGTTCAGGCGAGTCATGATGTACTCGCTGATCCGATTGTTGATGACGCCCTTGCCTTCCAGGACGGCCTTTTTCTGCGCGTTGAACGCGGTGGCGTCGTCCTTGAAGTACTGGATCAGGGTTCCCGGCTCGGGCCCCTCGTACAGGATCTTGGCCTTGCCTTCGTAAATCTTCTTGCGACGGGTCGTCATGGCTCTCGTCGAGGCCCTTCTGCAGCGTGCGCCCTACCGAAGAAACGAAAAGCGCGCGCGGCGGATAGCTGCGCGCGGCGTTCGACTCAAGGCCGCTCACTAAAAAATGTCCGGCGGAACCTACCTGAATGAGCGCGAGCGCGCAAACAAAGCGCGCCGGTTTGGTCGACGCCAAGGCTGGAAACGTCGCCTCTGGGGGCTTCCCCGGATTGCGGACGCGAGCGGCACGATATATGCAGCCGGCGTAAGAGCATGATAGCCGAAAGTGGACGCCGGTTTTGGCGACCATCATGCTCTCAATGTTTAGAATTAGAGCCTGTCGCGGCCAGATCGAT
>NZ_DATFAV010000073.1:0-6250 GCF_035254145.1 Caulobacter sp. | reverse complement strand
CGCCTACGAGGACCGGTTCGGCCTCACCATTCCCCAGTGGCGTCTGATGTCCGTGCTGGCCGAGGGCGGCCTGACCCAGCACACCGCCGTCACGCGCACGGCGATGGACAAGGTGCGCGTCAGTCGCGCGGCCCAGGAGCTGGTGGTGCGCCGCCTGGTCGCCCGCACCACGGTCCGTTCGGATCGCCGCTCGCACACCCTGGAGCTGACGGCCGCCGGCCGCCGGCTGTTCGCCGAGATCGCGCCCCTGGCCCTGGCCTATGAGGCGACGCTGCTGGCGGGCCTGGCGCCCAGCGAGGTGGCGACCTTCAAGCGCCTGCTGAATCACCTCGAGACCGCCGCCATCCAACTGGCCGGCGGCGAGACGATCACTCCGGCTTAGCCGCGTAGACGGCTCGGGCGATCGCGCGCGCCAGGCAATCGGCCGCGGCCGAGCCTAGCCGGGCCAGGCTGACCCGCCGCGCGGGCGCTTCGCCCAGCGCGACGGCCCCCGAGGCCAGGGCGAAGACGATATCGCCGTCGAACGGCGTGTGAGCGGGCCGCACCGCGCGTCCCATGCCGTCGTGCGCCATCATCGCCATCCGCTGGGCCTCGGCGGTGGTCAGGTCGGCGGTGGTCGCCACGATGGCCAGGGTGGTGTTGGCCCCGGGCCGCAGTCGGCCCATTGCGCCCAGCTTGGTGTCGTCCGGCATCGGCTCGACAGCGGCCGCCATGGCGCCGGGACGGCCGCCGCCGAACTCGCCGTCGATCTCGAACGGCCAGGCCCAGAAGGTTTCGCCGTCGGGCATATAGACCGAGCCGACCGGATTGGCCGCCACCAGCGCCCCGACCACCAGCCCGTCGCCCAGATCCAGCGACGCCGAGCCCAGCCCGCCCTTGACCACGCCCGCCATCGCCCCGCGCCCGGCCCCGACGGAGCCCAGGGCGAAATCGACGCCCGCGGCCTCGACCGCCTTCATGCCAAGCTCCCGATAGGGCGGGGAGAGTCCCCAGGTCTTGTCGCCGCCATTGCCAAGGTCGTGCAGCGCCGCGGCCGGCACGATCGGGATCGCCGGGGAGTTGGCGGCCAGCTTGATCCCGACCTCGCGGGCCGAAAGGGCGATCGCCGCCCCGTCGGCCGCGCCCAGGCCGAACACCGAACCGCCCGACAGGCAGATGGCGTGGGCGCGGCTGAAGCTGTTCTCCGGCCTCAAGGTGTCGGTCTCGCGCACCGCCGGCCCGCCGCCACGAACGTCGACCGCGGCCGTCCAGGCGTCCGGGCAGAGCAGCACCGTGACGCCGGTGCGGACGGACTCGTCCTCGACGCAGCCGACGGTCAGCCCGGGAACGTCCGTGATCAGGTTGCGCGGGCCGGGTCTGGGCATGGGGAATCTCCGTGACGCCAGATGCTAAACCGGTCGTCGCGAGACTGGAATTCGCCGTCGACGCCTGCTAGGAAGACCACCCTTCGCGAAGGCGAAGCCTGCGGGCGTGGTGAAACTGGTAGACGCGCCGGACTCAAAATCCGGTTCCGAAAGGAGTGTCGGTTCGACCCCGACCGCCCGCACCATCAATCTTTTCAATAGGTTTGTGAAGTATTGCCCCGCTGGGGGATATTTCCGTTCAGGGTAAAGGATATGATTTCCTTTGGTTTCCCCCGACTTTCTTATTTTCCGCATTTAGCTGGCGCCACCAGTCCCGATTTGTTTCAGGGATTCAGAGTGGCGTTCCTGGGCCATCTTCCAATCGAACCGACGGACGGCGGATGTGTATGTAATCTGAGCTGGGCGTTAGCAGGGAGTTTGGTTATTTCGGTCTGCTAGTCCCTAAAGAGTGTCGCTCCTGACCAAATCTCAAAGAATCGCGAGGTCCAGGCTTTCTCAGGACGAAGAGGTTGTATGTTGCTAAACTCCTGGCCCCGAACATGAGCCTGAGCGCCCCGGACAGTATCATCCCAAGGTGCAGTGGGTAGAAGAACGCGAAATAACTATGAAAATAGCTTGGGTGATAGAATTCCACCTCTAGCCCGACGCGCTTAACGACCTTTGTGAAATTCCCATAGTCCGTTCTGTCGTAGAAGGCCGTGAAGCCGGTGTGATCGGCCACGTCCGGCCTGAAGTGCTTGAGTAGCGTGAGCTTGAGGCCGCGAGGGGTCAGGCGGTTCAGGATCGCAAAACTGGCGTATCGGCTAGGAAATAGAGCGATAACCCTGCCGCCCGGCCGTAAGCTGTCGAAGCAGTTTCGCAGAAACGCCTCATTGTCTGGGAAGTGCTCGACGCCGAAATTTGAAGTTATCGCGTCTATGGTTCCGGGCTGAACCGGGAACGGCTCGCAGACGCTACTCTCGATCCTCTCGTCCAAGGCCGGGTTGAGTTCCATCTCCTCGGCGTCGATATCTATCCCGATCAAGTGGATGTTCGCATCGGTTTTGAATTCTGTCGGGAAACACCACGCTGCTCCCGCGCCTGCATCGACAACGCGTGTCGTTTCTGGATGAAGGAGGACCATCTCGGTCACCTTCGGAAACATGGCGAAACAGCCGCTATTTCGAATGGCGAGCGACGTGGATCGACTTGATAGCGCCCGGTTCAGGCGTACGAACGTTGCCAGCATAAGGCCCCCGTTTTTACACACGAAGAACGGCGTTCCGCGGGTCCACACTGGGTCATATCGGCGGGCAAGTCTAGGTTACAATGCGCGCTGAACTACCTTGGGGCGAGCTCTGGTATCCGACCGGCCGCGCCATCCCCCTTATTCAAAAAGGAGCGCATCTGGATTTGGCTTGAAAAAGCCCCGGCGTCGTCCCAGCATGGCCTTTGATACCGGTGTCATAAAGGTTGAGGGCAGGGGGGCACATGAGCGCGATCCGAGCTTTCGGCGAGCTTATCGGCCGGCGATCCGTCCTGGGCGGGCTGGGGGCGCTGTCAGGCGGTCTCGGCGCCTCGGCCATGGGCCGACGGCCGCCGCGCGACGCGCCCGACCAGACGCGCTGGATCTTCGATCGCCTGTCTAACATCGGCGGGGCGCTGACCACGGTCGAGGGCGACCCGCGTCTGGTCGACAGCCCCTATGGCAAGGCCGTGCGGTTCGATGGCGTCGACGACCGGCTGGTGATCGACCGCCACCCGCTGACCGGCATGTCGCAATTCACCTTCGAGGCGCTGTTCCGTCCCGACGGCGGCGTGTTCGCCCAGCGCTGGTTCCACCTCAACGAGGAGGAGCCCGGCGCGCCGCCATCGGTCACGCGCATGCTGTTCGAGATTCGCGTCACCGGAGAGGCCTGGAGCCTCGACGCCTTCGCCACCGGCCCCGGTTACAAGCAGACCCTGCTGTTTCAGGACAAGCTGTTCCCGGTAGGGCGCTGGTATTGGGTGGCCCAGAGCTATGACGGCAAGACCTATCGCGCGTTCGTCGACGGGCAGTTGCAGGGCGAGGCCGAGATGGCCTTCAAACCACAGGGCGTGGGGCGCGCCTCGGTCGGCGCGCGGATGAACAAGGTCGACTACTTCAAGGGCGCCGTGCGCGAGGCGCGCTTCACACCTCGCGCCTTGGCGCCCGAGGCGTTGTTGCGGGCCTAGAGTCGCCGGCGATCTCGACCCGATCGACAAGACCCTTCAACAGGGTGCGGCCCTTGAGCCAGGGGCCATGGCCGGAATCGACGTTGATGTGGCCGGCGCGGCCCAGGTCGACGAACTCTGAACCCCAGCCGCGCGCGAAGGCCTCGGCGCGCTCGATCTCGACATAGGGGTCGTCGCGGCTGGCGACGACAAGGCTCGGGAACGGCAGGCGCTGGCGCGGGATCGGCGAGAACCCGACCAGCAGGCGGCCGGCCGGGCCCTCGCGATTGACGTCCGCCGGCGCGACCAGCATGGCGCCGCCGACGCCGCGACCGCCGGTCACCTGAGCGAAATGAGCGACCAGGGCGCAGCCCAGGCTGTGGGCCACCAGGATCGCGCCGGGGCGCTGGCGCACGGCCTCGGCCAGGCTGATCGTCCAGTCGCCGAGCAGGGGGCGCTCCCAGTCCTGCTGATCGACGCGCTCGGCGTTCGGCAGCTCGCGCTCCCAATGGGTTTGCCAGTGGTCGGGGCCGGAATTGTAGAGCCCCGGCACGATCAGGATCGGCGGGCCGTCGGAGTCGTGGCGCCGCCGACGGGGGGCTTCGAAGGCGAAAGGGGCTGGGGTCACGATGCGCACTCTGAGCAGCTTCAGGCCGTCGAGCCGCACATGCCTCTTTCAGGCGCTTCGCTTCAATTCATATCAACTCTATAGGAATTGAGAAAAGCTGGGGCGAGACCGCGCTTTCAGCGCGCTGTCAGGTGATCCGGTCACCGCGATGCAGCGGGTCGGGCAGGGGATCGCCGTCCCTCACGAACTGCAGCGACACTGAATTGATGCAGTAGCGCAGGCGCGTCGGGGCCGGGCCATCGGGAAAGACGTGGCCCTGATGGCTGTCGCAGCGAGCGCAGCGGGTCTCGATGCGGACCATGCCGTACGAGGTGTCGCGAACCCCGACCACGTGGTCCTCGGCGAAGGGCGCGTAGAAGCTGGGCCAGCCGGTGCCGCTCTCGAACTTGGTCTCGTGCTTGAACAGCGGCAGGCCGCACAGGCGGCAGCAATAGGCGCCGGGGTTCTTCTCGCCCAGCAGGCCGCCGCAGAACGGCGCCTCGGTGCCGTGGTGCAGCAGGACGCGCGCCTCCTCGGCCGTCAGGTCGGCTTCCAGGCGTTCGCGTTCGGCGTCCGTCGGCGGGGTTAGGTCAAAGCCGACGGTTGAAAGGATGGCTGCGTCTGTCATGACAGCCAATGTAGGCGCTCGCGCCTCGAAACGGTAGAACCAGGAGCGCTCCCATGACCGTCGCCGTCGCCTTTCTGCAGCCGGGTTGGGCCGATTGGGAGGCCGGCGCCGTGCTGGCCCTGCTGCGCCGGCACCTGAAGGTCCAGATCGAGATCGCCACCCCGGCCGGCGATCCGGAAACCTCCATCGGCGGGATCCTCGCCGCGGCCGACTATCGGTTCGACGATCCGGTGCTCAGCGACGCCGATCTCTTCATCCTGATCGGCAGCGACGAATGGTCGAAGGGCGAGAACACGGCGATCTCCTCGTTGTTGCGCCAGGCGTTCGCGGACGGCAAGCCCATCGCGGGGATCTGCGCCGGCACGACGGCCCTGGCCCGCGCGGGCCTCTTCGAGGGGCGCAAGCACACCTCGAACGGCAAGGCGTGGCTGGACGGCGTCGTGCCCGGCTATGCGGGGGGCGAGCATTATGTCGACACGCCCAAGGCGGTCAGCGATGGCAAGGTTGTCAGCGCCTCGGGCCTGGCCCCGGTGACCTTCGCCGCCGCCGTGGCGCGGCTGGTCGCGCCCGAGGCCGAGGACCTGATCGCCGGCTACGAGGCCATGTTCGCTCGGGAGTTCTCCGCTACCTGAATTCTCTTATAAATTGTATTTCTAACGCCCGCATGCTAGGGTCGCGCCGCCTTCGCGGGGGAGGGGTGACATGGCGGATCCGTTTCCGACGGGACCGGGGATGGTCGAAGCGGCCGGGCGCTTGAACGTCCGGCAAGGCAAGCCGCGCACATCCTCGCCCAGAGTTCGGATGATCGAGGCTGGAACCCGCTTTCCGGTCAGGGGCTCGAAGACCGGCGAGGTGGTGTCGGGCGTCGGCCAGTGGTTCGACCTGGGCGGCGGCGAATTCGTCTGGGCCGGCGCGTGTCGCGACTTTCGTCCTATCGTCGAGGAAGACGGCGAGCGACCCGACCGCAACCAACTGAAAGACTACGCCCCGCCCCGCTTCAAGGTCGCCACGGGCGTGCGCCACAGAATCCAGGGACGGCGACCAAACGGGCTGGAGGGCCTGATCGTCCACTTCGACGCCTATCGCATCAAGAAGGCGGGGAACGGCCTCGAGGACTCCGACACCCGGACCCTGGACATGATGCGTTCGGGTCAGGCCAACGGCTTTCACTATGGCGAAATCAGCCGCGGCGGGACGATCTATCTGCCCGAGAACTTCGAGTGGGGCGAATGGGGCTCGCACGCCGGCGTCAGCCTGTGCCCCGCCACCGGTCGCACCGGCGTGTCGCGCTACTATGTCGGCTTCGAGATGAACAATCCCGGCCTGCTGCACGAGGCTCAGGAGGATGGCGTCTTCTGTCCCTGGTTCAACGCGGTGCGGGATGCGAACGGGAACGTCATCCTCGACGCGAGGGGCCGCTGCCGCCGCAAGTCGGCCAATGACGAATGGTATCCGGCCTCGGAAGCGCGCACCGTGGCG
>NZ_DATFAV010000072.1:0-5162 GCF_035254145.1 Caulobacter sp. | reverse complement strand
GCCCCCAGCTGGATCAATACGATGAAGGTGTCCCAGGCCGGATCGGTCAGGCCCATGGCCTCCTTGGTCAGCAGCAGGTGGCCGGTGGAGGAGACAGGAATGAACTCCGTCAGCCCCTCGACCAGACCCAGAATGATGGCGCTCAACCAGTCAGGCATATCTCGGCTCCAAACCCGGCCCTGGCGTGCGCCCGACACGGTAAATAGGTCGTAAATCCACAAAGTGGACTATATGGCCGCGCTGTTGCGACTCGGTCTCAGGCGCGACCCGCTGACGCGGCATATATAAGTCTATTTTTTTGACCAACACATTCTTATTGCCCGAAAGAGTCCGTATTAGGCCCCGCAGAGCAATTTTTCTCCCGCCGTGGAGATGAGGAAAGTCGCATGGCCGAACGCATGCTGAAATTCATCTCGGTAGCCCGCAAGACGCCTGAAAAGCGCGCGGCGGCCGAGCGTTCCGGCGACTTCCACGAGATTTACGCCGACTTCATCGACGCCAAGGCGACCGAGCAGGCCTCGCGCTGTTCGCAATGCGGCGTTCCGTTCTGCCAGACCCACTGCCCGCTGCACAATAACATCCCCGACTGGCTGCGGATGACGGCCGAGGGCCGCCTGGAAGAAGCCTACGCCCTGTCGCAGGCGACCAACTCCATGCCGGAAGTCTGCGGCAGGATCTGCCCCCAGGACCGCCTGTGCGAAGGCAACTGCGTCATAGAACAGTCGGGTCACGGCACGGTGACGATCGGCTCGGTGGAGCGCTACCTGACCGATAAGGCCTGGGAGAACGGCTGGGTGAAGCCGCTGGTCGCCGGGCCGGCGCGCGGTCAGTCCGTCGGCGTGATCGGCGCGGGCCCCGCGGGCCTGGCCGCCGCCGAGAGGCTGCGCGAAGCCGGCTATGACGTCACCGTCTACGACCGCCACGACCGCGCCGGCGGCCTGCTGATCTATGGCATCCCCGGCTTCAAGCTGGAGAAGGACGTCGTCGAGCGTCGCACGAAGCGCCTGGCCGATGGCGGCGTCGTGTTCAAGCTCTCCTTCGAGGTCGGCAAGGACGCCACGCTTGAAGACCTGCGCGCCAAGCACGACGCGGTGCTGGTCGCCGTGGGCGTCTACGCCGCGCGCGATCTGACCGTGCCGGGCGGCGGCAGCAAGGGCGTGGTGCCAGCGCTCGACTATCTGATCGCCTCCAATCGCCTGAACCTGGGCGACACCGTGCCGGCCTTCGAGTCGGGCGAGCTGAACGCCGAGGGCAAGGACGTGGTCGTGGTCGGCGGCGGCGACACCGCCATGGACTGCGTTCGCACGGCCATCCGCCAAGGCGCGGCCTCGGTCACCTGCCTCTATCGCCGCGACAAGGCCAACATGCCCGGTTCGATGCGCGAAGTGGCCAACGCCGAGGAAGAAGGTGTCACTTTCGAATGGCTGGCCGCTCCGCGCGCCCTGTCGGGCGAGGCCGAGGCCGTCACCGGCGTGCGCGCCATCCGCATGCGTCTGGGCGCCCCGGACGCTTCTGGCCGCCAGAGCCCCGAGGAAATCCCCGGCGGCGACTTCGACCGCCCGGCCCAGCTGGTGGTCAAGGCCCTGGGCTTCGAGCCGGAGAACCTGCCCGAGCTGTGGTCGGCCCCCGACCTGAAGGTGACCCGTTGGGGCACCGTCAAGGCCGACGTCCGCAACCAGATGACCAATCTGGATGGCGTCTTCGCCGCCGGCGACATCGTGCGCGGCGCCTCGCTCGTCGTCTGGGCGATCAAGGACGGCCGCGACGCCGCCGACGCCATCCACCGCTACCTGCAGGCCAAGGTCGGCGCGCCCGCGCTGATCGCGGCGGAATAAGAGAGAGGATTCAGACCATGAACCAGATGGACCTCTATCTGAAGAACCGCCAGGCCCTGATCGACGGCCACGCCTATGACCCGTCGACCGAGCGCGACGCCTGCGGCGTCGGCCTGGTCTGCGCCATCGACGGCCAACCGCGCCGCGAAGTCGTCGAACTGGCGATCAAGGCCCTGAAGGCCCTCTGGCACCGGGGCGCGGTCGACGCCGACGGCAAGACCGGCGACGGCGCCGGCATCCTGGTCTCGGTGCCGCAGGACTTCTTTGTCGACCAGGTGCGCCGCACCGGTCACGCCTTGCGCCCGGGCTCGGTCGCCGTCGGCCAGATCTTCCTGCCGCGCACCGACCTCGGCGCCCAGGAGGCCTGCCGTACGATCGTCGAGGCCGAGGCCCTGCGCTTTGGCTTCTACATCTATGGCTGGCGTCAGGTGCCGGTCGACACCTCGGTGATCGGCGAGAAGGCCAACGCCACGCGTCCGGAAATCGAGCAGATCATGCTGGCCGCCCCGGCCGGTCTCGAGGGCGAGGCGCTGGAGCGGGCCCTGTTCCTGTGTCGCAAGCGCATCGAAAAGCGCGTCCACGGCCAGAACATCACCGACTTCTACATCTGCTCGTTCTCGGCCAAGTCGCTGATCTACAAGGGCATGTTCCTGGCCCAGCACATCGACGAGTTCTATCCCGACCTGAAGGACGAGCGCTTCGCCGCCGCCGTGGCGATCTTCCACCAGCGCTATTCGACCAACACCTTCCCGCAATGGCGCCTGGCCCAGCCCTTCCGGATGCTCGCCCACAACGGCGAGATCAATACGATCAAGGGCAACGTCAACTGGATGAAGTCCCACGAGATCAAGATGGCCGCCCAGGCCTTCGGCGAGTTCGGGGATGACGTGAAGCCGGTGATCCAGCCGGGCGGCTCCGACAGCGCCAACCTCGACAACACCTTCGAGGTGCTGGTGCGCGCCGGCCGTGACGCGCCGATGGCCAAGGCCCTGCTGGTGCCTGAAGCCAACAATCCGAAGATGAAGGACGCCCACAAGGCGCTCTATTCCTACTGCAACGCCGTGATGGAGCCGTGGGACGGTCCGGCCGCCCTGTGCGCCACCGACGGTCGCTGGGTCGTGGCCGGCAAGGACCGCTCGGGCCTGCGCCCGCTGCGCGTTGCCTATACCGACGACGGTCTGGTGATCATGGGTTCGGAAGCCGGCATGTGCGGCGTCGAAGAGTCCCGCATCACCCGCAAGCTCGCCATCTCGCCGGGCCGGATGATCGCCATCGATCTGGCCGAAGGTCGCCTCTACGGCGAGGACGAGATCATCGAAGAGCTGGCCGGCCGCCACCCCTACACCGAGTGGCTGGGCAACATGGTCGATCTCGAAAAGGAGATCGGCCCCGGTCCCGAGCCGCGCAAGTACGGGCGCGAGGAGCTGACGCGTCGCCAGGCCGCCGCCGGCTATAGCCTCGAGGACCTGGAAATGGTCCTCGCCCCCATGGTCGAGGAGGGCAAGGAAGCCATCGGCTCTATGGGCGACGACACGCCCCTGGCGGTGCTGTCGGAAAAGTACCGTCCGCTCAGCCACTACTTCCGCCAGAACTTCAGCCAGGTGACCAACCCGCCGATCGATCCCCTGCGGGAGACCGGCGTCATGAGCCTGAAGACCCGGTTCAAGAACCTCGGCAACATCCTGGCCCAGGACGCGGCCCAGGCCGATGTCTACGTGCTGGAAAGCCCCGTGCTGACCACCGGCATGTACGAGCGCGTGCGCGGCCTGCTGGGCGAGAAGAACGTCGCGGTCATCGACTGCACCATGCCCCTGCCGGCCGAGGAGGCCCGGGCCGGCGACGCTCTGCGCGCCAACCTCGACCGTATCCGCGCCGAGGCCGAAGACGCCGTCCTGCGTGGCTGCGGCGCCATCGTGCTGACCGACGAGGCCACGGACGCCGAACGCGTCGCCCTGCCCATGATCCTGGCCACCGGGGGCGTCCACGCCCATCTGGTCGCCAAGGGCCTGCGCAGCTACGTCTCGATCATCGTCCGTTCGGCCGAGTGCCTGGACACGCACTATTTCGCGGTGCTGGTCGGCGTCGGCGCCACGGCGGTCAACGCCTACCTGGCCCAGGAGAGCTTCCAGGACCGCCTGGAGCGCGGCCTGATCGGCGACAAGACGCTCAAGGACGTCTGCCTGAACTTCAAGGGCGCGATCGAGGGCGGCCTGCTGAAGATCATCTCCAAGATGGGCATCAGCGTCATCTCCTCGTACCGCGGCGGCTACAACTTCGAAGCCGTCGGCCTGTCGCGCGCCCTGGCCGCCGAGTTCTTCCCCGGCATGCCCTCGCGCATCTCGGGCATCGGCCTGGCCGGCATCGAGAGCAAGACGGTCGAGCTGCATCGCAAGGCCTGGGGGGTCGCCGCCGTCACCCTGCCGGTCGGCGGCCTGTACAAGTCGCGCCGCTCGGGCGAGGCCCACGCCTTCGAGGCCCGCCTGATGCACACCCTGCAAACGGCCTGCGACACCGGCGACTACGAGCTCTATCGCCGCTGGAGCAACGGCCTGCGCACCCAGAAGCCGATCCAACTGCGCGACCTCCTGGACTGGCGCTCGGACCGCAACCCGATCGCCACCGACGACGTCGAGAGCGTGAACGAGATCCGCAAGCGCTTCGTCACGCCCGGCATGAGCCTGGGCGCGCTGAGCCCCGAGGCCCACGGCGCCCTGAACATCGCCATGAACCGCATCGGCGCCCGCTCGGTCTCGGGCGAGGGCGGCGAGGACAGCGCGCGCTACAAGCCGCTGCCCAACGGCGACAACCCCAACAGCGCCATCAAGCAGGTGGCCTCGGGGCGCTTTGGCGTCACCGCCGAGTACCTAAACCAGTGCGTCGAGCTGGAGATCAAGGTCGCCCAGGGCGCCAAACCCGGCGAGGGCGGCCAGCTGCCTGGCTTCAAGGTCACGGAAATGATCGCCCGCCTGCGTCACTCGACGCCCGGCGTGATGCTGATCAGCCCGCCGCCGCACCACGACATCTACTCGATCGAGGACCTGGCCCAGCTCATCTACGACCTGAAGCAGATCAACCCGATCGCCCGCGTCACCGTGAAGCTGGTCGCCGCCACCGGCATCGGCGCGATCGCGGCCGGCGTAGCCAAGGCCAAGGCCGACGTGATCCTGGTCTCGGGCGGCGTCGGCGGCACCGGCGCCTCGCCCCAGACCTCGATCAAGTACGCCGGCGGTCCGTGGGAGATGGGCCTGTCGGAAGCCAATCAGGTGCTGACCCTGAACAACCTGCGCCACTCGGTCGTCCTGCGGACGGACGGCGGCATGCGGACGG
>NZ_DATFAV010000071.1:0-8438 GCF_035254145.1 Caulobacter sp. | reverse complement strand
TCCGACAAGATGATCCGCCGCCATCCGCACGTGTTCGGCGATCACGCCTATGAGGACCTCTCCGCCCAGGTCGAGGGCTGGGAGGCCCTGAAGGCCCAGGAGCGCCAGGCCAAGGCCAAGCACGGGGTGCTGGACGACGTGCCCACGGGCCTGCCCGCCCTCACCCGCGCGGTCAAGCTGACCAAGCGCGCCGCCCGCGTCGGCTTCGACTGGCCCACGGCCGCCGAGGTCCTGGCCAAGCTGCGCGAGGAGACCGAGGAGATCGCGGTCGAGATCGACGCCGGCGACATGGCCAAGGCGCGCGAGGAGCTGGGCGACATCCTGTTCGTCTGCGCCAATCTGGCCCGTAAGCTGGACGTCGATCCGGAAGACGCGCTGCGCGCCACCAACGCCAAGTTCACCCGCCGCTTCGCCTTCGTCGAGGCCGGCCTGGCCCAGCGCGGCAAGACGCCGGATCAGTCCGACCTGGCCGAAATGGACGCCCTATGGAACGACGCCAAGGCGGCGGAGAAGGCCTAGCTGGCCGCCTGGACCATGGCGTCCGGGAACTGGCGCTCGAAGCGGCCGAGGGCCTGGCCGTCGAGGCGCGCGACGATCGTGACCTCGCCGGCCGGGCCGTCGTAACGGCTCAGCACCCGGCCGTTGCGGTAGATCCAGGCGAGGGCCTCGCCGTCCTGGGCCTTGAGCTGGATCTCGACCGGGGGCGAGTCGTCGATCAGCCCGCTGATCCGGCGCAGCAGGGCTTCGCAGCCCTCGCCCGTCACAGCCGAGACCGGCGAGGCCCCGGTGCGGCGGGCCTGACCTTCGATGACCTCGCGATCCTCTTCCGAGAGCAGGTCGATCTTGTTCCAGACCTCGACGACGGTCTTGCCTTCGTCGAGCGTGACGCCCAGTTCGCCCAGCACCGTCTCGACGTCGCGGGCCTGGGCCTCGCTGTCGGGATTGGCGACGTCGCGGACGTGCAGCACGACGTCGGCCTCCTGCACCTCCTCGAGCGTGGCGCGGAAGGCCTCGACCAGTTCGTGCGGCAGGTCGGAGATGAAGCCCACGGTGTCGGACATGATCGCCGGCCGGCCGTCGGGCAGCTTCACGGTGCGCAAGGTCGGGTCCAGGGTCGCGAACAGCATGTCCTTGGCCAGCACCTCGGCCTCGGTCAGGCGGTTGAATAGCGTGGACTTGCCGGCGTTGGTGTAGCCGACCAGGGCCACGGTCGGATACGGGACCTTCTTGCGGGCGCTGCGATGCAGGGTCCGCGTGCGGCGCACCTCATCCAGCTCCTTCTTGAGTTTGATGATGTTGTCGCGGATCAGGCGGCGGTCGAGTTCGATCTGGGTTTCGCCGGGACCGCCGGTCGAGCCGGTGCCGCCACGCTGGCGTTCCAGGTGGGTCCAGGTGCGGACGAGACGCGAGCGTTCGTATTCGAGTCTTGCGAGCTCGACTTGCAGGCGGCCTTCGCGGGTCCGGGCGCGGCGGGCGAAGATCTCCAGGATCAGGCCGGTGCGGTCCACGACCTTCACCTCGAGCGCCTTTTCGAGGTTGCGCTGCTGGATCGGCGTCAGCTGGTCGTCGAACACGGCGACGTCGATGTGCTCGACCTCGCAGATCGTCGCGAACTCCTCGATCTTGCCCTTGCCGAACAATGTCGCGGGCGTGACGGCGCGCAGGGGCGCGATCAGCGCCTCCACGACCTCGAGATCGAGCGCCACGGCGAGGCCGACAGCCTCCTCGAGCCGGGAATTGGGATCCCGGGCCTCGAGGGCCGCCTGGCCGCGCAGCTGCCGCGCCGGATGGATGACGAGCGCCTTCAGGATCGGCGCGGCGTGGTCAATCGACCTGGATGTGGATTTTGACAAGCGTCTCAGTCGTCGGAGTCGGCGCTGGGCTCATAGAGCTGCACGGGTTGCGCCGGCATGATGGTGGAGATGGCGTGCTTGTAGACCAGTTGCGACTGGCCGTCGCGACGCAGCAGGACGCAGAAATTGTCGAACCAGCTGACCACGCCCTGCAGCTTCACGCCGTTGACGAGGAAAATGGTGAGCGGCGTCTTCGACTTGCGCACGCTGTTCAGGAACGTGTCCTGGAGGTTTTGCTTCTTCTCGGCAGACATCGGGGGTTCCCCTCTCATTGTTCTCGGAGGGCCACACGCCCCCCACACAAACAAGTCCATGCTAGATGATTTTTCGCCGAAAGCGACAAGCCGCCAGCGAAAATTTCCGCGAGGTCACGCTACCAGCGACTGACCTCGGCGAAATTTGCTCCGGATTCAGACGGCTTTCTGGCGCGCGCGGTCGATATAGGAACGACGCAGCCGCGCCGCCACTGGCCCCGGCCGCCCATCCCCCAGTTTGACGCCGTCGATCTGGATAATCGGCGTCACCAGCGAGCCGGCGCCTGTGATAAAGGCTTCCTTGGCGGCCTGCGCCTCGGCGATCGTGAAGGGCTTCTCGCTGATCGTCAGGCCGGCCTCGCGGATGACTTCCAGCAGCGTCGAGCGCGTCACGCCCCGCAGGATGTTGGCGTTGGTGTCGCGGGTGCGCAGCATACCTTCAGCGTCCACGATCCAGGCGTTCGACGAGGCGCCCTCGGTGACCAGGCCCATGTCATCGACGAACCAGGCCTCGATCGCGCCACGCTCGCGGGCCGCTTGCTTGGCCAGGGCGTTGGGCAGCAGACCGATCGACTTGATGTCGCAACGTCCCCAGCGGTTCTCCGGGACGGAAACGACCGCCCCGCCCTTCTCCGCCTTGGCGTTGGTGGCCGCGCGATCGATCGACTTGGCGGTGATCACCACCGAAGGAAGCACGGTGGGGTTCGGGAAGGCATGATCGCGGCGAGCGACGCCGCGCGTCACCTGCAGATAGACCAGGCCCTCACGCACCTTATTGCGCCGGACGGCCTCGCGCAGGACCAGGGTCAGCGACGCCTCGCTCATCGGGTGAGCGATGCGCAGCTCGTCCAGGCTGCGCCACAGCCGCGCGAAATGCCCCTCGGCGTCGGCCAGCTTGCCGTCGAACACCGCCCAGACCTCGTAGACGCCATCGGCTAGCTGATAGCCTCGATCCTCGATGTGAACGGCGGCCTCGCCGTGACGCACGAACCGACCGTTCACATAGGCGAAACGCGACATCTACTCTTCCTCTTCCGCCCGGGCGCCAGCGACCCCCAAGGACTTCAGCTTGCGGTGCAGCGCCGAGCGCTCCATGCCGATGAAATTAGCGGTCCGCGAGATATTGCCGCCGAAGCGCAGGATCTGGGCGTTCAGATACTCGCGCTCGAACAGCTCGCGAGCCTCGCGCAGCGGTAGGGCGATGATCCTCTCGGCGCCGATGGCGCCGGCGTTGCCGCCGGTGGGCTGATCGGCTCCCGACAGCATCTCGGCGGTGATGACGTCGCCCGGTTCGCCCGAGGCGAGGATCAGCATCCGCTCCACGTTGTTGCGGAGCTGACGGACGTTGCCCGGCCAGGTCTGGACCTGAAGCGTGGCCAGAGCGTCTTCGCCGAGCTTGCGGCGCGCCAGTCCCGTCGCCTCGCTGATGCGATCGACGAAATAGTTGATCAGTTCGGGGATGTCCTCCCGGCGCTCGGCCAGGCCGGGAACGCGCACGGGCACCACGTTGAGGCGATGGAAGAGGTCTTCCCGGAAGCGCCCCGCGGCGATCTCATCGCGCAGGTCGCGGGAGGTGGACGAGATCACGCGGACATCGACCTGCACGTCGTTGTCGCCGCCGACCCGCCGGAACCGCTGCTCGACCAGGATCCGCAGGATGCGGCCCTGGGTCTCGCGCGGCATGTCCGCGACCTCGTCGAGATAGAGGGTGCCGCCGTGCGCCCTTTCGAACACGCCGATCTTGCGCGGACGGCCACCCTCGCCTTCCTCGCCGAACAACTCCACGTCCAGGCGCTCGGGCGCCATGCCGGCGGCGCTGACGGCGACGAACTCCTGCTTGGCGCGGGTGCTGGCGCCGTGGATCAGGCGCGCCACCAGTTCCTTGCCCGCGCCGGGCGGACCCGAGACCAGCACGCGGCTGTTGGCCGGGGCGACCTTCAGGATCAGCTGTCGCAAGGCCTGCGCCGCGGCGGACTTGCCGATCAGTCCGTCGGGAGCCAGCGTCTGCGTGCGCAGGCGTCGGTTCTCGCGCCGCAGCCCGGCCGCCTCCAGAGCGCGCTCGACCACCAGAAGCAGTCGATCGGACTTGAACGGCTTCTCCAGGAACTCATAGGCGCCACGCTTGATGGCGCTGACGGCGGTTTCGATATTGCCGTGACCGGAGATCATGATCACCGGCAGGTCGGCGTCCAGCGCCTTGACCATGTCCAGCAGCTCAAGACCGTCCATGCCGCCGCCCTGCATCCAGATGTCCAGGACCAGAAGGGCGGGTTTACGGGCCCGGATCGCCGCCAGCGCCTGGTCGGAGTCGGCGGCCGTACGCACGGCGTAGCCTTCGTCTTCCAGAATACCGGCCACCAGTTCGCGGATGTCGGCCTCATCATCCACCACGAGAACGTCGGCGCTCATATCATCTCCTCAACGCCACTCTGGGCCGCGGCGAGCAGACGCGCGGTCGTCGGAAATTTCAGGATCACGCGAGCGCCAGGGAGCTCGCGTGCGTCGGTGAGGGCCAGGCTGCCGCCGTGGTCCTCCATGATCCGCTTGACGATGGCAAGGCCTAGCCCTGTCCCCTTCTCGCGGGTGGTCACATAGGGCTCGGTCAGCCGGTCCCGATCCTTGGCGGGAAGTCCGACGCCGTTGTCCTCGATGGTTACGCACAGGTCGTCCGCATCCGAGACCAAGGTCGCGGTGATCCGACCGCGCAGGCCTGGATCCGCCAGGCGCCTTGCGCCGACGGCCTCGCCGGCGTTCTTCAGGATGTTGGTCACCGCCTGGCCGATCATTCGCTCGTCGCAGGTCACCCAGACGTCTCCGTCTCCAGGCTCCTCAAGCTTCACCTCGATCTCGGCGTCCTGGAACCGCTGGGCGAAGACCGCCTGGCGCAGCATCTCGGTCAGGTTGGCGGGCTCGAAGCGGGGCGCGGGCATGCGCGCGAAGGCCGAGAATTCGTCGACCATACGGCCGATATCGCCGACCTGGCGGATGATCGTGTCGGTGCAGCGATCGAAGGTCTCTAGGTCGCTGACGATCTCCTTGCGATACTTCCGGCGCAAGCGCTCGGCCGACAGCTGGATCGGCGTGAGCGGGTTCTTGATCTCGTGGGCGATGCGACGCGCCACGTCCTTCCAGGCCGCGTTGCGCTGGGCGGCCACCAGACGGGTGATGTCGTCGAACGTCAGCACAAGACCCGCCGCGACGTGACCCGCCGCGCGAACGCGGAGACGCCGTGTCTCGCCCTCGCGCATGATATCGACCTCGACGTCGGTGTCCGGTCGGCTCTCCTGCAGAGCCTCCATCACCGTGGCGAACTCTGGCGCCAACTCGATCAGGTCGACGCCCAGAGCGTCGTCGGGAAGTCCCAACAGCGTCACGGCCCGGCGGTTCACCGCAGACACCCGCCCACGCTCGTCGAGGCTGACCACGCCGGCGCTGACGCCCGAAAGCACCGTCTCGATGAATTGGCGACGGCTCTCGGCGTCGAGGCTGGCGGCCTTCAGGGCGGCCTGCTGCAACTGCAGTTCGCTGGTCATCATGTTGAAGGCGTTGGACAGCGCCCGGATCTCCTCGGGTCCCGAACCAGCCCCCACGCGAGCGTCGAGGTCACCGCCGGATACACGCCCGGCGGCCTCCACCAGGTCGGCGACCGGTCCCGCGATGGAGTTGGCGGCCGCGATCCCGACCCAGATCGCCGCGACCAGCACCAGCAGCGCGGTCTCTAGATAACTGAGGCCGAAGATCGCCTGGATTCGGCCGCGGCTACGCTCGGCGTCGCGATAGGAAACCAGCGCGTCCTGGGTTTCGATCAGGTGGGTCAGGATGCCCTTCTCGATCGGCCGGACGACATAGAGATAGCCATCGGGAAAGGCCTTCAGCTTGTAGAGGGCCCGAAACAGGTCGGTCGACACGAAGCGCTGGGCGCTGACCTCGCCGCTGTCGGTGCCGTCATAGCTGGATGGCGGCGGCGCCAGAAACGGGGGCGCGTCGCGGGTCTCGGCGCGAGCGAGGATCCGCCCGTCACGATCGAGGACATAGGCCGCGGAGAAACCATTGTCCTCGGTGAGACCGGCGAGGAAGTGACCGAACGCCACCGGCGACTGGGACAGGGCCGGCGCCGCCTGGTTGAGATTGGCGGCCATCGGGCCGACGTGCTCGGAAATGTATTTGGTCTGCTGCTCGACGTACGAGTTGGCGACCTTGGCCGAGTTTCCCACCACCGTCTGGACGCGCTGGCTGAACCAGCCATCGACGCCGCGATTGACCAGAACCCCAAAGAACAGCGCCACGATCACCGCGGGCGCAACGGCCGCCAACGAGAACAGTCCGACGAACCGCAGGTGCAGACGAGCGCCGGCGTCGCTGGCTCGGGCGTCGATCAGATCATAGAGCCTCAGACCTACGATGGTGGCCACGCCCAGGATCAAGGCGAGGTTGAAGCCGAGCACGATCAGAATGACGGTGCTGGCCGTGCTGATTGAGTCGGTCTTTGGTGGCGACGACGCCAAGGCGACCCCGGCGACCGTCAGCAGAACGGCGACCGCGTAGCCCCCGCCCACCAGATAGCGTGACCGCAAAAGCTCTCGCCACCAGGCCCGGCTGAACCGGGTCGGCGGGGCTTCCGATCCGGTCGCGTAAGCCACTGAAGCCATCGCCGTGATTTTAGGAGGGTGTGCCCTAAATTCAACAGCTATGTGCTGAGAAAGCTGCAGCCTCTAACATCGGAAGCGCGGCCTAACGGCGACCGCGGGTCATCTCCACGCCAAGGTCTTGGATCTTCTTGCGCAACGTGTTGCGGTTCAGGCCGAGAATTTCGGCGGCGCGCACCTGGTTGCCCCGCGTCGCCGACAGGGTCAGCTGAATCAAGGGGCGCTCCACTTCCTGCAGAACCCGATCGTACAGTCCCGGTGGCGGCACGCCGTCGGGCTGATCGGCGAAGTGCGAAGCCAGATGCCGCTCGACCAGGGTCGACAGCGTCACGGGACCTTCTTCCGAGCGGACGGCGGGGGTGTGGTCCTGAAGCTCCCGATCCACGATGCGGGCGGTGATCAGCTCCTCGGCGTAGAGGGCGCACATCCGCCGCATCAGGTTCTCCAGCTCGCGGACATTGCCGGGCCAGGGGTGGCTTTTCAGGCGATCGAGCGCGCTCTGATCGATGGTCTTGGCCGGTAGTCCCTCGCGGGCGGCGCGCAGCAGGAAGGTGCGAGCCAGGTCTGGAATGTCCTCGACGCGGTCACGCAGCGGCGGCAGGCGCACGGGCGCGACGTTGAGACGGAAGAACAGGTCCTCCCGGAACAACCCCTGCTGGATCAGGCCGCGCAGGTCGCGGTTCGTGGCGGCGATGATCCGGACGTTCGGGCGCCGGCCGGTCTTGGGATTGATAACCGGCTCGGTGCCATCGATCACACGCAGCAGGCGGGTCTGGGCGTCCAGCGGCATGTCGCCGATCTCGTCCAGGAACAGGGTGCCGCCATCGGCTTCGACGAGACGCCCGTTGTCGCCCTCACCGCGTCCGAACAGCTCGACCTCGACACGCTCGCGCGGCACCGCCGCAAGGTTCAGCACCACGAATTTGCCGTCGCGACGACGGCCCAGCTCGTGCAGGGCGCGGGCGACCAGTTCCTTGCCGGTCCCGCTTTCGCCCAGGATCAGGACGGTCAGGTCGGCGCCGACCAGACGCGCGATCGTGCGATAGACCTCCTGCATCGGGGCCGAGCGACCGATCAGCGGCAGACGTTCGTCGCGCATGGCGCGAGCCTGGGCCTTGGACGCCTCGGTGTCGGCCGGACGCGACAGGGCCCGGCGGGCCGCGGCCGTGACGTCGTCGAGGTCGAAGGGCTTGGAGACGTACTCGAAGGCGCCGGCGTCGGCGGCGTTGACGGCGGTCAGTAGCGTGTTCTGCGCGCTCATCACGATGATCGGCAGCTTGGGGCGCTCCTTGCGGATGCGCGGCAGCACGTCGAAGACGTTCTCGTCGGGCATCATTACGTCGGTGACGACCAGGTCGCCCTCGCCGTCCGTGACCCACTTGAGCAGCGTGGTGGCGTTGCCGGTGGCGCGGACCTGATAGCCCAGGCGCGTGAAAGCCTGGCTGAGCACCAGGCGCACCGAGCTGTCGTCATCTGCGATCAGGATCTTTTTGCTCGCGGCGTTCATGCTCACGCGTCTCCGGAAACAGTGTCGGGAGCGCCATTTTGGGGCGCGACGGGCAGCAGCACGCGGAACACGGTGCGGCCGGGCTCGGATTCGAAGTCGATCAGGCCACCGTGGGCGGTGACCAGCTTGGTGACGAGGGCAAGGCCAAGGCCGGTGCCGTTTGCCTTGGTGGTGACGA
>NZ_DATFAV010000070.1:0-20917 GCF_035254145.1 Caulobacter sp. | reverse complement strand
TTGTCCAGAAGCTTGCGCTTGCGGCTGGCGTCGCCGCCGTAGCACTTGGCGGTCACGTCCTTGCGCAGGGCGCGGACGGTTTCGCGGGCGATGATGCGGCCGCCGATGGCGGCCTGGATCGGGATGACGAACATGTGCTGGGGGATGAGCTCCTTCATCTTCTCGCACATGCCCCGGCCGCGGCTTTCGGCGCGGCTGCGGTGGACCAGCATCGAGAGGGCGTCGACGGGCTCGCTGTTGACCAGGATCGACATCTTGACGAGGTCGCCGGCGCGGTAGTCCTCAAGCTGGTAGTCGAAGCTGGCGTAGCCCTTCGAGATCGACTTCAGGCGGTCGTAGAAGTCGAAGACCACCTCGTTCAGCGGCAGGTCGTAGACGACCATGGCGCGGCTGCCGACGTAGGAGAGTTCACGCTGCATGCCGCGACGGTCCTGGCACAGCTTGATCACGCCGCCCAGGAACTCATCGGGGGTGAAGATCGTGGCCTTGATCCAAGGCTCGGCGATCTCCTCGATCTGCATGACGTCGGGGAGGTCGGCCGGGTTGTGCAGCTCGATCTCTTCGCCGTTGCGCAGCTTGATCTTGTAGACCACCGACGGGGCGGTCGCGATCAGGTCGAGGTCGAATTCGCGGGACAGGCGCTCCTGGATGATCTCCAGGTGGAGGAGGCCCAGGAACCCGCAGCGGAAGCCGAAGCCGAGGGCGGCGCTGCTCTCCATCTCGTAGGTGAAGCTGGCGTCGTTGAGGCGCAGCTTGCCGACGGCGGCGCGCAGGTCCTCGAAGTCGGCGGCGTCGACCGGGAAGAGGCCGCAGAACACCACCGGGACCACTTCCTTGAAGCCCTTCAGGGCTTCGGCGGTGGGCTTCTTCTCGTCGGTGATGGTGTCGCCGACGGCGGCGTCGGCCACTTCCTTGATCGAGGCGGTGAAGAAGCCGACCTCGCCGGGGCCCAGATATTCGACGTCGGTGGCCTTGGGGGTGAAGACGCCGACCTTGTCGATGCGGTGGGTGGCGCCGGTCTGCATCATGCGGACCTGCTGGCCGGCCTTCAGCGTGCCGTCGAAGATGCGGACCAGGACGACGACGCCGAGATAGGCGTCGTACCAGGCGTCGACCAGCAGGGCCTTCAGTGGGGCGTTGGGGTCGCCCTTGGGCGGCGGCAGGCGGGTGACGATGGCTTCCAGCACGTCGGGGATGCCCAGGCCGGTCTTGGCCGAGCATTCGACGGCGTCCGAGGCGTCCAGGCCGATGACGTCCTCGATCTGCGCCTTGACGCGGTCGACGTCGGCGGCGGGCAGGTCGACCTTGTTCAGGACCGGGACGATCTCGTGATTGTTGTCGATGGCCTGGTAGACATTGGCCAGGGTCTGGGCCTCGACGCCCTGGCTGGCGTCGACGACGAGGATCGAGCCTTCGCAGGCGGCCAGCGAACGCGACACCTCGTAGGCGAAGTCGACGTGCCCTGGGGTGTCCATCAGGTTGAGGATGTAGGTCTCGCCGTCATTGGCCTTGTAGGTCAGGCGCACGGTCTGCGCCTTGATGGTGATGCCGCGCTCCTTCTCGATGTCCATGTTGTCGAGCACCTGCGCGCTCATCTCGCGCGCGGTGAGACCGCCGGTGGTCTGGATCAGGCGATCGGACAGCGTGGACTTGCCGTGGTCGATGTGAGCCACGATTGAAAAGTTCCGGATCTTGTCGAGAGGCGTCGAAGTCATGGCGTGCGCATAGCACATTTGGCCCGCTTCGCGAGGGGCGTTGCGGGCGCGGCGTGCGGCGAGGCGGGGCTCATGCTTAACCGCGCGTTAAGTTTGGGGCCGCAAACCCGTCTCAATGGCTTGCAACAGTGTTGCAAATTAACCGACCTGGAGGCCCTGACATGGACCGACGCAAGCTGATCCTTTCGGGCGCCGCCGCTGGCCTGAGCGCCGTGGCCACCGATGTCCTGGCCGAGCAGGATCAGACCAATCCGCCGCCGGCGGGATCGAGCGGCCCGAACTACGAGACGGGCGGCGCCTCGACCTATTCGCGCGACGAGATGGTCCGCGCGACGTCCGACTTCCTGGGCGTCACGGCCGAGAGCGCCGGCGCGGCGATCGAACGAATCTTCAAGGACAAGGGCCAGCCGACCGCCTATGTCGCCGGCGAGGAAGGATCGGGCGCGTTCATCGCCGGCCTGCGCTACGGCCGCGGCCTGCTCTACATGAAGGGCCGACCCACCCTGGAGGTGTTCTGGCAAGGCCCGTCGGTGGGCTGGGACTGGGGCGGCAACGCCAGCCGCGTCTTCACCCTCTGCTATAATCTGCAATATCCCGACGCCATCTTCCGCCGCTTCCCGGGCGTGGAGGGCAGCGCCTATCTGATCGGCGGCCTGGGCGTGAACTACCAGAAGGCCGACGAGATCACCCTGGCCCCGATCCGCGCCGGCGTCGGCCTGCGCCTGGGGGCGAACATCGGCTATCTCGGCTACAGCCGCAAACGCCGGACGCTGCCGTTCTAGAATGGGGCGGCTCAGCCGCCCCACACCTGCCGCAACCGCGCGTCGCGTCCGCAGCCGGTGCGATAGAGGTTGTAGTCCAGCGCGTGACGCTTGGCGTAGTCGCGGTGGTATTCCTCGGCCGGATAGAAGGTCTGCAGCGGCAGGATCTGGGCCTTCATCGTCCCGGTCTTCAGGCGCTTGGCCGCCTCGTCGCGCGACTTCTCGGCGACCGGGCGTTGAGCGGGGGTGACGAACAGGGCGGGGCGATACGACGGCCCGCGGTCGCAGAACTGACCGCCGTCGTCGGTCGGATCGACCAGCTTCCAATAGCGATAGAGCAGAAACCCGTAGTCCAGCTTGGCCGGGTCGTAGGTGACGCGCACGGCCTCGTAGTGGCCGCTTCTCTCGCTGGTGACGTCGCGATAGGTCGGGTTCTTGACGTGGCCGCCGGTGTAGCCACTCTCGACCTTCAGCACGCCGGGGATCCCGCCCATGTCGTGCTCCATGCACCAGAAGCAGCCGCCGGCGAACACCGCGGTCTCGGTCTTCGGCGTAGCGGCGGACGAAGCGCCGGCGCCCAGCAGGGCGAACGCGGCGGCGAGCAGGACGATCAGGCGGCGCATCGAAGTCTCTCTGGAAGCGGACTTGAATTCAGATACGCACGGAACGGCGCAAAGGTTACGCCCGCCAGCCGAAACCGACGCCGCGCACTGATGGACAGGCGGCCAGGCGCGAGGCCAGCGTCTCGGCGCGGGCGTCGCCCTGGTCGTCGATCTCGAGCCTAATGGCCAAGTGCTGGCCCTCGGGAGCGGCGGACAGGGCGCGCAGCCGCGCCTGCTGCACCGAGGCCACGCCCAGCACCCGCATCAGGGCGTCCGGCGTGTCCTCGGCGGTGACGAGGAAGAGGCGACGTTTCTCATCCTCGCGGTCGAGATCGTCGGCTAGGCGCACGGACGCACCCACTGATGCTCGACGCTGGCCGAATTGACGCCCGGCCAGGCGGCGAGGTCGCGGGCCAGCAGGCGGGCGGCCTGGTCGCCCAGGTGGCGCACCTTCAGCGAGGCCTCGACGATCTGGCCGACGGGCTTGAGCGTCAGGCCACACAGCTCGGCGCCGCTGTCGGCCAGGCCCTGGCGGACGGCCTCGAGCGCGCTCGGGGCGTCCTGGGCGGCCAGCAGCAACTGATGAACCGTGACGCCGTCGTGGTCACTGTGGAAGGCAGGTGGAGAAGGCAGGTAGCTCATGGGTGCGGTCCTTGATTTGAGAGACTTGGAGGAC
The DNA here is from genome assembly GCF_035254145.1 of Caulobacter sp. Classification (GTDB taxonomy): domain Bacteria; phylum Pseudomonadota; class Alphaproteobacteria; order Caulobacterales; family Caulobacteraceae; genus Caulobacter. The sequence goes on along the minus strand of NZ_DATFAV010000070.1, from coordinate 17,163 downwards.
CGAAGAAGCGCGCAACAAAAAACCCCGCTCGTGGGAGCGGGGCTTTTTGGAGATCTTGCGATCCTTCGGCTTGAGTGGAGGGTAGGTTCCTACCGCTGCTTGCGCCGATTTTGCCCCGTTCGAATTCGCACGGTTTTAATCTGGTTAATCATGTTCCACATCGCCACCGCGCACGACATCGCGACCACGGCGGTGAGGCCGGTGGCGACGAAGGCGGTAAAGGCGAAGGTCGATTGCATGTGGAAGCGATGAGTCCAGTTAGCGCTTCTTACAGGTAGCGTGACAGCGGGCGGCGCGCAAGGTCTTGCCTGTGAGAGGGGCGATCGGTCGCGGGGAAGGCGGGTTTTGCCTGGCGTGGGGGCGGGGCGCTTAGAAACTAGACAATCCTCCCCCCAAGGCGGGGGGCGGCCGAAGGCCGGAGGGGGAAGCGGCGAGGCCTTTAGAACTTCCCCCTCCGTCCGCTTCGCGGACACCTCCCCCGCTAGGGGGAGGATTTATGGACTACGATCGCAGCTTGCCGCCGGCCTTCTCGACCGCGGCGACGATCTTGGCCGACAGGGCCTCGATCTCGGCGTCGGTCAGGGTCGCTTCGCGCGGTTGCACGACGACCTCGATCGCCACCGACTTGAAGCCCTCCGGCACGCCGGGGCCCTCATAGACGTCGAACACGCGCGCGGCGGTGATCAGAGCCTTGTCGGCGCCGGCGGCGGCCTTCACGAGATCACCCGCCGGTTTGGCCTTCTCGACCAGGAAGGCGAAGTCGCGGGTCAGCGGCATCAAGGCCGAGGGCGAGAAGGCCGGGCGGGTCTTGATCGACTTCTTCTTCGGCTCGGGGATCGCCTCCAGGGTGATCTCGAAGCCGTAGACCGGGCCGGCCACGTCCAGGGTCTTGAGGACCGCCGGGTGGATCTCGCCGAACTCGGCTATCACCGCCTTGGGACCCAGCTGCAGGCGCGCCGAACGGCCCGGGTGCCACCAGGACGAGGCCGAGCCCTGCGCCGTCTGCAGCGAGGCGACCGGCGCGCCTAGCTCTTCCAGAAGGGCCAGGAGGTCGGCCTTCACCGTGAAGACGTCGCCTTGCGCCGCCTTGTCCCAGCCGCGCGGGGCCTTGGGGACCAGGATGGCCGAGACAACCGTGCGCTGGTCGGCCGGGCGATCGCCGTGGAAGGTCGGACCGATCTCGAACAGGGCAGCGTCGGGGAAGCCTTGGCGCGCGTTGCGGCCGGCGGCCTCGATTAGGTTGGGCAGCAGCGACGGGCGCATGCAGTCCAGTTCCGAGGCGATCGGATTGGCCAACAGCAGCTCGGCCTGGCCGCCGCCGAACAGCTCGGCGATCTTGCGGCTGGTGAAGCTGAAGGTGACGGCCTCCGCATAGCCTGCGGCCGCCAAGGCGCGCCGGGCCGTACGAGCCCGGGCCTGCTTGGCGGTCAGGACGCCGCCGACGGCGCGCGGCGACTCGGGCAGGGGCGTCGAGGGCAGGGCGCCGTAGCCGGCGATGCGGGCGACTTCTTCCACCAGGTCGGCCTTGCCTTCCACGTCGCGGCGGAAGGTCGGCGGAGTGACGCAGACCACGCTCTCGGCATGGGTGGCGAACTCGGTGGGCGAGACGTCCTTGGGCGCTTCGATCTTGAAGCCCAGGTCGGTCAGGATCTTCAAGGACCGCTCGGGCTCGATTTCCAGGCCCGACAGTTGGCCGACATAGGCGGGGTCGAACAGGACAGGCTCGGGCGCGGCCGGCGCCTCGCCGACCACCAGCACCTCCGACGGATCGCCGCCGCACAGCTCGATGATCAGCTTGGTGGCCAGCTCGATACCGTCGACCAGCGAGCCGGTGTCGACCGTGCGGGCGAAGCGGTATTGGGCGTCGCTGGCGATGCCGGTGGCGCGGCCGGTCTGGGCCGTGCGGATCGGGTCGAACCAGGCGCTTTCCAGGAAGACGTCCGTGGTCTCGTCCGAGCAGCCAGTGCTCTCGCCGCCCATCACGCCGCCCAGGCCGATCGGCCGCTCGCCGTTCGCATCGGCGATCACCGACATCTCGGGCGTCAGTTCGTAGGTCTTGCCATCCAGGGCGATCAGGTGCTCGTCGCCGTGGACGCCATGGCGGCCCAGGCGCGTCGAGATCTGCGTCCCCGACAGCTTGTGGGCGTCATAGACGTGCAGCGGGCGAGCGCGGTCGTAGGTGATCAGGTTGGTGATATCGACCAGGGCGCTGATCGGGCGCAGACCAATGGCGGTCAGGCGATCGGCCAGCCACTTGGGCGAGGGGCCGTTCTTGACGCCTCGGAAGTAGCGGCCGGCGAACACCGGGCAGGCTTCGCCATCGACCGTGACGGTGATCGGCGACGGATAGGTCCCGGCGACCGGCGCGATCGACAGATCCTTCAGCTTGCCGACGCCGGCGGCGGCCAGGTCGCGGGCGATGCCGGCGACGCCCAGCCAGTCGGGGCGGTTGGGGGTCACTTCGAAGTCGATGACGGCTTCCAGGCCCAGGGCGTCGACAGCGGGTGTCCCGACCGGCAGGGCATCGGGCAGCTCCATGATGCCGTCGCTCTCGGTGGCGTATTCCAGCTCGGCGGCGGAGCAGAGCATGCCGTTAGAGACGACGCCGCGCACCGGCTTCTCGACCAGGGTGACGTCCAGGCCGGGCACATAGGCGCCGATGGGGGCGTAGATGGTGGTCAGGCCCGCGCGGGCGTTCGGCGCGCCGCAGACGATCTCCTTGCGACCGTCGACGGTGTCGACCTGGCAGACCTGCAGGCGGTCGGCGTTCGGGTGACGCGCGGCCTCGACGATCTTGCAGACCGTGAAGGGCTTGAGCTTGGTCGCCGGATCGATGACGTGCTCGACCTCGAGCCCGGCCATGGTCATGGCCGCGACGATCTCTGGGACGGTGGCGGTGGTCTCAAGGTGATCCTTGAGCCAGGAGAGGGTGAATTTCATCGTCGGTCTCTCAAAATCCTCCCCCTCTGGGGGAGGGGGACCGCGAAGCGGTGGAGGGAGGAGTGGCTGCAGACATCGCGCTCACTTCCCCCTCACCCGGCTTCGCCGGGAGCTCCCCCGCGAGGGGGAGCATTGTTTCAGCTCAGGCCCGAGGCGGCATTCGGCGCGGCGAAGGCGCTGAAGCCGTAGTGCGACAGCCAGCGGACGTCCGACGACCACATGTCGCGCAGGTCCGGCATGCCGTATTTCAGCATGCCCAGGCGATCGACGCCCATGCCGAAGGCGAAGCCCTGGTACTCGTCCGGATCGATGCCGCAGGCGCGCAGGACGTTCGGGTGAACCATCCCGCAGCCCAGGATCTCCAGCCAGCTCGTGCCCTGGCCGATCTTGATCTCGCCGCCGGAACGGTCGCACTGCACGTCCATCTCGGCGGACGGCTCGGTGAAGGGGAAGTGGTGCGGACGGAACTGGGTGGTGACCGCGTCGGTCTCGAAGAACCGGGCCAGGAACGTCTCTAGGGTCCACTTCAGGTGGCCCATGTGGATGCCCTTGTCGATCACCAGGCCCTCGACCTGGTGGAACACCGGCGTGTGGGTGGCGTCGTTGTCCACGCGATAGGTACGGCCCGGCGCGATGATGCGGATCGGCGGCTTTTGGCTGACCATGGTCCGCACCTGCACGGGGCTGGTGTGGGTGCGCAGCAGCATCCGTTCGCCGTTCTCCTTCGTGTTGAAGAAGAAGGTGTCGTGCATCTCGCGGGCCGGGTGCTTCGGCGGGAAGTTCAGGGCCGTGAAGTTGTGGAAGTCGTCCTCGATGTCCGGGCCTTCCGCCACGGCGAAGCCCATCTCGGCGAAGATGGCGACCATCTCGTCCATGGTCTGCATGGTCGGGTGGACGGATCCCTTACGGCGGTACGGCGCGGGCAGGGAAAGGTCCAGGGTCTCGCTGGCCAGGCGCGCGTCCAGCTCGGCGGCTTCGAGGGCGGCCTTCTTCTGGGCGATGGCCTCGCCGACCTTGTCGCGCAGGGCGTTGATCGCCGCGCCCTGGGTCTTGCGCTCGTCGGGGCTCATCGCGCCCAAGGTCTTGAGCAGGCCCGAGATCGAGCCGGTCTTGCCGACGGCGGCCACGCGGACGGCGTCTAGCGCTTGCAGATCGCCAGCGGCCGCCACTTGGGCCAGCACGTCGGCTTCGAGAGTGTTGAGATCGGTCATGACGGGCATCCGTCTAGAGGATTTGGTCGCGGGGGAGTAGGGGAGCGCGCAGCAAAAAGCCCTCCGGTTCGCACCGGAGGGCTTTTCAGGATCGAATGAGTTCAAAAACTCAGATGTCCTTTAGGCCAGAGCGGCGCGAACCTTGTCGGCGATGGCCTTGAACGCAACCGGATCGGCGCCGGCGATGTCGGCGAGGACCTTACGGTCCATCACGATACCCGCCACGTCCAGGCCGTGGATAAATTGCGAGTAGGTGAAGCCTTCCAGACGAGCGCCGGCGTTGATGCGCTGGATCCACAGCGAACGGAAGGCGCGCTTGCGCACCTTGCGGTCGCGGTAGGCGTACTGGCCGGCCTTGTCGACCGCGGCCTTCGCCGTACGGATGGTGTTCTTGCGGCGCCCGTAGAAGCCCTTGGCTTGCTCGAGAACCTTCTTGTGCTTGGCGTGGGCGACGACGCCCCGTTTAACGCGAGCCATGTGTCAGCGCTCCTCTTAAAGGCCGTAGGGCAGGTAGGTGCGGATGATCTTGGCGTCGGCCTCGCTCATCACCTTCGTGCCGCGCTGCTGGCGGATGTACTTGCCATTGTGACCGATCAGGCGGTGGCGCTTGCCGGCGACGCCGGCCTTCAGCTTGCCCGTGGCGGTCAGTTTGAAGCGCTTTTTGGCGCCCGACTTCGTCTTCAACTTCGGCATTTCGCGTCGGAGCTTGCGCCCCGTCCTCTGGAAGCATGACGAACCGCCATGGCATGCCAATGGCCAGGCGGTTCCGGAAAGGCGGCGTTGCTACAGGAAAGAGTCGCGGCTGGCAAGGGTCAGCCGCGTGACGGTCCGAAAGTATGATGGTTTCGACGCCGCCACACGGCCAAAACTACGCGGCGTTCTTGGTCCGATGCACGATGGTTACGGCGAAGGCGATGGCCGGGATCATCAGCGCCGCGCCCAGCCAATAGGGACCGCCGGCCGCCAAACCGAACAGCGGACCCGCCGTCAGAGGACCGCCGATGCGGGCCAGGGACCCGGCCGCCATGTTCAGGCCCAGCATCTGGCCCTGCCGATCATGAGGACTGGCGCGCGAGATCAGGGCCGCGACGCACGGAAAGACCAGAGACTGGCCGAAAGCCGTGCAGCCCACCGCCACGATGGCCAGGCCGGGATGCGGCGCGAACGGCGTGGCGAAAAGGCTGAGCGCGATGATCGAAAGCCCCGTGGTCAGCACTGGACCCTCGCCGAAGCGGCGAGCCAACCGACCGGTCAGGACGCCCTGGCCCAGCGAGGCGATCACGCCGATGACGGCGAAGCACAGCCCGACCTGACGCGGCCCCCAGTCGAAGCGGACGTTCGCCCAGAGGCCGAAGATCGACTCCATGCCCGCGAAAGCCCCGGTCGAGACCAGGGTGACCAGCAGCACGCGGGACAACACCGGGTGCTCGGCGGCCTGGGCCAGGGCCTCCATCCGTCCCTGTTGCGGCAAGCCCGGGGCCGAGGGGCCGCGGCTCTCGGTCACGAACAGGACGACGCCTGCCGCGGCGGTCGCGGCCATGCCGGCGGCGACGAACAATGGGATCTGAAAGCCCAGCTGGCCGGCGTTGGGATGGGCCAGCAAACCGCCCAGCGACGGGCCGATGACGAAGCCGGCCCCGAACGCCGCGCCGAGCAGGCCCATGCGGCCCGCGCGCTTCTCCGGCGGCGTCACGTCAGCCATGTAGCCCTGAATGGTCGAGATATTGCCGCTGCCGAAGCCGCCGACCAGGCGGATGGCCATGGCGGTCCAGATGTCGGGCGCGAAGGCCAGGGCGGCATAGGCCACGGCGTTGGCCAGGATGGTGACGATCAGCACCGGCCGCCGTCCGATCCTGTCCGACATCCGCCCCCAGAACGGCTCGCCGAAGAACTGGCCCAGGCTGTAGGCGGCGAACATCGTCGTCACCTGCCACGGCGCGGCGCTCAGGGCCTTGGCGTAGAACGGCAGCAGCGGAATGACCACGCCAAAGCCCACCAGGTTGACGAAAACAACCAGGAGCAGGACGGCCAGGGCGCGGGTGCTGTGACGGGGCTCGGACATCAGGACGCGCGGTTTACCGTCGAACCTCCCGCTTGGCGACCGCTGTTATCGTCACTCCGGCGGATTGTGCTTTTCGAGGAAGGCGACGGTCTCGGTCAGCATCTGCAGGCGCGTGGTTCCGCTGGACAGCCAGTGGTCCTCGCCCTTCAGCGTGATGAGCTCGACGGGTTTGCCGGCCTTTTTCAGCGCCTCGGCCATGATCTGGCTCTGCTCGATCGGCACCACGGTGTCCTGCTCGCCATGGATCAGGAGGATCGGGATATCGGCCTTGGCCGCCTGGGTCACGGGCGAGATCGCGTCGAGGTCTGGCTGTTTGTCGCCGCCAACGCCCATGAAGCGCAGCCAGTAGCGCGGCGACGTGGCGGTCTTCAGGTCGCGGGCGTCTGGGTCGGCGCGGAGCAGCCGGTCGAGGTTGGCGGGGCCGGTCCCATAGGCGGGGCAGGAATCCCTCCGAGACCCGATCGACTGGTAATTGGTCTGGCAGGTGCGCCCGGGGTGGGCGACCGCGTGCTCAATTCGCTTCAGGTCGGAAGGCCCCGCCACCGAGACAGCGCAGCGATAGACGCCCGTGCCCGAAGTCGCGCCGGCCAGCGCTGCGTAACCGCCGTATGATGCGCCGACGATGCAGACGCGCTTGGGGTCGATCACGCCTTCGCGGGCGAGGGCGAGGACGCCGTCGGAAAGGTCCGTCTGCATCTTGCGGCCCCACTGGTCGAAGCCGGCGCGTACGAACTCAGCGCCATAGCCATCGGAACCGCGGAAGTTGGGGCGCAGCACCGCGTAGCCGCGAGACGCCAGAGCTTGGCTCCACCAGTCGAATCCTAGCGTGTCGCGACCTTCTGGTCCCCCGTGCGGCAGCACGATCAGGGGCAAGTTCTGCGGGGCGCGATCTTTTGGGAGCGTCAGATAGGCATTGATCTTGAGACCGTCGGCCGCGTCGTAGCGGACCGTCCGCACCGGCGAGATTTCCGCGGGGCTCAGTCCCTTGTAGACCGGCCCGAGCGGTAGGGCCTGACGCGTATTGAGGTCGACAAAATAGAAGTTGAGTCCCTGCGTCGGCGAGTCGACGCGCACCACGAGGCGGCGACGGTCGTTGGACCAGGACTGCAGCGCGACGCGATCCGTCTTGAACGGTTTGGTGACGGTCAGCCAAGCCCGCTGATCCTCGGCGTCGAAGAAGCGATAGACGAGGTCGTCGCCCTCGTGCCCGTAGCCTCCCAAGAGCTTCTGGCTAACGGGGTCGTGAAGGAGGCCGCTATAGGCCATCTCGTCGGGAAGGGTCTCCGGCGGCGAGTCTGGACGGTACTCCGTCAACACCTGCTGATCGCCTCGGCGCCAGACGAGGACGGATTTTCCGTCACGTCCGAGTCCCGCGACGCCATAGGATCCCATGGGCGCGTCGGCCTTCTCGATGGTCTTCCAGTTCGAGCCGACCTTCATCAGAAGGCTCCAGCGACCCGCGCTGCTGTCGTAAAGGCTTTGGGCGAGAGGCTCGCCATTGGCGTCCACGAGCCAGGCGTCCGAATCGAAGCGCGCGCCGTGATCCAGCATGCGTAGCGCGCGCGTCCGAAGATTGATGCTGAACAGGGTGTCGGCTCCCACGCCACGCATGAAGCGGACGCCTTCCAGGAACACCACCGTTTCCCCTTTGATCGTACGGACCTGGGGCTGTCCGACCACGATGTTCATGGCGTTGTTGCTGGATTCCAGGAGGGTGCGTTGGCGATCCATCTTCAGATCGAAGTCGCTCAACGTGAAATATTCCCGGGGGCGTCCCTTCATGTACATGCCCTCGGTGCTCATCGAGGACAGCAGCAGCACATGGTCTTCGCCGGCCCAGGTGACGCCGCGAAGCTTGTGGGCGCCCACCGCCACCCCGGTGATGCCGCCGCCCAATGTCTTGCGCACGGTCAGGTAGCGGTTGTCGCCGTCCGTCGTGATCACCGCGAGCTTGGACCCGTCCGGCGAGATCTGGACGTCCTCCACCATGGGGAGCGCGCCATAGAGACTGAGGTCCGTCTTGGGCGAGGCCTTAGCCTCCACGCCGAGAAGGAAAAGAGTAGAGCCTAGCGCGAGCAAAGACCTGAACATGGACACTCTCCTCAGCCCAGAGAATTCTACTCTGGAGGGAGTTGATGTCCATCGCTATTCCCGGCTGCGAGGGCGTCGCGCCGTTCCGTTAGTCCGGCGGATTGTGCTTTTCGACGAAGGCCACCGTCTCGGTCAGCATCTTCAGCCGGGTGGCGCCGCGCGAGAGCCAGTGGTCCTCGCTTTCCAGGGTGACGAAGGCGACCGGTTTGCCGGCCTTCTTCAGGGCGTCGGCCATGGCCAGGCTCTGATCGTAGCGCACGATGGTGTCGTCCTTGCCGTGGATCAGCAGGATCGGGATCTCGACCTTGTCGGCCAGCTTGGCGGGGGAGATGGCCGCGAGGTCCGGATCCTTGATCCCGTCCGCGCCCATGAAGCGCAGCCAGTAGCGCTGGGCGGCCGACATCTCGCCGTTGTGGGAGTCCCGGACCGAGAGCAGCATCTTCTTGAGATCCGAAGGGCCCGCCACCGAGACCGCGCAGCGATAGACACCGGGATCCAGCGTAGCGCCCGCGAGCGCCGCGTAGCCGCCGTAGGAGGCGCCGACGATACAGACGCGCTTGGGATCGACGATTCCCTGTTTGGTGAGGTCGCGGACGCCGTCGGACAGATCCGTCTGCATCTTCTTGCCCCACTCACCGAAGCCCGCCTCGACGAAGTCCCATCCAAAGCCCTCGGAGCCTCGGAAGTTGGGCTGCAGCACCGCATAGCCGCGCGAGGCCAGGGCCTGGCTCCACCAGTCGAAGCCTGGCGTGTCGCGGCCCTCCGGCCCGCCGTGCGGCAGCACCACCAGCGGCAGGTTCTTCGGGGCGCGCCCCTTGGGCAGGGTGAGGTAGCCGGTGATCTCCAGGCCGTCGGCGGCCTTGTACTTGATCGGGCGCACCGGTGAGATCTGTCCATCGACGCCCGTGTAGACAACGCCCAACCAGTCGGCGCGCTTGGCGTCGAGGTCGACCAGCGCATAGGCGGGCCCCTCGGTGGCCGAATCCACCTCGACCACCACGCGTCGCCGGTTCTTCGACCAGGAGGCCAACGTGATCCGGTCGCCCTTGAAGGCCTTGGTCACCGCATCCCACGCCTTCTGGCTGGCGGGGTCGAAGAAGGTGTAGGTCAGATCGTCGCCTTTCAACCTATAGCCGCCCACCAGGCCCAGGCTGTCGGGATCGTGCAGCAGGCCGCTGAGGTCGAGGTCGCCGGGCAGGTCCGCATAGTCGCCGACGCCGCGATATTCGCGCAGGATGTCGGTGTGGTCGTCGTCGACGCGCCAGACCAGCACCGACCTGCCGTCGCGTCCAAAGCCCGACAGGCCGTAGGAGCCCATCGGCGAGGCGGCCTCGTCGACTGTCTTCCAGCCCGAGCCGATCTTCATCCGCAGGCTCCAGCGGCCTTTCTTGCCATCGTAAAGCGACTGAGCCACGGGCTCGCCCGCGCCGTCGACCAGCCAGCCGTCGGTGTCCGGACGGGCGATGCTGTCCAGCATGCGGGTGTGGCCGTCCTTGAGATTGATCCGATAGAGTGTGTCGACGCCCACATTGTCGACGAAGTGCACGCCTTCGACGAACACCACGGGCTCGCCGTCGATCATCCGGACCATCGGCGTGTCCAGGATCACGTTCATCGAACTCGGCTGCGAGCGCAGGAGGAGGGTCTGCTTGTGGGTGACCAGGTTCAGGTCGACCGCCATCAGGTATTCCCGGGCTGGACCTCGCAGGTCCATGATGTCCGCCGTCTGGGAGGACACCATGATGATGTGATCCTCGCCCGCCCAGATGACATTGCGGAGCTTGGTCGTCCCGGCCTTGACGCCGGTCAGGAGTTTGCCGTCGAGTTTGCGCACCGCCAGGAAGCGCTCCTCGCCGTTCGTCAGGATCACGGCGAGCTTCTCGCCTTCCGGCGAGAGTTTCACCGCTTCGATCTGCGGGAGTTGGCCATAGACGGCCAGACCAGGCTTCTCGGCGCCGAGCGCGGGACCGGAAATCAGAGCGAAACAGACCGCGGCGGCGGCCAGCAAGGACTTGAACACGCGAAACTCCCCGACCCGAGCCAACTCTACCAAAGGCTGCGAAGCTGTCGAGACGCTCGAATGGTGACCTGGCGCGAAACGAAACCGGCGCGAAACAAAAAAACGCCCCGGCCGCGAGGCCAGGGCGTTTTTCGTGTCTACCCGTGATGTGAGCCTAGCGCGGCGCCAGGATCATGATCATCTGCCGGCCTTCCATGCGCGGCTCGTATTCGACCTTGGCGACTTCGTCGAAGTCGGCCTTGACCTTCTGGAGCAGCTTCATGCCGAGCTCGGGGTGAGCCATTTCGCGACCGCGGAAGCGCAGGGTCACCTTGACCTTGTCGCCTTCCTCGAAGAAGCGGAACATCGCCTTGGCCTTCACTTCGTAGTCGTGAATGTCGATGTTCGGGCGGAGCTTGATCTCCTTAAGCTCGACCACCTTCTGCCGCTTGCGCGCCTCGTTCTTCTTCTTCTGCTCCTGAAACTTGAACTTGCCGTAGTCCAGGATCTTGCAGACGGGAGGATTGGCGTTCGGAACGATTTCAACCAGGTCCAGGCCAGCCTCTTCGGCCGCTTCCAGGGCGGCGGACGTCGGCATCTCGCCTTGCTTTTCGCCATTCTGGTCGATCAGCAGGACGCGCGGGACACGGATTTCATCGTTGATACGCGGCCCATCCTTGACGGGCGGCGTTTGCATAGGACGGCGAATAGGGCGGCTCCGGGGCAGTTGTAAGGGGATAGCTAAACGTGTTCGCGCCGCGCTGGGCGCGCCGCGAGAAACTGATATATGACGCGCCGGCCGCGCTCTATCAAGCGAAGGCGGCCAAAGAGACGCCGACGGACCGAGTTTTTTCGGCCGGGACGGACGAACGGGCGGAAACGGCGAGGCGGGGACGAGTTCCTCCTGACGAAAACGCCTGTCCAAATCTGATGAATCCGCACCGCCACACCGCCATCGAGGACATTCACGCGCTCCTGATCGGCTCCAGCTTCATCGCCGTGGGCCTCACCCTGCTGAAGGCCGCGGGACTGGTCACCGGCGGCGTCGCCGGGGTGGCGCTGATCGTTTCCTATCTGAGCGGCTGGCCGGTGGGCGTGGTGTTCTTCGTGCTGAACCTGCCGTTCTACGTCCTGGCCCAGCGTACGCTGGGCTGGATCTTCACGCTCAAGACCTTGGCGACGAACCTGCTGCTGGCCGCTTTCGCCTTCGCCATGCCGCATTGGCTGAAGGTGACCGGGGTGGACCCGGTCTTCGCCGCGATCTTCGGCGGCACGATCATCGGCATGGGCATTCTGGCCCTGGCCCGGCACCGCTCCAGCGTGGGCGGGATCGGGGTGCTGGCCCTCTATCTGCAGGAACGACGGGGAATCAGCGCCGGCAAGGTGCAGATGGCCGCCGACTGCGTCGTGGTGGGGGCGGCCTTCTTCACGATCAGCTTCGACAAGCTCTTGCTATCGGTCGCCAGCGCCGTGGCCCTCAGCGCGGTGATCATCGCTAACCACAAGCCAGGGCGCTACGCGGGGTACTGAGCTTCGGGATTTCAGCGCGTCGTCAGGGCGATCGCCGCGCTGGCGACGGTGCTGACCGGCAGCGCCTGCAGGTCGTGCGAGCGGATCACCGTCACGTGGCCGCGCGGGGCGCAGAGGTCGGGGTCGGAGGCGTCGGAGAAGAGGGCGATCGTCGGCGCGCCGGCGGCCGCCAGCAGGTGAGTCGGGCCGGTGTCGTTGCCGACCGCGAGCGCGGCCTTGGCGCCGAGCACGGCCAGCTGGGCGAAGTCGGTGCGACCAGTCAGGTCTCGCGCGCCGCCGACGGCCTTCTGGATATGGCGAGCCATCGCGCTTTCCTGCGGTCCGCCGATGATGATGATGTCCAGCCCGCGCGGCTTCAGCAGCGACGCCAACTGCGCGTAGAACTCGACGGGCCAGCGCTTTTCAGGACGATGCGCCGAGCCGCCCGGCACCAGAAGCACATAGGGCTTGGGGGCGTTCGCGCCGGGAACCGGACGAGTCTCCTTGGACTTGCGCAGGATCCAGGACAGGTCCGGCGGCGGGGCGGCGCCCGGCTCCGTGGGGGCGTCCGGCCAGATCCCAGCCGCCTTCAGCTGGTCGGCCTGACGCTCCAGGGTGTGCATGCGCAGGCGAGCCTTGCCCTTCTGCGGTAGGGCGCAGCCGAAGGCGATCCCACTCCATTGCGGCGGGAAGGGGCGCAGCAGTTGGAAGTACCAGTTGGTGCGGTTGTTGGTCTGCAGGTCGTAGATGCGGTCATAGCCCGCCTTCCGGATCCGGCTGATCATCGCCATGGTCTCGCTGAAGCCGCCGGGGCGGCCATCCGTTTCGACCAGGTTGAAGTACGGGCTGAGCTTGGCCAGCGCCTCGAACGGCGGCGTGGTCAGCAGGGTGATCTTGGCCTTGGGGTGCGCCTCGCGGATCTTCTTCATCGCCGCCAGGGCCAGGACGAAGTCGCCCAGCGCGCCCAGCTTGATGACCAGGACCTTTTTGATCTCCTTGCTCAAGACGAACGCTCCAGGGACCGCGCTTCCAGCACGCGCGCATAGACGTCGAGGGTCGCTTCGCACATCGCGTCCACCGAATACAATCGCCGAGCCCTGGCGCGCGCGGCCTGGCCCATGGCCTGACGCCGCGCCGCGCCGGCTTCGCACGCGACCAGCAGCGCGTCGGCCCAGGCCCGGGCGTCGCCGGGCGTGACCAGCCAGCCGGTTTCGCCGGGGAGGACGGTTTCGCGCGTCGCGCCGTGATCGGCGGCCATCACTGGGCGACCCATGACCTGGGGCTCCACCGCGGTCCGGCCGAAGGCTTCCGGCTCCAGCGAAGGCGCGATCGCGACGTCGGCCAGCAGGTAGGCGGCCGGCATGTCGTCGCAGTGGCCGACCAGCTTGACCCGGTCCTCGAGGCCGGCGGCGGCGATGGCCGCGCTGAGTTCGGCGCGGTAGCCCTTGCGACCCTGGTCGTCGCCGGCCAGCAGCAGCAGCACGCGATCTTCGCCGCGCGCCTTCAGGATGGCCATGGCCTCGACCAGCAAGGCCTGACCCTTCCAGCGCGTCAGGCGCCCGGCTAGCAGCACCTTCAGCCGCCGCTCGTCCGTCGCGACACCCCACGCCTTGCGCAGGGCCTCGAGCCGGTCGGCGCCGACCACGCCCGGCTCGAAGCGCGACAGGTCGACGCCGCGCGGAATGGCGACCACCTTTTCGGGCGCCACGCCATGCTCGCGGATCACGTGCTCGCGGGTGTATTCGGAATTGGCGATGACCAGGTCCCCCTTGGTCATGACGGCGTTGTACCAGCGCTTGAGGTTCGACCTGGCGTTATAGACCCCATGGTAGGTCGCCACGAAGGGCGTCTTTGTCGAATGCGCTGCCCAGAGCGCGCTGAACGCCGGCGCGCGCGAGCGGGCGTGCACCAGGCTGACCTTCTCGCGCCGGATCAGGTCGATCAGCCGCGCGGCGTTGCCTAGCATGACCAGGGGGTTCTTGGACTGGGCCGGCATCTGGGCCAGGCGCGCCCCGTCGGCCGTCAGGCGCGCGGCCATCCTGCCGCCCTTGGTCGCGACCAGGGCCTTGCCGCCTTGCGCCACCACCGCATGGGCGACATCAATCGTGGTCTGCTCGGCGCCGCCGGTCTCGAGTTCCGGCGTGACTTGCAGAAGGGTGAAATCGGCGGGTAGGTCGGGCACGCGACTCTCGCGGAAACAACGCGGTTTTAGTTAGCGAAAGGATCGAGGCGACGCCATGACCGAATCCCGAGGCGCCCTGACGCGCGAAGACGGTTCGAAGCTCGCCTTCCGGCGCGTCGACGGCGAGGGGGCGACCGTTGTCTGGCTGGGCGGCTTCCATTCGGACATGACCGGGACCAAGGCGCAGGTGCTGGCCGAACAGGCCCAGGCGACCGGTGGATCCTATGTGCGCTTCGACTATTTCGGCCACGGCCAGTCCGAGGGCCAATTCAGGGACGGCACGATCACCCGTTGGCGGGAAGACGTCCTGGCGGTGATCGACGAGCTGACGGCGGGCCCGCTGGTCCTGGTCGGCTCGTCGATGGGCGGCTGGCTGGCCTGCTTGGCGGCGATCGCCCGCCCCGATCGGGTAAAGGCGCTGGTGCTGATCGCCCCGGCGCCCGACTTCACCGAGAAGCTGATGGAGCCGGAGTTGTCGGATGAGGCCAAGGCGGCCATCGCCCGTGACGGCTTCTGGGTCCGGCCCTCGGAGTATGACGACGGCGGCTACGCCATCACGCGCGACTTGCTGGAAGATGGGGCGCGGTGGTCGATCCTTCCCGGACCCGTGCCGATCGACGCGCCGGTTCGCGTGCTGCAGGGCGGCGGGGACCCTGACGTTCCCTGGACCCACGCGCTGGAACTGGCCAACGCCCTGACCTCGCGGGACGTCGTCTTCAGTTTGATCAAGGATGGCGACCATCGGCTCTCGCGGCCGCAAGACCTGGAGCGCCTGGTCGCCGCCGTCGCCGAGGCCAAGGGCCTGGCCGAGCCGGAGGAGGGCGACCTCGTCTCCCGCCGCCTGGCGCGGGCCGCGCGCCTACGCAACGCGGCGGGGCTGGAGGCCGTGGGAATCACGCCACGCCTGCCGGCGACCGACGACGAATAGTTGGCCTTCTCAAAAATTCCACACACCGATCTCCCGGCGAACGCCGGGGTCCAGATTCATCTGGAGCGGCTGGGGATGGAGGCTCGTGGGTTCGATCTGAATGCCGGCAGTCGCCGGGAAGGTCGGATTTGGGATGAAGTCGAAGGACTATGATCGACCCGTTGCAGACATTGCTCCCGGCAACCCCGAGGCGTAGCCTCGCTGGCGCGAATTTGGGAGGACCGCTGATGTTCCCGATGTGGGTGTATCTCGCCGTTGCGCTCGCGATTGCGGGAACCGCTTTCGTTATCGCGCAATTCGCTGAAGGGCTCGGTACGGTGTTCGTGATAGGAGCGACCACCATGTGGGCCGCCTTTTGCACATACCACGGCGCAAGAAGACGCTAGCAGTAGCTGGCCGCATCCCACCCGTAACCCTTAACCCCCCGCTTTCAGGATCCCCGCCAACCCCTCGCGGTAGGTCGGATAGGCTGGACGCCAGGCCAGTTCCGCCTTGGCGCGGGCGTTCGAGACGCGCTTGTTCTCGGCGTAGAAGCGGCGGGTGGCGGGGGACATGCCCAGGGCGTTGAACGGCAGGTCCGGCGGGACGGGGACGCCGAGCAGCTTGGCCGCGTGCTCCATCACGTCCTGGGGCGGAGCGGGCTCGTCGTCGACGAGGTTGTAGACGCCGCCGGCGCGGGGCCGATCCAGCGAAGCCAGAAGGCCCGAGACGATGTCGTCGACGTGGATTCGGCTGAACACCTGGCCGGGCTTGACGATGCGGCGGCCTTCGCCGGCTCGCAGGCGGTCAAGCGCGCTGCGCCCTGGGCCATAGATGCCGGGCAGACGGAAGACGGTCACCGTCAGCCCCATGCCGCGCCCGACCTCCTGCCAATCGCGCTCGGCGCCCACGCGGCGCGCGCCCTCGACCGATTGAGCCTTCAGCGGTGAGGTCTCGAACACCCAGCGCCCTTCGAAGTCGCCATAGACGCCGGTCGTCGACAGGTAACCGATCCAGTCCGGAAAGGCCTGGGCCTGGGCCAGAGCCGGAACGATCGACTCCAGGGCGGGGCAGCCGTCGGGGCCAGGCGGGGCGGTGACCAGGATCGCTTTGACCCCTGTCAGGGCCCGCGCCATGGCGTCGCGATCGGCCGGATCGACGGGCGTGATTCCCTGGGCTCGCAGCGCCTGGGCCTGCTGCGCGCTCCGCGCCGTGGCCGCGACCTCCCACCCACGCGCCTTCAAAACGCTGGCGAAGGCTTCGCCGACATAGCCCAGACCGAACACAAAGAGACGCAACGCTCGAACTCCGCCCCCAGAAAAACCCGACCAGAACCCGTCCGGATCAAGCCTCGTAAAAAAGCCGCTCCGCAACCCCCCAAAGGGCGCTTGCAAACCGCGAAGCGCTCTGCCATAAGCCGCCTCCTCGTCGCGGGGCGCTCTTCGAAGCCCCTCCGATGCGGGCGTAGCTCAGTGGTAGAGCGCCACCTTGCCAAGGTGGATGTCGAGAGTTCGAATCTCTTCGCCCGCTCCATTCTCCCGGCTTCCGGGCGGTTGGATGAGACCATATCTCGCGAATAGCGCGGGCGTAGCTCAGTGGTAGAGCGCCACCTTGCCAAGGTGGATGTCGAGAGTTCGAATCTCTTCGCCCGCTCCATTCTCGGAACCCCATCCGAATATTGGACAGATCAGACGCCGTTCCGCGCGGCGTCGAGTCGCGCGCCGCCGAGGGTTCGCCTAAGCTCGCCGTCATGATCCGTAACCGCTCCTGGCGCGCCGGCGTGGCCGGCGTCTGTCTCGCCGTCATGATGGCCTCGGCCGCATGGGCGGGCCCCTCCGACACCTTGACCGGGCTCGTCGCCCGCTACGAGGCCCTGGGAGATCCCAACGAAGATCCGGATTCCGGCGGCTCGGCGGACGCGCGCTGGCGCCTGCCCGACGTTTCGTCCGCCGCCGACGCCGATCGGACCGCCAAGCTCAAGACGATCAGGGAGC
This sequence comes from Caulobacter sp., assembly GCF_035254145.1. Classification (GTDB taxonomy): domain Bacteria; phylum Pseudomonadota; class Alphaproteobacteria; order Caulobacterales; family Caulobacteraceae; genus Caulobacter. The sequence goes on along the minus strand of NZ_DATFAV010000070.1, from coordinate 268 downwards.
AGCTGCTGGCGATGGACCTCAAGGGACTGTCCGAGCAAGAGCGGCTGACCCGGGAGCTTCTGCTGTTCAGCCTGGGCGAGCGGATCGAGGCGGCGAGCTTCGACGAGTCGCGCATGCCGTTCAGCAGCGACGGCGGCTTCGACCTCCTGATGCTGTACCGCGCCGCCGGCATGACCCTGCGGACCGAGGAGGAGGCGCGGCGCTGGATCGCCCTGCTCAATGCGGCCCCCGGCTGGTACGCGGCCAATATCGACAATGCTCGCCGGGG
>NZ_DATFAV010000069.1:0-7472 GCF_035254145.1 Caulobacter sp. | reverse complement strand
CATCGATCATCGCGAGTTCCTCGGCGACACCATCGCCAAGATCGCTGTCGAGAAGGCGGGGATCATCAAGCCGGACGCCCCGGTCGTCTCGGCCCGCCAGGATCCCGAGGCCGAGGACGTGATCGACACGGCCGCCGCCCTAGCCGGGGTCGAGTTGACCCTGATGGGCCGCGACTTCGACGCCTGGAGCGAGCGCGGCCGGCTGCTGGTCCAGATGCAGGACCGCCTGCTGGACCTGCCTGCGCCGTCCCTGCCCGGCGAGCACCAGTTCGCCAACGCCGGTCTCGCCGTCGCCGCCTTGCTGGCGCTGGGCGATCCGCGCATCGACGAGGCGGCCATGGGACGGGGGATCGCCGGCGCCGTCTGGCCCGCCCGCTTCCAGCGCCTGACCGCCGGGCCGCTGGCGGACCGCGCCAAGGCGGCCGGCGCCGACCTCTGGTTGGACGGTGGCCACAATCCGCACGCCGGCCGGGCGGTGTCTCGCGCCGTCGCTGACCTCGCCGCCCGCGACGGCCGGCCGGTGGCGCTGATCTCGGGCCTGCTGGCCAACAAGGACGCGCCCGGCTTCTTTGGCCCGTTCCGGGGCGTGGCGGCCAAGGTCTTCACCGTGACCTTCGAGGGCCATGCCGCCGCCAGCGCCGCCGAGACCGCCGCCTCGGCCGAGTTGGCCGGCCTGCGCGCCGCGGCCTGCGACAGCCTCGAGGACGCCCTCGATCGCGCGCTGCAGCTGGAGCCGACGCCCCACGTCCTGATCTGCGGCTCGCTCTATCTGGCGGGCGAAGTGCTGGCGATGAGTCCCGAGACTTGGCCGACCTAAACGCGTAAGGCTGACGAACGCCGATAGGGCGGCACGGCCCGCCGGACATCCTCGGCGTGCGCGCCCGCCCTGGCAGGAACCGCCGATGGCCAAGGGTCAGAAGAAGTCGAACAAGGAAATCCGCAAACCGAAGGCCGAGAAGAAGGCCCCGCCGGTCTCGGTCTCGCCGTTCATCGTGACGCCCAAGAAGTAGGGGCGACGAAAAACGCCCGCTCCGGCCGAACCGGAGCGGGCGTCTTCAATTCAATCCGGAAAGCCGCTTTAGGCCGGCTGGACGCCGGCTTCGTTCAGCCATTCCAGGATCTTCTGCTTGGGCATGGCGCCGACCTTCATCGAGGTCATCTGGCCGTCGCGGAACAGCATCATGGTCGGGATGCCGCGGACGCCGTAGCGCGACGGGGTCGTCGGGCTGTCCTCGATATTGACCTTGGCGACGGTGACGACGTCGGCCAACTCTTCGGAGATCTGCTCCAGCGCCGGGGCGATCTGCTTACAGGGGCCGCACCATTCGGCCCAGAAGTCGACCAGCACGGGCTTGCCCGACTTCAGGACGTCGGCTTCGAAGGTGGCGTCGGTCACCGCAACGGTGCTCATGGCTTGCTCCAGTCTGGCGTCGCGCGGCGGTGTCCGGCGCGGAGGACGCGGAAAATCCGAAAATGCCCAGATTCGGTCCGGGCGCTTGCACAAAGATGTAGGAGGACGACGCGCCTCCGGCAACGGGCTTAGGTCAGGCGGGCCAGGGCGCCGGCCATCACCTTTTCTGGAACCGGCATCAGTTTGGGGCCGTCCGTCCAGACCAGGGCGGCCTCGATCGCGCGCCCGGGGAACACTTCCCGCAGCACCGCGACATAGACGGCCATCTGGGCCAGATAGGCAGGATCGGCGTCCTCGATGCGGTCGGGCGAGGGGCGGTTGGTCTTGTAGTCGACGACCAGGACGCGAGCCTCGTCCACCACCAGCCGGTCCACCCGGCCCGAGACCGCGAGGCCGCGCGGCAGGTGGGCGCTGGTTCCGGCCAGGGCGACTTCGGCCCGCGAGCCCGGACCGAACACGGCGGCGAAGCGGGCGTCGTCCAGCACCCCGAACGCGGCGGCGACCATCTCCTGGCGCTGGTCGTCGGTCAGGTCGCGCTCGGCCGCCATTAGCCGGCGGGCGGCGTTGGGACGCTGGTCCGGCAGGAGGTCGGGCAGGATCTGCAGCAGCTTGTGGACCAGCTCCCCCCGGCGATAGCGGCCCAGGCCCGCGACGCGGGCCAGCGGCGAGGGGGCGGGAACGCGGGCGTTGTCCTCGATCCGCGACGGGGCGGCGTAGCGGGCGGCGGCGGGCTCCGGCGGCGCGGCCTGGATCATCCAACTCGGCGCGGCGGCGGGGACGCGGATCTCCGCCTCGACGCCCGGCGCGGGGGCCGGGTCGGGGCCGTAACGCAGGAAGGCGGCCTCGTCCTCACCGATCGTCCGCACGTGCGGGGCGATTTCGGCATGGGCGAAGGCGGCGCGGACGGCCGCGTACCAGCCGCCGACCTTGTCGTCCTTGGTGCGCGCGTCGATGCGGCCGCACAGGATCAGCCGGTCCCGCGCCCGGGTCAGGGCCACATAGAGCAGGCGAAGCGCCTCCTGGCTCTCCTTGTCCTCGCGCAGCTTGCGGGCCTTGGCCGAGGCGTCGCAGTCGCCCTTGCCGCTGGCGCACCACAAGAGCCCGCCGTCTTCGGTGACCAGCAGCGGTGAACCGCCGGCTCCGCGCTTGACCGTGGTTTCGGGCAGGAAGACGATCGGCGCCTCCAGCCCCTTGGAGCCGTGGGCGGTCATCACCCGCACCTCGCGGCGCGCGCCTTCCATCTCGCGCTTGACGATGATGTCGAGCGCGGCGAAGTCGGCGACCAGGGCTTCGAGGTCGCGCACCCCGCGCCGCTCGGCCTCCATCACCTGGGCCAGGAACTCGTCCAGCGCCTCTTCGGCCTCGGGGCCCAGGCGGGTCAGCACCTTGGCGCGGTGCGAGCGCCCGCCCGCGTCCGTCAGCCCCAGCCAGCTGGCGAAGAACTCGAACGGCTGTCGTTGGCGGCCCTCGGTGATCGCCCAGTCCAGCACCGCCCTGGCGGCCGCCCAGTCGGGGCGCTCCTCGGCCCGGCGGCGCAGCTCGGCCCACAGCGTGGCGCGGCGGCCTTTGGCGAGGGCGTAGACGTCTTCGTCGGTCAGCGAACAGAACGGCGTCTTCAAGAGGGCCGCCAGGGTCAGGTCATCGTCCGGGAACAGGATGAACCGTCCCAGGCCCAGCAGATCCTCGAAGGCGATGTGGCTGGACAGTGACAGCCGGTCGGCCCCGGCCACCGGCACGCCGCGCCGCTTCAAGGCCCGCAGGATCTCCTCGAACAGCACCTTGCGGCGGCGGACCAGGACGAGAATGTCGCCGGCGTGGGCGGCGCGATGGCGGCCCAGCTCCTTGTCGAACACCGCGTCGCCGCGCGACAGGATGGCGGCGGTCTCGGCGGCGATGGCCTCGGCCAGCCTGCGGTTGGCGCTGCGTTCGCCTTCCGCGTCGACCGGCGCCTCCCAGGCCTCGCGCTCCTCGCCCGGCGGTTCGCGGGTCAGGGGCCACAGGTCGACGCAGCCCGGATGACCGTGGCGGAACAGCTCGTGGCGGACAAGGTCGTGGCCGACCGGCGGCGGCACGCCCTCGCGTGTCTCGGGATCCGAGAACAGGGCGTCGACGAAGCTCAGCACTTCGTGCGTCGAGCGGTACGAAACCGTCAGCGGAACGCCCTTGCCCACAGCGCCGACAGCCTCGATGCGAGCGATGTAGCCCTGGGTTTCGATCAGCAGGCGCTGGGGATCGGCGCCCTGGAACGAATAGATCGACTGCTTCTCGTCGCCGACGATGAACAGCGTCCGTTCGGCGCGGCGACCGCTCCAGCCCTCCGACGTTTCGCCTGAGAAGAAGTCGGCGGTCAGGGCGCGCAGGATCTCCCACTGCTCGGGGGCGGTGTCCTGGGCCTCGTCCAGCAGGATGTGGTCGACGCCGCCGTCCAACTTGTAGAGCACCCAGGCGGCCTCGACCTTCTCGGTCAGCAGCACCTTGGTCTTGTCGATCAGGTCGGTGAAGTCGAGCGCCCCGCGCGCGTCCTTCTCGATCTGGTGGGAGGTGACGTAGAGCACCGCCAGCCGCAGGGCGCCCTCGGTGTCGTCGGCCACCCTGGCGGCGCGGATCCGCTCGCGGGCGGCCTCCAGCTTGGCCTGCTCCAGCAGCAGGGCGTCGCGCAGATCCTCGCGGCTTTTCAGGCCCGAGGTCTTGGCCGGCCAGGTCGCCGGCGTCCCTTCGCCGCCCTCGGTGAACAGGGCGCGCAAGGCCAGGTCGAGCGTTGCGTCCGGATCGCGAGCCACGGCGGCGAGGGCTTCTGCATATTTGGCGTCCTGCTTGCCGCCGCCGTCGAAGAGCAAGGTCGCGGCCGCCCGCCAGGCGCCGAGGTCCAGCCGCGCCATGGCCTTGGCCGCGAGATCGGCGGCCGAGGCCGGCTCGTCGAAGCCGCAACGGCGCCAGGCGTCGGCGATCGCCTCCGACAGGCCGCCGCAGCGGGCGACATAGGCCATGATCTGGCCGCGCCGGGTCTCGAAACCGGCGAACATGTTTTCGAAGCTCTGGAAGTCCAGCGCCACCGAGAACCGGGCGTAGGCCTGGGCGAAGGCGTCGTCGTGGCTGTCGACCCACGCGGCCGTGGCCCGGCGCGCGGCGCGGGCGATGGCCGCGCCGGCCTGGTCGTCCATCACCGTAAAGCCGGGCGAGACGCCGGCCTCCAGCGGGAAACGCCGCAGCAGCTTCTCGCAGAAGGCGTGGATGGTCTGGATCTTCAGGCCGCCGGGAGTCTCCAGCGCCTGGGCGAACAGGGCGCGGGCTTCCGAGAGGCGGCGGGCGTCGTAGATGGTGTCCGGTTCGCCGACCAGTCTGGCCAGTTCGGCGCGCAGGTCCGCGTCGCTGGTCACCGACCACTTGCCCAGGCGCTCGAACAGCCGGCGCTGCATCTCGGCGGCGGCGGCCTTGGTGTAGGTCACGCAAAGGATCGCTTCGGGCTGGACCTTGGCCAGCAGCAGGCGCGCGACCCGGTCGATCAGGGTCTTGGTCTTGCCCGAGCCGGCGTTGGCGGTGACGAAGGCCGAGATCGTAGGATCAGCGGCGATGCGCTGGGGGTCGTGCATCACAATCCTCCCCCTCTGGGAGAGGCGGTCCGAAGGACCGGAGGGGGGAAGAGTCCCGCCGATCGCGCTTTCCCCTCCGTCGGCTGCGCCGACACCTCCCCCGCTGGGGGGAGGATTTGGGCGAGCGCGATCATTCGCCCTCTCCGTCGTCGCCGCTGGTGGACCACTCGAACACCCGCGCCAGGTGGGCGTAGTCGCCGGGGTGCTCCTTGACGAACTGCGGGGCGACCCGCGAGCGGTAAGGTTCGGACGGGTCGTCGTAGCGGGCGATCAGGGTCGAGAGGCCTTCCAGGGCCTTGGTCGCGGCGGCGCTGGCCTCTTCGCCGGCCAAGGCGCGGACCTGTTCCTCGCCGGCCGGTCTACGCCCGGTGACCCGGACATAGGTCAGGTCGCCGGGGGCGAGGGCGCCCAGGTCGGGGAAGCCGCCGTGCATCAGGATCGCCGCCGTCAGGGTCAGCTGCGGTGAGAAGCCGGTGTCGACCTGCTTCTGCGAGGGCGCGGCGCCGGTCTTGTAGTCGAGGATGTGGGCCGTCCCGTCCGGCGTCGGCTCGATGCGATCGGCCTTGGCGGTCAGGGTGAAGGGGCGGCCGTTGATCGACAGCGCCAGCTCGCCCGTCGCCTCGACCACCACCTTGCGCGCGCTCGCGCGGCGATGGCGCTCCCACTCGGCGACCCACAGGGCGGCCTCGCGGGCCAGGGCCTTCTCGCGGGCCAGGGCGGTCGGCGGCATGCCCGCGGCGACCAGGGCCTCGATGTAGAACCGCTCGAACATGGCGGCCGCGTCGGCGGGGACGGCGTCGGGGAAGGTCTCGGCGAACTGTTCGAACGCCGTGTGAATGGCGGTGCCGCGCGCCCGGGCCTCGACCGGCTCGTCGGGGCGCTCCAGCGGATAGAGCTTGAGGATGTCGCGCGCCCAGACGGCGTAGGGGTCGCGGGTCAAGGCCTCGACGCGGGTGACGGCCATCCTGCGGGGGCGGTCCTCGACCGGTGGGACGGGGGCCGGACGGCCGATCGGGGCGTACGGACCGGGAGCGTCGAGGGCGCGGACCCAGTCCAGCACGTCGTCGCGGCGCGGCAGGGAAAGGCCCGCGCCGGCGGCCAGGGTCTTCAGCCGCCACAGCCAGCGCGACTCGACGGCCGGCGCGCCGCCGCGTCGCTCGCAGTGGACCAGCACCACGTCCGGCGCGCTGGCGGCCTGGGCGAAGTCATGGGCGGTAAGACCCACGCGGCGCTCGGGCGGAGGCAGGCCCAGGCGCGATCGCATGGGCCGCGACAGGAACGGGTCGATCGGCGCGCCCTGCGGCCAGACGCCTTCCTCCAGGCCCGCCAGCACCAGGCGGTCGGCGCGGACCAGACGGGCCTCGATGGCGCCCAGGATGCGCAGGCGTGGATGAGTGGCGCCGCCGACGCGGACGGTTTCCTCGTTGACCAGCCGGTCGAGAATGTCGGCGAAGGCCTGGGGCGAAGCGTCGGGCAGGGGCTCGCCGTCCTGGATCAGGGCCGCCATCAGAGCGCCCAGGCACTCGCCCGCCCCGCCGGCCCAAAGGCGATGCGGCGCGATCAGGCCTTCCAGCGCCTCGACCAGGGCCTTGGCCGCGTGGCAAGGGCGGGCGAAGCCTTCGGCGTAGGGCGCGGCGGCGTGATCGATCGCGGTCAGAACGCGTTCGGCCAGGGCCAGCGCGTTGGGGGTGTCCTCCAGCCGGGCGCGCAGCCCCTCGGCCGAGCCGGGCGCCGCGCCGCGCAGGCCCTTGCGCTCCAAGAGCGCGGCCGCGGGCGCCTCGTCCTCGTTCAGGACCAGAGGATGCTTGGCGACGGCTAGCAGGCGGACCGGATCCAGCGGCGCCTCGACCAGCCGGGCCAGATGCAGCGCTAGGATGGCCGAGCCGGCGGCGGCCAGCGGCGCGCCGGCCGAGCTGTCGGGGATCACGCCCCACCGCTGCAGGCGAGTCATCACCCGGCGGGCCAGGGTCTGGTCCGGGGTGACCAGGGCGGCGGTGCGCTCGGGATCCTCCAGCGCCTCGCGCAGGAGCAGGGCGCAGGCGCAGGCGGCTTCCTCTTCGGCGCGGGCGGCGATGACGGAAAAGCCCATCAGCCCCTCGGCGATCGGGTCCAGGTTCGGGGCCTCGGCGCGCAGGGCGGCGATCTGGGCCAGCCAGTCGGCGGTGGCCTCGGCCGGGCGCAGGGCCTCGTTGACGATCCGCCGCCGCCAGCGGCCCCGGCTGTCGACGTCGGCGACCCAGGCGCGGACGTCGGCGCGGGCGACCCCGGCGCGGTCCAGCAGGCGCTTCATCGCGCCCTGCGGATGCTGCTCGCCCTGGGAGCCCTCGATCTGGGTCCAGGCGGTGTCGGCGAGATCCTCGTCGAGGCCGGGCAGGACCACGGCGCCCTTGGGCGCGGCGGCGATGACGCGCAGCAGGTCGGCGGTGGCCGGGGCGGTGCCGGTCGAGCCGGCGGCGACCAGCACCTCGGTC
>NZ_DATFAV010000068.1:0-31380 GCF_035254145.1 Caulobacter sp. | reverse complement strand
CCCGCCGGATCGTGAGCGGGCCGGTAGCTCAGTGGTAGAGCATTCGACTTTTAATCGAATGGTCGTGAGTTCGAACCTCACCCGGCCTACCAAACTCAAACCTCTGATCTCTAAGAGGTTATCGGACGTTCTCCTCGTTCGGCATTGTCCAGACACGGCGCGGGATTGCTGCCCGCCGAGAGATGGCGCGAGGCGCTTCGACCAGTTTTTCTCCACCCGGCGCCGGCCTTTTCTCGTTTGCCCCATTGTCGTGGTAGAGATTTAAGCGGCTCAGTTTTCACGACGCCGCCGGGACCGATCGCGGGCTTGGCGCGTTCAGCCTTTGCCTAGAGCCATGTGGCGAGCCCGGACCCTGGACGACGATCAGACGATGACCGCCGACACCGCCGAGCGCCGGCCGCCGGCCAAGCGCCCGCTATTTCGCCGCCGTTCCGCCATTCCTGGCTTTGGCCTGACGATGGGCGTGACGCTGTCCGTGCTCTCGCTGATCGTCCTCATTCCGCTGTCGGCCGTCGTGCTGAAGGCCGCCCAGCAATCGCCCTCCGAATTCTTGGCCGTGGCGTTCTCGCAGCGCGCCATGGCGGCCTACCGCCTGACCTTCGGCGCGGCCTTCGTCGCGGCGGCGATCAACGGTGTATTCGGCGTCCTGACCGCCTGGGCCCTGGTCCGCTATGACTTTCCCGGCAAGACGATCGTCAACGCCCTGGTCGACCTGCCCTTCGCCTTGCCCACAGCGGTCGCCGGCATCGCCCTGGCGACGCTGTACGCGCCCAACGGCTGGGTCGGGCAGTTTCTGACGCCGCTGGGGATCAAGGCTGCCTACAACCCCGTTGGCGTGACCATCGCCCTGATTTTCATTGGCCTGCCGTTCGTGGTCCGCACCATCGAGCCAGTCCTGCGTGACGCCGCCGACGATGTCGAGGAAGCCGCCGCCAGCCTGGGCGCGAACCGGATCGACACCATCCTGCGGATTGTCTTGCCGGCGCTGGCGCCGGCCTGGCTGACCGGCTTCGCCCTGGCCTTCGCCAGAGGGGTGGGCGAGTACGGCTCGGTGATCTTCATCGCCGGCAACATGCCCTACAAGTCCGAGATCGCGCCGCTGTTGATCATCATTCAGCTGGAGCAGTTCGAATACGCTCGGGCGGCCACCATCGCCGTGGTCATGCTGGCCGTCTCGTTCACGATGCTGCTGGTCATCAACGCCATCCAGGCCTGGTCGCGGAGGTTTGCGTAATGGCCGTCGCCGCATCCGCCCACCGTCGCGCCACCGATGATCCGGCCTGGGCCAAGGTCCTGGTGGTCGGTGTGGTCCTGGCGTTCCTGGCGCTAGTCCTGGTCCTGCCCCTGGTGGCGGTATTCGCCGAGGCGTTGCGCAAAGGCTTGGGTCCCGCCCTGGACGCTATCGCCAATCCCGACGCCCTGGCGGCCGTGAAGCTGACCCTGATCACGGCGGCCATCGCCGTGCCGTTCAACGCGGTGTTCGGTCTTTGCGCGGCCTGGGCCATCGCCAAGCATGAGTTTCCAGGCAAGGCGTTCCTGATCACGCTGATCGACCTGCCGTTCTCCGTTTCGCCCGTCGTGGCCGGCTTGATCTATGTGCTGGTCTTCGGCCTTCAGGGCTGGATGGGCGAGTGGCTGCTGGACAACGACCTGAAGATCATCTTCGCCATTCCCGGCATCGTGCTGGCGACCATCTTCGTGACTTTCCCCTTCGTGGCGCGCGAGTTGATCCCCCTGATGCAGGAGCAGGGCGCCAGCGAAGAGGAAGCGGCTGTCTCGATGGGCGCTGGTGGCCTCTACACCTTCTGGCGGGTCACGGCCCCCAACGTCCGGTGGGGCCTGCTGTACGGCGTCCTGCTGTGCAACGCACGCGCCATGGGCGAGTTCGGGGCGGTGTCGGTGGTCAGCGGCCACATCCGCGGCCTGACCAACACCATGCCGCTGCACGTCGAGATCCTCTACAACGAGTACGACTTCGTGGGCGCCTTCGCGGTCGCGGCTCTGCTGTGCCTGTTGGCGGTGGTCACGCTGGTGCTGAAGACGGCGGTCGAAGTCGCCCAGCCCGACGTCCGAAGCGGGCGCGGCGGACATTGAACGGACTTACGACGAAATGACCATCTCCATCCGCTCCGTCGAGAAGAAGTTCGGCCGCTATCCGGCGCTGAACAAGGTCGACCTCGAGATCGCCGACGGCGAACTGTTGGCTCTGCTGGGGCCTTCGGGCTCGGGCAAGACGACGCTGCTGCGCACCATCGCCGGCCTGGAGTTTCCCGACGCGGGTCAGGTGCTGTTCGACGGTGAGGACGTGACCTACGCCTCGGCGGCGGCCCGTCGCGTGGGCTTCGTGTTCCAGCAGTACGCGCTGTTCAAGCACATGACCGTGGCCAAGAACATCGCGTTCGGCCTCGATGTCCGGAAGGGCAAGGAAAAGCCCTCCAAGACCGAGATCGCCAAGCGGGTCGAGGACCTGCTGAAGCTGGTCGAGTTGGAAGGCCTGGGCAAGCGCTACCCTTCGCAGCTCTCGGGCGGTCAGCGCCAGCGCGTGGCCCTGTCGCGCGCCCTTGCGGTGCAGCCTAGCGTGCTGCTGCTGGATGAGCCCTTCGGCGCGCTCGACGCCACGGTGCGCAAGTCCCTGCGCCGGGAGCTGCGTCGCGTCCATGACGCCACCGGCGTCACCACGATCTTCGTCACCCACGACCAGGAAGAGGCCCTGGAACTGGCCGACCGCGTGGCCATCCTCAACAAGGGGCAGATCGAGCAGATCGGCACGCCCGACCAGGTGCATGACCAACCCGCCTCGGCCTTCGTCTGCGGCTTCGTGGGTGAGGCCAACTGCTTCGAGGGCCAGGTCAGCGGCGGCCGGTTCAGCGCAGGCTCGCTGGGCCTGCCCGCCTCGGGCGTCCGCGACGGCGCGGCCACGGCCTATGTGCGGCCCCACGACTTCGTGCTCGACGACGGCGGCTTTACCGTCCGGGTCGATCGCGCTCACGTGCAGGGGGCGCTGACCGCCGTCAACGCCACCACGGCCGACGGCCGGCGCATCGAAATCAGCGCCTCGCGCGCCGAGGCCGTCCGGTTTCAGGGCGAGGTCAGGGTCGCAGCGCGCAAGGCGCACGTCTACGCCGCCTGACGAGCTCATTTTGCCGAACCCGTTCTGATGAAGGCGCCTCAAGCTTCGCACACGAAATTGCAACGGTTGCGGTAGATTCTCCGCCGACTCGGCAGGAGTTCTATAGGTCGCATGTCCATGGTCGAGCCTTCGGGCGCGGAGCGTCGTTCGCATCCTCGGATGCCGGCGGCGCGCAAAATCTACATCGTCGATGATCCGCGCTCGTGGAAGTGCTCGCTGCTGGACATCGCCGAGCGTGGCGCGCGTCTGTCGACGGCGGGCATAACGCCGCCGCCGGACCGTTTCATCTTCGTGGACGCTGGTGGGCGACGCGTGCATCTGGCCGAGGTCGTCTGGCGATCCGGCGCGGAGACGGGCGTTCAGTTTTTGGAGACCGACCGCATCGGTCCGCGCGCCGGCGGCGCCGCGGGCGCCCTGGATATCGCTCGGCGGTTCGCCGCCACCCTGTCGGTCGGTGACTGACGCTACTGCTGCTGCTGTTGCTGCTGGTGCAAGTCGTCGCGCTGGGCCGCCGTCCGCCTGCGACCGCCCGCGAAGCTGGGGCGGGCCATGCGCAGGAATTCCGGCTCGGCCACGGCCGCGCGGGCTCGCCGCACGGTGACCCCGACCGCCAACTGGCTTTCCGCGTTGCCCTTGTACACCCCGCGTGAGGGCGTGACGTCAGCGTAGTCGCGGCCGACGGCCACTGCCACGTGGCGCTCGCCGGCCATCATGTTGTTGGTCGGATCGAACCCCACCCAGCGCAGGCTGGGCAGGAAAACCTCGACCCAGGCGTGGGTCGCGTCGGGATCGGACCGGTCGCCCGCTTCGCGATCGGTGAAAAGATAGCCTGAGACATAGCGCGCCGGCACGCCCCAGCCGCGGCAGACCGCCAGCATGATATGGGCGAAATCCTGGCAGACGCCCCGGCCGGCGCTGAGCGCCAGGTCGATCGGGCTGTCGGCGTCGGTGACGCCCGGCTGATATTCGAACGCGCCGTAAATGGTCTCGGAGAGCTGCCGGATCGCCGTCAGGGGATCCTTGCGCTTCAGCGTGTCGAGGTCGTGTTCGTTTATGAAGGTCTGCAGTGCTTCAGTGGTGCGCGCGAAGCCGTGCGGCCGCAGGAAGTCGAAACACTCGCCACGGACGAATTCGCTGCGCATCCGGTCCCACTCGCCCATGTCCAGGTGCGCGGGCCGTTCCGGGGGAGGTTCGGTCTCCACGGCGGAGCGGGCGACGATGGTCAGCTTGTCGTGCGGCTGGGGCACGTCGAAGTGGTAGACGGCGTTGCCGAAACTGTCCGCGTAGGAAAACACCTGGGCGGCGGGCTCCAGGTCCAGCTCGAAGCTCACCAGGCGTTGGCGGGCGGATTTCTGAGGCTGCATCCACAGCTCCATCAGGCTTTCCCGCACGGGACGCTCGTAGTGGTACTGGGTGACGTGGCGAATTTCGAGCAGCACGGGAAAGACCTCTAAGCGGGCAGGCGCATTTCGAGCGGATAGGCCACGAACGTCTCGTAGATCGCTTCGTGGATCCGAGCGCACTCGTTGACGACGGTGGTCAGCAGCGGCCCGGCGCCGACGGCCTCCAGCTCATCGACATCGGCGTATTGCAGACGCGCCTTGAGGCGTCCGGCCAGGCGCTCGGGCGCGGCCCGCTCGCTGGCGGACACCCGCCGGGCCAGAGCGGTCAGGTGCTGTTCGATTTGGCTCGTGGCGAAGCGGATCGAGCGGGGGAAGTCCTCGTCGAACACCAGGAACTCCAGGATGTGCCGCGGCTCGATTTCGGCGGTGTACACCCGCAGGTAGGGCTCCAGAGCACAGGCCATGCGCAGCACGCTGACCAGGGCGACGTGATCGTCCAAGCGCCCGTGCCGCGGTGACTCGGCGAAGCACACCTCCAGCAGCCGGGAGACCAGCTGGGCGCGTTCCATGTAGATGCCCAGCATCATGAAGCGCCAGCTTTCGCCGTGGCTCATCGTGGTGTCAGCCGCGCCCTTGAACAGATGCAGGTCGGCGATCACGTCGTGCAGGAAGCTGGCGGAACTGTCGGAGAATTCCTCGGCCGCGCGCGTGTCGGTGACCTTCAGATAGAGCAGGTTCAGCCGCTCCCAGGTCTCGGTGGTGATCTGGTCGCGCACCTGGCGAGCGTTCTCGCGCGCCCGGGCCAGGGACGAGACCACCGAATTGGGATCCTGGCGGTCAAGCACCAGGGAGCGGGCGGCCTCGAAGGACGCGACGCCGGCGCCGTCGCCCGGCTCGCCGACGGCGGCCATGGCGATCCAGACCGCGTGGGCGCCCGCGTCGGTCTGGTCCAGCGTGGCGTTCAGCATTACGCTGGACAGGCGCGAAAGGTGCTCGGCCCGTTCTATGTATCGGCCCAGCCAGTAGAGGCTGTCGGCGACCCGAGCGAGCATCATGCGAGCGGCTCCTTCGCCTTAGAGAGCGCGAGCATCATGCGAGCGGCTCCTGTGTCTTGGAGAGCGCGAGCATCATGGACGGGCGCTTCCGTTTCCATTGGCGTGACCGTTGGCGTGGCCATTTTCCTCGGCCAGAACCCACGTGTCCTTCGAACCGCCGCCCTGGCTGGAGTTGACGACCAGCGAGCCGCGCTTCAGCGCCACCCGCGTCAGAGCCCCGGGCGTGACGACGGTCTTTTCGCCAGACAGGATGAAGGGACGCAGGTCGACGTGGCGCGGCTCGATGCGACCGTCGACCAGGCAGGGGGCGGTCGACAGCTGGATGGTCGGCTGGGCGATGTAGTTGTCCGGATCGGCCTTGATCGCCTCGGCGAAGGCGTCTCGCTCCTTCTGGCTGGCGTGGGGACCGACCAGCATGCCGTAGCCGCCCGATGCGCCGACGGCCTTGACCACGAACTTGTCGAGATTGGCCAGGACGTGGCTCAGCTGGCGGGGTTCGCGGCAGAGATAGGTCTCGATGTTGGGCAGGATGGCGTCCTCGCCCAGGTAGTAGCGGATGATGTCGGGAACATAGGCGTAGACGGCCTTGTCGTCGGCGACGCCGGTGCCGGGCGCGTTGCAGATGACCACGTTGCCGGCCCGATAGGCGTTGAACAACCCGGCCGCGCCGAGCGAAGAGTCCCGCCGGAAGGTGAGGGGGTCGATAAAGTCGTCGTCTACGCGGCGGTAGATCACGTCCACGCGGCGGATGCCGGTCGTGGTGCGCATGTAGACCATGTTCTCGTGCACCACGAGGTCACGGCCCTCGACCAGTGGCACGCCCATCAGCCGGGCGAGGTAAGCGTGCTCGTAATAGGCGCTGTTGTAAACGCCCGGCGTCAACACCACGACTTGCGGATCGGAGCGCCAGTCGGCGGTCATGCTCTTGAGCGTGGCCAGCAGCAGATCGGGATAGCGCTCGACCGGGCGCACCCCGGCGGCGCGATAGGTGCCCGGAAAGGTGCGTTTTGCCGCGTCGCGATTGGCCAGCATGTAAGACACGCCCGATGGGACGCGCAGGTTGTCCTCCAGCACGGCGAACTCGCCGTTCTGCTGGCGGATCAGGTCGCTGCCGCAGACATTGGCGTAGGCCTTGTGCGGCACGTAGAGGTGCTGCATCTCCCGCCGGTACGAAGGAGCGCCCAGCACCAGCTCACGCGGCACGACGCCGTCCATCAGGATCTGCTGGTCGCCGTAGATGTCGTCCAGGAACAGGTTCAGCGCGCGCAGGCGCTGGGTCAGCCCGGCTTCGATCTGGGCCCATTCGACGGCCGGAATGATACGGGGGAACAAATCCGTCGGGATAATGCGCTCGGTGGTGTTCTCGGCTCCGTAGACGGTGAAGGTGATGCCCTGCAGCAGGAAAGATCGCTCCAGCGTGCGCTGGCGATCCGCCAGTTCCTCCGCGCCCAGGGTCGACATGCGCGCGTGCAGGGGATCGTAATGCGTCCGGACTTCGCCGTCGGGCGTGAACATCTCGTCGTAGGCGACGCCAGGAAGATAGGCGGCCTCCATCATCGGCAGCGGCGGAGCGTCCGCCAAGATTTGGGTCATGCCCGCCGCGCTCTTTTCCAAGCCCATCTTCCGCCTTGAGACCGTCTTCTGTCTTGGGCGCGGGGCCGAAGCGCCCGCGTCCAACAGACTCTAGAGCGTCGAGACACCCAAGCGCGAGGGATTCGACCGCCGCTGCGCAGATGCGCACGGCTGCCTGCCATTTGGGCGCCTTTCGCCTTCTTTGAGAAGCGTCGCTCGCGGTCGATCCGTTGCATTTCCGATCGTGACATGGGCGCTACCCGAGACTACAGCAGGGACGGGGGCGCATCGCGCGGGGAACAAGATCTGGTGCTTGGGCGGACTTCCCTGGCCTTGACGACGGTGACTTGGCTCATGGCTTCGGTCGCCTGGGCCGACGAACCAATGGCCCAGATCCAGGGCGTCGAGGACAAGGCCCTTCGGGAGGCCATCCAAAGGGCGCTGACCCAGTCCAAACACGCCGCCCAGAGCCGCGCCGAGGCGCGACGGCGGGCCCGGCAGGCTGGCGAGGACGCCATCGCCGTGCTCCGCGCCGAAGGCTACTACGCCTATACCGTCGAGCCCGACGTTCTCGATGGCGAGCCTCCGCGTGGGGTGGTCAAGATCACGCCAGGCCCGGTTTTCGTCATCGCCGACCCCAAGATCGACTGGTCGGGAACGCCGCCCGACGAGGGCACGCGCCAGCGGGCCGCGACGTCCATGCGTCTGACCGTCGGCGAGCCGGGCCGGTCCGCCGATGTGGTGGGCGCCGAAGGGCGGATCGTCGCCCAGGTCGCCAAGCTGGGCTACGCCGACGCGGCGGCCGAGCCGCGCGAGGTGATCGTCGACCATGCCGACCACACCGTACGTCCCTCCTTCAAGATCGTCGCTGGGGAGCTGGTCCACCTGAACGGCGTCCAGGTGGTCACCAAGGGGCGCACCAATCCCGCCTGGGTGGCGCGTCTGGCGCCCTGGGTAGTCGGGGACGTCTACGATCCCGAGGACGTCGCCGAACTGGAGCGCAGGCTTCGCGACACCAGTGTCTATGATTCGATCTCTGTCTCGCTGGCCGGACCCGACAAGGCCTCCGCCGAGGGCTTCCGCCCCGTCGTGGTCACCTTGGCGGACCGTCGCGCGAGGACCTTGGAACTGAGCGCGGGCTATTCCACGAGCGAAGGCGCGGGCGTCGACGCCAAGTGGATCCGCTACAACCGCTTCAAGCGCGCCGACACCACCACCTATGCGCTTCGCTTCGCCAAGCTCGAACAGAGCGTCGGCGCCGAGATTTCTCTGCCGCACTGGCGCCGGCCGCAGCAGACCTTGAAGCTGCGCAGCTCGATCTTCCGCAACGACACCGACGCCTACAACGAAACCGGGGCCACGGTCGGCGTGGACCTGACCAAGCGTCGGCAGACGACCGCCTACCGGACCTTCGGTGTGTCTCTGGATCTGTCGCAGACCAAGGAACAGGTCAGTCAAAATGGCCTGGTGGCGGGCCGCAAGCTCAACCTGGCCACGGTGGCGGGTCTGGCCGCCTACGCCTGGGACTTCTCGGACAACATCCTCGATCCGAAGCGCGGTTGGCGCCTGGAGGCCCGGGGCGAGCCGACCTATGTGCTGGGCGACACCTCTCTGCCGTATCTGAAGCTGACCTCCCAAGGTTCGGCCTATATCCCGTTCGGCAAGGGGGCGAGCACCGTGCTGGCGGGGCGCCTGAAGCTGGGCGCGATCGTCGGGGGCGGCATTCCCGAGGTCCCCGCGGCGCGGCGCTTCTACGCCGGCGGCGGTGGTTCGGTGCGGGGCTACGCCTACCAGGCGATCGGCCCGCGTCTCTCCGACAATACGCCCCAGGGCGGCGTTTCGCTGGTCGAGACCTCGTTCGAGATTCGCCAGAAGATCACCCAGCGCTGGAGCGGCGTCGCCTTCGTCGACGCAGGCGCGATCGGCACGCATGAGACGCCTCAGCGCGAGGATTTCCGCGCGGGCGCCGGCTTTGGCATACGGTACGACCTTGGCTTCGGACCCATCCGCGCGGACTTCGCCGTACCGCTCGGGCGTCGTTCGGGCGATCCGGCGTTCCAGATTTATCTCAGCATCGGGCAAAGCTTTTGAGCGGCGAACAGGACAAGCCTGACCTGACGGAGACGGTCGTCCAGGTCGCCGAGGCGGCGGGCGAGACCGCCGTCAAGGCCGCCAAGAAGATCGGCTGGGGCGGCGCGCTCCTGATCGCCTCGGCCATACTCGCCGCGATCCTGATTGTCATGGCCGGCGGCCTGCGCTTCGCGCCGATCACGCCGCAGGGGCGGATGTTCCTGGAGGCGCGGGCGTCGGGCCTGAAGCTTGGACGCATCGGCAAACTGCACGTCGAGGGCCTGTCGGGGGACATCTGGAAGGACTTCGGTGTCCGCCGCCTGACCATTTCCGACGAAAAGGGCGTGTGGCTGGAAGCTCATGACGTGCGTGTGGCCTGGCGCGCCACCGAGCTGTTCGGCCGGCGCTTTCACGCGGAGAGGATCGACGCGCGCGATGTGGTCGTCCTGCGCCGTCCGACCATGGGGCCGAAGGGCAAGTCGAGCGCCGCGCCCGTGTCGGTGGACCTCGACGCCTTCGCCTTTCGCTTGATCACCCGCCCGGCCTTCAGCGGCAAGGACGGGGATTTCGATGTCGCGGGGGAATACGAAATGGCCCGTCGCGGCGGGCAGAAGGGCAAGGCGGCGGTCGCGTCTCGCCTGCACGTCGGTGATCACCTCAATCTCGATTTCGACCTGGGGCGCTCCAAGACCTTGCATCTGGTCGCCGACGCCACCGAAGCTGGTGGCGGCGCCATTGCGGGCGCGCTGGGCCTGCCGGCCGATCGCCCGTTCGACCTGAAGGCCAAGGCGGATGGCACGACCAGCCGGGCCGCGTTCACGGTCCGGGCCCGGTCGGGCGCCGACACGCCGCTTGACGCCAGCGGCGCCTGGACGCCCGAGGGCGGATCCGCGCGCGGGCGGCTCGACCTGGGGGCTTCGCGCCTGACCCAGCGCCTTGAGCGAATGTTCGGCCCAAGGGCGGACTTCGTTATCGATGGAAAGAAGGCGACGAAAGACGGACTCTCGGCTCTGACATTGGATGTTCAGGCCGAGAACCTGTCGCTGCAGGCGCATGGCCTGGCCGACCTGGCCAAGCGCCGCACGGGACCTGACGGTCTGGCGTTCACCGCGCGCATCGGCGCCCTGAAGCGGATCGTCTCGATCCCGCAGATGGGGCAGGGATTGGCGGATGGCGTCTTCCGGCTCGAAACGGGCGGCTTCTCGGTCGAGGGAAACGCCGATGTCGCCGACCTGGAACTGCTGGGCTACCACCTGAAGCGGGCCAAGGGCCCGGCCTTGGTGCGGTGGGCCAAGGGCGAGCTTGAGATCAAGGCGCAGGCGACCTCGTCGGGCGGCGGCGGGACGGGGCTGTTGGCGGTGCTCGGCGCAAGTCCGAAGGCGACGTTCGAAGGCGCGCGGATCAAGGGCGGGCGTTTCCTGATCCGCTCGGCCCGCATTGACGCGCCGAACCTGATCGTCACCGGCCAGGGCGAGCGAGGCGTGTTGGGCGGCCTGTCTTTCGACGGCGAGATGAAGGTGGCCAGCCTTGGCCCGGTCCGACAGGGCGCGAGGGGTTCGGTCGCGGCCAAGTGGTCCGCCTCCAGTTTCGCGGGGCGTCCATGGGCCTTCACCGTCGATGGGCGCGCGGCCAACTTCGCGACCGGCTACGCGGAGATCGACCGTCTTCTGGGCGCGACGCCCCGGCTGAACGGCAAGGCCAGCTGGAACGAGGGCGTCTTGACCGTCGCCGACGCCCGGCTCGAAGGCGCGGCCGCCAGCGTCAAGACGGAGGGCAAGCTCGGCAAGGGCCTCTCGCTCGACTTCGGGCTGGACTGGACCGCGACGGGACCGTTCCGCGCCGGACCGGTCGAGATCGCCGGCAAGGCCAGTGGTGAGGGCAAGGTCGGCGGCGTGCTGTCGGCGCCGCGCGCGGACCTGACCGCCGACTTCGACTCGATCGATCTGCCCAGACTGCCTCTGACCAAGGCGCATTTGGCCCTGACCTTCGCGCGTGGAGCCAACGCCACGGATGGCGTGGCCGCCCTTCAGGGGCAGAGCGCCTATGGCGTCGCGCGCGGCCGAACAGCTTTCCGGTTCTCGCCCGGCGGGATCGAACTGAGCGCGCTGGACGTCGACGCGGGCGGGGCCAAGGCGCAAGGCGCGGTGTCGCTTCGCAACGGCCTGCCAGCGACGGCCGATCTGACCTTGGCGATCGGGCCGGGCGCTTTCCTGCCGCAGGGGCAGGTCAAGGGCACGGCGCGGCTGGTCGACGCGCCCGGCGGTGGAGCGACGACGGCCACCTTCGACCTGACGGCGCAGGATGTGGCCAGCGGCGGCTGGAAGGTGCGCTCGGCGCGGATCAAGGCCGATGGGCCGCTTTCGCGCCTGCCGCTGTCGATCGATGCGCGGGGCGACGCGCCCGGTGGCCGCTGGCGCCTGGGCGGTTCCGGCGAGCTGGCCCAGACGGGGCGGGTCTACGACCTTACCCTGAACGCTTCCGGCCGTATGGGACGCACGGAGATCAAGACCAACGAGGCCGCCAGGATCCGCTTCGGTGACGGTCCGACCCAAGCCCGCCTGCGTCTGGCGATCGACAAGGGACGCGCCGACCTCGACGCCGACCTTGGCGGCGCGACCGCCATGCTCAAGGCCGAATTGACCGGCGTCACCCTGACCGCCTTCGATCCCGATCTGGACGGCGACATCGACGGCTCCTTCAATCTGCGGGGGCAAGGCGAGACGCTGGGCGGCGACTTCACGATGCGCCTGTCCAACGCGCGTGAGCGGGGCGCCAAGATCGAGCAATCGCTGGACGCCAAGATCCATGGCGACCTGACCGACAGCCAATTGACCATCGTCGCCGACGGCGACAATCGCCAAGGCCTCAAGGCGGAGGCCAATCTGGTCCTGCCGGTCGAGGCCTCGGCCAGGCCGCTGCGGCTGATGATCAACAAGAAGCGCGGCGTACAGGGCCAGTTCTCGGCCAAGGGTGAGCTCAAGCCGCTGTGGGATCTGCTGATGGGCCCCGAACGCTCGCTGTCGGGCCGGATTAATCTGCAGGCCAGTCTTGGCGGCACCTTGGCTGATCCGCGTCTGCTGGGGCAGGCCACCCTGGACGACGGTGGGTTCGAGGACGGCCAGAGCGGTCTGCGTCTGCGCAAGGTCACCCTGCGCTCGGCCCTGGCCGACAACGCCATCGATGTCAGCCAGGCCATCGGCGAGGACGGGCAGGGCGGTTCGGTCTCGGGCGCGGGACGGATCAGCCTGGCGCGGGACGGCGTCGGCAGCTTCAAGCTGGACCTGAAGAGCTTCCGTCTGATCGACAACGACCTGGCCTCGGCCGTGGCGACAGGCTCAGCGACGGTCAACCGCTCCGCCGATGGCAAGATCAAGCTGGCCGGCGCGGTGACCATCGACCGCGCCGATGTCTCGGCCCAGAGCAAGACGCCCGCCGGTGTGGTGGCGATGGACGTGATCGAGCGAAATCGACCGCAGGACCTGGATCAGGGGCTGCAGCGGCGGCCCACGACCGGCGGCATGATCCTGGACCTTGATCTGAAGGCGCCGCGCCGCGTCTTCGTGCGAGGCAGGGGCCTGGACGTCGAGCTGTCTCTGGACGCCCATGTGGGCGGCACCTCGCTGGCCCCGGCGTTGAGCGGCGTCGCGCGGGTCGTCCGGGGCGAGTACGATTTCGCGGGCAAGCGGTTCGAATTCGACGACGACGGCACGGTCTATCTGGCCAGCCAGCTCGACCGGATCCGCCTGGATCTTTCGGCGACGCGCGAGGACACGTCCCTGACCGCCGTGGTCAGGATCAAGGGAACCGCGGCTAAGCCGGAGATCACTCTCACCTCCAAGCCCGAACTGCCCAGCGACGAGGTGCTGAGCCAAGTGCTGTTCGGCTCTTCGGCCGCCCAGCTGTCGCCGATCGAAGCCGCCCAACTGGCCTCGGCCCTAGCCTCTCTGGCTGGCGGCGGCGGCTTCGATGTGATCGGCAACCTGCGCAGCTTCGCGCGTCTCGACCGCCTGGCCTTCGCCGAAAGCGCCACGGGGATGACGGTGTCCGGCGGCAAGTACGTGACCGACGACGTCTATCTGGAGATCATCGGCGGCGGCCGCGAGGGGCCCGCGGCGCAGGTCGAATGGCGGGTTCGGCGGACTCTGTCGCTCGTATCGCGGATCGGCGGACAGAATGACGCCAAGCTTTCCGTCCGCTGGAGAAAGGACTACTGAAGGCGGCGTATTCAGGGACTTGCCCGGCGTTTCGGACTCGGTTCGAAATAGGCGAGCTCCAGCAAGGCTGTTGCGTGGGCTCCCGGTTACCTCGTTGGAGGTGAGCACGATTTGCCCGCGGCCCTTGGTTATCTTGACTGAGGGAGGACTGGTCTTTCGATGCGTCTCGATTCAGAAGATCGTGCTGTTCTGGACTACGTCGCGCAGGTCGGCGGCCAGATCGTCGACCGCGCCGTGGACTGGTGCGCCATCAATTCCGGCAGCCGGCACCTGGCCGGGTTGGAACGCCAAAGGCAGGCCTTGCTGGACGCCACCGCCAGCCTGCCCGCCGCGCCGGTCGAGATCCCGCTGGCGCCCTCTCGCGAGGTTGGGGCCGATGGCCGCGAGACGGAGCTGGTCCATCCGCCGTCCCTGGCCGTGATCGTACGTCCCGAAGCGGCCGTCCAGGTGGTGCTGACAGGCCACTACGACACGGTCTATCCCGAGACGAGCGCCTTCCAGCAGGTGCGGACCCGTCCCGACGGCGCGCTGCACGGTCCGGGCGTCGCCGACATGAAGGGCGGGATTTCGGTGATGCTGGCGGCGCTGGAGGCGTTCGAACGTCATCCCGCCGCCCCGAACCTGGGATACCGTGTGCTGCTGTCGCCGGACGAGGAGATCGGCTCGGTCGCCTCGGCGCCGGTGCTGGCCGAGTTCGCCCGCCGCGGCCATGTGGGTCTGACCTACGAGCCGGCCTTGGCTGACGGGGCTCTGGCCTCGGCGCGCAAGGGCTCGGGCAATTTCCATATCGTCGTCCATGGTCGCGCGGCCCACGCCGGCCGTGACTTCGCCGCCGGCCGCAACGCCGTGATCGGCGCGGCCAGGATCGCCGAGAAGCTGCATGGCCTGAACGGTTTGCGCGACGGCATCACGGTCAACGTCGCTCGTATCGACGGCGGCGCGCCGCTGAACATGGTGCCGGATGTGGCGGTTGTGCGGTTCAACGTTCGCTTCCCGCAGGCCGAGGCGGCGATCTGGTTCGAGGGCGAAGTCGCCCGGATCGTGGGCGAAGTCGGCGACGACCTGCACGCCCATCTCCACGGGGCGATCACCCGCGGCGCCAAGCCGTTCAACGCCGCCCAGCAGCGGCTGTTCGGCGCGGTGAAGGAGGCCGGCGCGCTGCTCGGCCAGGACATTACCTGGAAGCCCTCCGGCGGCGTCTGCGAGGGAAACAATCTTTTCGCCTCGGGCCTGCCCAACGTCGACACCCTTGGGGTGCGGGGGGGCGACATCCACAGCGAAGCCGAACACGCCTGGCCCGAAAGCTTCGTCGAGCGCGCTCAGCTCTCGGCCGTGATCCTGATGAAATTGGCGAGTGGCGATATCGACGGCCGGGGCATCCGCGCCGCCATGAACGCCCTCGGGGAGACCCACTGAATGCTCGTTGTCCGTCCCGCCGGCCCCGCCGACTTCGAATCCCTGCTGGAGCTGGCCGTGCTGTCGGGGCGCGGCTTCACCAGCCTGCCGGAGGACGAGGCGACCCTGCGCGCGCGCCTGACCCTGTCGGAGGCCAGCTTTCAGGCGAGCGTCGCTCCGCCAGAGGCCTGGTACACGCTGATGCTGGAGGACCTCGAGACGGGCTCCGTCGAAGGCGTGGCCGGGGTCAAGGCGGGCGTCGGTCTGAAGCGGCCGTTCTTTTCGTTCCGGGTCGTGACCCTGGCCCAGTCTTCGCCGACCCTGGAGATGCGTTTCGACCACAAAGCCCTGGTGTTGGTGAACGAGTGCGCCGGCTGGTCGGAGGTCGGCTCGCTGTTCCTGCGGCCGGAGCGGCGCATGGGCGGGGCGGGGCGGCTTCTGGCGCAATCGCGCTACATGCTGATCGGCAGCGAACCCCAGCGTTTCGCCGAGATGGTGCTGGCCGAGTTGCGCGGCTGGTTCGACGCGGACGGCCGCTGTCCGTTCTGGGAACACGTGGCGCAGAAGTTCTTCCGGCTGGACTTCGACCAGGCCGATCTGATGAGCGCCTCGACCGACGGTCAGTTCATCCTGGACCTGGCGCCGCGGCATCCGATCTACACCGAGTTGCTACCCGAGGAAGCTCGCGACGTGATCGGCCGGGTGCACCGAGACGGCGAGGCCGCCAGGGCCATGCTGGAGCGCGAGGGGTTCCGGTATCAGGGGCTCGTCGACCTGTTCGACGCCGGCCCGACCGTGGCCTGTCCCCGGGACGACATCCGCACCGTGCGCGACTCACGACGCCTTCGGGTGAAGGCTGGCGAGGACGCATTTGGCGAGGAGGCGCTGGTCTCCACAGGCGAGGTGACGCGGTTCCGGGCCGTTCGGACTCCTGTGCTGATCGACGGCGACGTGGCGATCCTGGGACGAGAGGCGATGGACGCTCTTGGCGTCTGTGAAGGTGAAGCGGTGCGGGTGAAGGCATGAGCGGCGAACTGTTTATCGATGGCAAGTGGCGTTCGGGCGCTGGCTCGGAACTGATCTCGATCGATCCCGCGACGGGCGAGGTTGTCTGGCGCGCCGCGACGGCGACCGGAGCGGACGTCGTTCAGGCCGTCGAAGCGGCGCGTCGCGCCTTCCCGGGCTGGGCGGATCGCCCGCACGAGGAGCGGGTCGCGATCCTGCGTCGCTACAAGGAGATCCTGGTCGAACGCACGGCGACCTTCGCCGAGGCCCTGAGCCGCGAGACCGGCAAGGCGCTCTGGGAGACCAAGGCCGAGCTGGGTTCGATGGCCGGCAAGGTCGACCTGTCGATCAAGGCCTATCAGGAACGAACCGGCGTCACTGAAAACGCCATGCCGTTCGGCCGGGCCGTGCTGCGGCATCGGGCCCACGGCGTCATGGCGGTGCTAGGGCCGTTCAACTTCCCGGGCCATCTCCCCAACGGCCACATCGTGCCGGCCCTGCTGGCGGGCGACACGGTGGTGTTCAAACCCTCCGAAGAGACGCCCTTGGCTGGCCAGCTGATGGTCGAGGCGCTGGAGGCGGCGGGCGTTCCGGCCGGCGTCATCAACCTGGTCCAGGGCGGACGCGAGACTGGCCAGGCGCTGATCAACCAAGAAATAGACGGCCTGCTGTTCACCGGCTCGGCCGCGGCCGGTGCTTTCTTCCGCCGACACTTCGCCGACCGGCCGGACGTCATCCTGGCGCTGGAGCTGGGCGGCAACAATCCGCTGGTGGTCTGGGGCGCCGACGACCCCGAGGCCGTCGCGGCCCTTGTCGTGCAGTCGGCCTATATCACCACCGGTCAGCGCTGTTCGTGCGCGCGCCGGTTGATCCTGCCGGACGACGCCTTCGGCCGCGCGGTGATCGAGGCGACAGCGGCCCTGGCCGATCGGCTCTCGATCGGTCCCTGGAACGGCGAGAACGAAGCTTTCATGGGGCCGTTGATCTCGGCCCGGGCCGCCGACGTCGCGCGCGCCGTCGCCGACAGCATGGGCGGCGAACGCATCCGGCCTCTGGGCGCCGTCGAGGGTCTGAGCGGGGCCTTCGTGACGCCGGGCCTTGTGGACGTCACGGGCGTCGACACCCCGGACGAAGAGCTGTTCGCGCCCTGGCTGCAGGTGCGGCGCGTCGCCAGATTCGACGACGCCCTGGCGGCGGCCAACGCCACGCGCTACGGCCTGTCGGCGGGTCTTATCTCCAATGAATCAAGCCGTTGGGAGGCATTCCTCAACCGCATCCGGGCTGGTGTCGTGAACTGGAACCGGCCCACCACGGGCGCGGCCGGATCGATGCCGTTCGGTGGCCTGGGCGCGTCCGGCAATCACCGTCCCAGCGCCTACTACGCGGCTGACTACTGCGCCTATCCGGTCGCCAGTTTCGAAGCCGAGGCGGTGGCCGATACGCTCAAGGACATCAAGGGTTTGCGGCCATGACCTCCGCGGTGGAGGCCAATTGCGACGGTCTGGTCGGGCCGACCCATTCGTATGTCGGCCTGTCGCCCGGAAACCTGGCCAGCACCCGCAACGCCGGAGAGGTCTCCAATCCGCGCGGGGCGGCGCTGGAAGGGCTGGCCAAGATGCGCCGGCTCTACGACCTGGGCATGCCGCAGTTCGTCTTGCCGCCACATGAACGACCGGCCGTAGGTTTCTTGAAACAGATCGGTTTTTCCGGTGACGATGCGGCGACGCTTGAGGCGGCCTGGCGAACGGCGCCGGCGCTCGCGGCGGCGGCTTGCTCGGCCTCGCCGATGTGGGCCGCGAACGCCGCGACGGTGACGCCCAGCGCCGACGCCGCGGACGGTCGCGTCCATTTCACGCCGGCCAATCTGCTGACCAACCTGCACCGCAGCTTGGAAGGGCCACAGACGTCCCGCGCCTTGCGCCGTCTGTTTCGGGACGAGCTCCGCTTCGCCGTCCACGATCCCCTGCCGGCCCAGCCTCATTTCGCCGACGAGGGCGCGGCCAACCATGTGCGGCTCTGCGCCGACCATGGCGAGGCGGGCGTCAACCTGTTCGTCTGGGGACGCGAGGCCTGGGAACGCTGGGACGGCCAGTTTCCCGCCCGCCAGACCCGCGAGGCGTTCGAGGCCATTCAACGCCGCCATGGCGCAGCGCGGGCCGTCTTCCCCCGGCAGGCCAGGGCCGCGATCGAGGGCGGAGCCTTCCATAACGACGTGGTCTGCGTGGGCTCGCGCGCATGCCTGTTCTTCCACGAGCGCGCCTTCGAGGACCGGGGCCTGATGGAGCGCGAAGTCCGCGCCGCCGCCGAAGGCCTGTTCGAGCCCGCCCTTGTCGAGGTGTCGGAGGCGGACCTGCCGATGGCGGACCTCGTGGCGAGCTATCTCTTCAACTCGCAACTGCTGACGGTTCCAGGCGAGGATCGCCTGGTCCTTCTGGCGCCGGCCGAGACCCGGGACAATCCCCGGGCTCACGCCGTCGCCGAAAGTCTGGCCACGTCCAACGGTCCGATCGGCCGCGTCGAATATGTCGATGTGCGCCAAAGCATGCGTAATGGCGGCGGGCCCGCCTGCCTGCGGCTGCGGGTGGTGCTGACCGACGTCGAGCTCGAGGCGACCAATCCCGCCCAGCGGTTCACGCCCGGCCTGCACACCATCCTGGCCGACTGGGTCCAGCGGCGCTATCGCGACCGCCTGGCGCCGGCGGACCTGGCCGATCCCGATCTGTTGACCGAAAGTCGCGAGGCTCTGGACGAACTCAGCCAGATCCTCGACCTTGGCGGGGACTTCTATCCATTCCAGAGGGCGTCATGAGCGTGATGATCCGGCAGGCGAGCCTCGACGACATTTCCGGGATCCTGGCCGCGCACAAGGCCGCGGCGGTCCAGCCGGGGCGCCTGGCGCGCACGCCGGAGGAAATCACCGAGGCTTATGTTCGCGGCGTGATCGAGACGCCGGGCGGGGTCTGCCTCGTGGCGGTGGATCAGGACGGAGTCGTCTGCGGCGAGATCCATGCGCGCCGCGAGCATATCGCGCTCTTCTCCCACGTGCTGGGCGGGGTGACGGTCGCTGTCCAGCCGGACCATCAGGGAAGGGGCATCGGCTCCAAGCTCTTCATGGCCCTGATCGCCGAGGCTCGCACCATGAGCCCGCCGGTGTTGCGCATCGAGCTCGCGGCCGGGGCTGGCAATCCGGACGCCATCCGGCTCTACGAGCGGCTGGGCTTTCAGCAGGAGGGGCGTCAGCCGAAACGTGGTCGCTATCCCGACGGCCGCTTCGAGGACGACATCCTGATGGGCATGCTGCTTTAGCGCCGCAGCGTCTTGAGGGCTTCGGGGAAGCGCCGCGACAGCGGAACATCCAGGCCGCCCAACTCGACGGCGTAGTCGCCCGAGCCTTCCGGCTTCAGGCCCGTCACGCGTGCCTTGTTGACCAGCCAGGACTTGTGGGTGCGAACAAAGCCCCGCGGAGCTAGCGCCTCCAAGACAGCGCTCAGTGACGAGCGCATCAGCGGACGCCGGCTGTCGGTCAGGAGGAATTCGACATAGTTGCCCGCCGAGCGCACGGCCAGGATCTCGGCGACGGGAACGCGGATCAGCCGCGCGCCGTCCTGGATGTCGAACGTGGCGGGCAGGGCGGGGGGCTCGTCCGGCTTCTGGGCGCTGCGGCGCAGGGCCAGCCAATAGATGATCGTCGCCAGGCCGTACGACATCATGTCCTTGCGAAATTCGTAGGGAAATTCGGTCGATAGCGGCCCGAAGGTGTAGGCCTCGTGCAGGAGCGCGGCGTGCGCGAGCTTGCGCAAGGCCACAAAGCCGCAGACGTGCAGGACCGAATAGACGAACACCGCGAGTGTGTGAGCCGGGGCGACGACCCACCAGCGGGGATGAGCTCGCACCATCCAAAAGGCCATCGCGGCGGGAATGGCGAAGATGAACAGGGTGACCAGCGCGCTGCTGGCCTCCCAGATGGTGGGCGCGATCACGCCCAGTTCCGGCGCATCGTGCTGAAGGGTCAGCACATTGACCACCGCGATCGCGGCGACAAGGCAGGCGCCCAGCAGCCACGCGCGGACAAGCCACTGGCGCTCCTCGCCGGTCATCCCGAAAGGGCCGCCGCTGGTCCCTGATGCTTTTCCGTTCGTCCCGGCAAGCGACCGCTGATCCCCCGCCGCTTGGCCGGCCCGAGCGTCACGGGGCAGGTCTTTGGCATCGCTTTTCATGCCGGACGCCTCATGACCACGACCGCCTTGCCCCTCGATCGGCGCTACGACCTCGACTGGATTCGGGTCGGCGCGTTCTTCCTGCTGATCCTCTACCACACCGGCATGTTCTACGTGCCTTGGGAATGGCACGTGAAGACGCCGCATATCGTGGAGGGACTGATGCCCTTCATGCTGATGACCAATCCGTGGCGACTGACCCTGCTGTTCCTAGTGTCGGGCGCGGCGACACGGTTCATGGCCGACAAGACCACGGTCGGAAAGCTATCCACGGCGCGGGTGGCGCGGCTACTGCCGCCGCTGTTGTTCGCGATGATCGTGATCGTGCCGCCGCAGTCCTACTATCAGGTGGTCGAGTACATGGCCGCCCATCCGGGCAGCGGGCTGTCGGTCGACAACTTCTGGATCCGCTATGTGACGGCGTCCGGCCATTGGTGCGGCGTCGACGGCGAGTGCCTGACGACACCGACCTGGAACCATATGTGGTTCGTGGCCTACCTGTTGTTCTACACCCTGGTCCTGGCGCTGATGCTGCTGGTGTGGAAAAAGGCCGGCCAGCATATCCAGACCGCCACCGAATGGCTGTTGAAGGGCGTTGGCCTGTTCGGCTGGCCGATTCTGTTTCTGGGCATGCTTCGCGCGACGCTCTACGCCAAGTACGGTGAAACCCACGCCCTGGTCGGCGACCACTATGTCCACGCCGTCTCGTTCAGCGCCTTTTTGCTGGGCTTTGGCCTGGCCAAGTCGGAGCTCCTGCGTGGGCGCCTGATCGCGGCGCGCTGGCCCGCCCTGATCCTGACCATCGGCGCCTGGGCCGGCTGGTCGGCCTACGTCTGGACCTATCGCAACGACACGCCGATCCCGCCGCCGCAGCTGAAGCTCGTCATGCGCTTCGTCTTCGCCGCCGACACCTGGTGCGCGATCATCGCCATCCTGGGTTTCGGCGCCAAGCACCTGACCAAGGGCGGGCCGGTGCTGCGCTACCTGACCCTGGGCGTCTTTCCGTTCTATCTCGTTCACCAGACCCTGATCGTGATCATGGCGCATCATCTCGCCAAACTGGGTCTGCCGCAGGGGCTGGAGGGCGCGACCCTGGTCGCGGCGACCTTTGCGGGATGCTTCGCCACCTATGAAATCGTGCGGCGCATCCCAGGCGTGCGGATCCTGTTCGGCTTGAAGGGTCAGCCGCCGGAGGTCGTGGCAAGTCGGCCGCCAGCCCTCGCATAGGCCTGGGTTCCGCGCGTGAGGACGGTGTCGCCGGGGACGATCTCGGCGACGCCGATCTCGCTTGCGCCCGCCAGTCGCTGATAGAGCGCGCCGAAGTCCTGGAGCGTCACGTCCTGCAGGGTCTGGATCGAGTCGATGACGAAATAGACCTGCTGGAAGTCGTCGATCCGATAGAGGGTGCGCATTACCCGCTCCAGGTCGAACCCGATGCGATTGGGTGATGGATCGTCGAGCGCGAAGATCGACTCGGCGCGCGAGGAAACGATGCCCGCGCCGTAGATGCGCAGGCCTTCCGGCGTGTTCATCAGGCCAAACTCCACCGTATACCAGTAGAGCCGGGCCAGGTTGGCCAGGCGGCCCAGGGTCAGGGCCCGTTGGCCGCCCTGGCCATAGGCCTGCATGTAGTCGGCGAAGGTCGGATCGGTCAGCATCGGCACGTGGCCGAAGACGTCGTGGAAGATGTCCGGCTCCTGCAGGTAATCCAGTTCATGCGGCTTGCGAATGAATTGGCCGGCGGGGAAGCGGCGGTTGGCCAGATGGTCGAAGAAGACATCGTCGGGCACTAGGCCGGGGACAGCGACGACACTCCAGCCAGTCAGTCGCTGGAGCTCCTCATTGATGCGGGCGAAGTCGGGGATGCCGGTGCGGTGCAGATCCAGCGCGTCCAGGCCGCGCAGGAAGGCGTCACAGGCGCGACCGTGCAGCATGTCGGCTTGGCGCTCGTACAGGGTGATCCAGACGTCGTGCTCGGCCTGGGAGTAGGTCTCCCAGCCTTGGTCGATCGTCCAATCGGGACGGGCGCCCGGGGGCGGGCCGTTGCTAAAGCCATCTCCGCTCATAGAAGGACGCTACGCCCCGATTTTTGCAAAAGCTGTTCGGAGTTTGCGCCAAAAGGGCGGTTGGGCGATCAGACTTGCCGCTTAGTGTGAGATCCGGGGGCGAAGCTTGTATTGCCCGTGGTCGAACGACTCGAAGATCACCGCGGTCTGAGGGTGGCCGACCGGCTCGCCGCTATCGTCCGGAAGCAGGTTCTGTTCGGAGACATAGGCGACGTAGCTGTTGTCCTCGTTCTCGGCCAGCAGGTGGTAGAAAGGCTGGTCCTTGGTCGGCCGGATCTCTTCCGGGATCGACTGCCACCATTCCTCCGTATTGGCGAACACCGGGTCGACGTCGAACACCACGCCCCGGAACGGGAAGAGGCGGTGTCTGACGACCTGGCCGATCGCGAACTTGGCGAGTCTCGAATTCATGACGTCCAGATTAGCAAGTCCACCTGACTGAAACCTGAACGGTGGGACTTCCGAACCCGGAAGACAAGCCGGCGCCTTCCGGAGGACGAGTCACGTGATATGGTCGACTCGAAGTGGGGTCTCGTAACCGTTTGCGAGGCTCGCGAGACAGGTGGCTAGAACCATGTCGGAGGCGCCGCGAGCGCCCGGCGCCCCGCAAGGGCGGCGTCGGCGGTCGCCGGACGAGCTGTCGTGCTATGCGGCGCTCGACCTGGGGACCAACAACTGCCGCCTTTTGGTGGCCACGCCTTCACCGCGCGGATTCCGCGTCGTCGAGGCCTATTCCCGTATTGTGCGCCTTGGCGAGGGACTGTCGCAAAGCGGCCAGCTCTCCGAAGCGGCCATGGACCGGTCCCTGGCCGCCCTGAAGGTTTGCGCCGAGAAGATTCGGCGACGCAAGGTGCTGCGGATCAAGGCCGTGGCCACCCAGGCCTGTCGTGGCGCGACAAATGGCCCCGACTTCGTGCGCCGCGTCCACGAGGAAACGGGCCTGAAGCTTCAGATCATCAGCCCCCGCGAAGAGGCCCAACTCTCCGTCGCCGGCTGCATGAACCTGTTCGATCGTCAGCAGGACGCGGCCCTCGTGGTCGATGTCGGCGGAGGCTCCACCGAACTCTCCTGGGTCGACCTGAAGGGCGGCGGCCTGGACGCCAAGCCGCGCCAGTTCGCCGCCTGGAAACTGCCGATCAAGGCCTGGCTGTCGATCCCCGTGGGCGTGGTCACCCTGGCCGAGCGCTTTCCCGAGGGCGAGCGCGCCGACGAAAGCTGGTTTCGCGCCATGGTCGACGACGTCAAGGCGCGGATTGAGGCGTTTCCGCACGCCGAACCCTTGCGGGAGATTTTCGACGAAGGGAGGGCGCATCTGGTGGGCACCTCCGGGGCGATCACCAGCCTGGCGGGGCTGCACCTTGGCTTGCCGCGCTATGACCGCAACGTCGTCGACGGCCTATGGATGAATCGAACAGACTGCGACGCGGCCGCCGCCAGATTGTTGGGCCTGACCTCCGCCGAGCGTGCGCAGGAGCCCTGCATCGGCGCCGATCGCGCCGATCTGGTCCTGGCGGGGGCGGCGATCCTGCAAGCCGTTCAGGAGCTCTGGCCGTGTTCGCGCGTGCGCGTCGCCGACCGAGGGCTTAGAGAAGGGCTCCTGATGTCCCTGATGTCCGATCAGCAGCGACGCCCGCGCCGGCGTCGTCGCGGCGGCGCCTCGAAGAAGTCTGAAGCCGCATGAGCGATGAAGATCCTCCCCGCAAGCGCATGGTCAAGCCGCCGGCCGGAGGCAACGAGGGCGGTCGCGGCAAGCCCGCCCGCCTGAAGACCGCCTATGGTCGCACGCCCAGCCAACAGGCGTGGCTGGAGCGTCAGATCAACGACCCGTTCTCCGCCAAGGCGCGAGCGCTCGGCTATCGCAGCCGCGCGGCGTTCAAGATCAGCGAGATCGACGACAAGTTCCACTTCTTCGGCAAGGGGGCCAGGGTCATCGACCTCGGCTGCGCGCCTGGCGGCTGGCTGCAGATCGCCGTCGAGCGTGGCGTGACCAATCTGGTCGGTGTCGACCTGCTGCCGGTGGACCCGGTCGCCCCCGCGCACATCCTGGAGATGGACTTCACCGACGACGCTTGCCCGCCCAAGCTGCTCGACTTGCTGGGCGGCCAGCCGGATCTGGTGATGTCCGACATGGCGCCCAACACCGTGGGGCACCGCGAGACCGATCACCTGCGTATCGTCGGGCTCATCGAGATCGCCGCCGAATTCGCCATCGATGTCCTCAAGCCCGGCGGAGCGTTCGTCGCCAAGGCCTTCCAGGGCGGGGAAACGGCCGAGATCATCGGCAGGCTGAAGCGCCATTTCACCAAGGTGCAGCACTTCAAGCCCAAGGCCAGCCGGCAGGACAGCTCCGAGGTGTTCCTGGTCGCCACGGGGTTCAAGGGGCGGTGAGGCGCGGGGGCGAGGTCATCGAGGGCCTGGTCTCCAGGCCCTTTCGCAACCTGGCGATCTCGATCGCCTTCGTCCTGCTGGTCGGAGCCTGCGCGATCGTCGGCTATCTGGCGGCGGGGTGGTCGTTTGACGACGCTCTCTACATGGTCACCCTGACCATCTTCACCGTGGGCTACGGTGAGGTGCGTCCGATCGACACCGACTACTTGCACCTCGTCACCATGGCCACGATGGTGTTTGGGTGCACCGGCGTCATCGTCGTCACGGGCTCGCTGGTGCAGGCGCTTACCCAGTCTCAACTTGAACAGTTCTTTGGAAAGCGCGTGGAACGCGACATCGACCGGCTGGACGGCCACATCATCATCTGCGGCTTTGGCCGCATCGGGCTCATGCTGGCGCAGGAGCTGGCCTCGGCGGGGGAGACCTTCGTCGTGGTCGAGCGTGACGAGGCGCGTTGCCAGGAGGCGAGGGACCTGGGCTATCTGTGCCGCCACGCCGACGCCACCGACGAGGACGTTCTACGGGCCATGCATGTCGAGCGCGCCCGCGTGCTGGCCACCGTGCTGCCCGACGACGCGGCCAACGTCTACATCACCCTGTCGGCGCGGAGCCTCAACCCTGGGCTCGAGATCATCGCCCGCGGCGAGCGGCCCACCACCGAACGCAAGCTGGTCCAGGCCGGCGCGGACAGGATCGTGATGCCGACCCACATCGGGGCGGAGCGCATCGCCGAAATGATCCTCTATCCCAAGCTGGCGGAATATCTGCGCACGGCCCAGTCCCTGTCGACTGAAGCGGGCGACGGGCTGGGCAAGCTGGGCCTGGATCTCGGCGTCATCACCGCGCCGGCCACCTTCGCCGCTCGCCGCGTCACGGTGGGCGAGTTCGAACGGCGCGGCGGCGGGCTGCTGGTCGTACGGATCGACCGCAGCGATGGCGCGGTCTTCGAAAATCCAAAGCCCGACACGATCATCCGGGCGGGCGATGGGGTCACCGTGGTCTCCAAGCTCGGACGGTTGGGTTTGTCGGCGATCGCCGACTGATCATCTCGATTTCGGCGTCTCCCGGGCTCGACAAGGACGGGCCTCGCGGCTATATCCGCGCCGCAAAATGGAGACTCCGATGGAGATTCGCGAAGGGCTTACCTTCGACGACGTTTTGCTCGAACCCGGCCCGTCCGACGTCATGCCGACCCAGGTGACGACCGAGACCCGGTTCACGCGTGAAATCAGTCTGAACATACCGCTCGTGTCCGCCGCCATGGACACGGTGACCGAAAGCCGCCTGGCCATCGCCATGGCCCAGGCCGGAGGTCTTGGCATCCTGCACCGCAACCTCACCAACGAGGAGCAGGCCGACCAGGTCCGCGAGGTCAAGCGCTACGAAAGCGGCATGGTCATCAATCCGCTGACCATCCACCCCGACACCACCCTGGCCGAGATCCGCGAGATCAAGGCCCGCCGCAAGATCTCGGGCTTCCCAGTGGTCGAACGCGGCTCGGGCAAGCTGGTCGGCATCCTGACCAACCGCGACATGCGCTTCGAGGGCGACGACAAGGTCCCGGCCTCGGCGCTGATGACCCGCGAGGGCCTGATCACGGTCTCCGAGGGTGTCGATCATCGCGAGGCGCGCGAACTGCTGCGCAAGCACAAGATCGAGCGCCTGATCGTCGTCGATGACGCCTATCGCGCCGTCGGCCTGATCACCGTCAAGGACATCGAAAAGGCCCAGGCTCATCCCCTGGCCGCCAAGGACGACAAGGGCCGCCTGCTGGTCGGCGCGGCCTCGACCGTCGGCGACGCCGGTTTCGAGCGTTCGATGGGCCTGGTGGACGCCGGTGTCGACGTCGTCGTCATCGACACCGCCCACGGCCACTCCAGCCAGGTCGCCCAGGCGGTCTCGCGTCTCAAGCGCGAAGCCAATCGCGTCCAGATCGTGGCCGGCAACATCGCCACCTACGACGCCGCTCGCGCCCTGATCGACGCCGGCGCCGACGCGGTGAAGGTGGGCATCGGTCCGGGCTCGATCTGCACCACCCGCATCGTCGCCGGCGTGGGCGTGCCGCAGCTGACCGCGATCATGGAAGCCGTGCGCGCGGGCAAGGAAGCCGGCGTGCCGATCATCGCCGACGGCGGCATCAAGTACTCGGGCGACCTAGCCAAGGCCATCGCGGCCGGGGCTTCGACCGCCATGATGGGCTCGATGTTCGCCGGCACCGAGGAGGCGCCGGGCGAGGTGTTCCTGTACCAGGGGCGTTCGTACAAGAGCTATCGCGGCATGGGCTCGGTGGGCGCCATGGCCCGCGGCTCGGCCGACCGCTACTTCCAGAAGGAAGTGACGGACAGCTTCAAGCTGGTGCCGGAGGGCATCGAGGGCCAGACCCCGTTCAAAGGGCCGATCTCGCCGGTGCTGCACCAACTGGTCGGCGGCCTGCGCGCGGCCATGGGCTATGTCGGCGCGCCGACCATCCCCGAGCTGCAGAAGCGCGCCAGGTTCGTGCGCATCACCGGCGCTGGCCTGCGGGAGAGCCACGTCCATGACGTGATGATCACCCGCGAAGCGCCGAACTATCCGAGCGCGGTGTAGTCGATGCGGATGGCGTTCGAACTCCAGATGCTGGGCGTGGCGGTCCTGATCGGCCTCGTCCACCTGCTGTGGGCGGCCCTGGCGGGCCTCTCGCAGCGAGGGCTGGAGTGGAGCGTCGGTCCGCGCGACGAGCGCCTGGACGTCACCGGTCTGGCCGGGCGGCTTCAGCGGGCGTTCGTCAACTTCCGTGAGAGCTTCGCGCTGTTCGCCGTGGCCGTGCTGCTCGCCTATCTGGGCGGTCGGCTCGGGACGCTGACCGCGTTCGGCGCGGGCCTCTATGTTGGCGGCCGCATCGCCTTCCTGCCGCTCTATGTTTTTGGCGTGCCGTGGGTGCGCAGCATCGCCTGGGGCGTTTCCCTGACGGGGATTCTGCTGACCCTCCTGGCTCTGGTCGTCTGATGCGCGACGGAGGGCGGGTTTCGGCGGCGATCGAGGTTCTCACCGAGATCGAGACGCGGCATTTTCCGGCGAAGATGGCGCTGAAGCGCTGGGGCGAGGCGGCGCGCTACGCCGGCTCCAAGGACCGCGCCTTCGTCTCGGGCCTGGTGCTGGACGCCTTGCGCCGCAAGCGCTCGCTGGCCTGGATGATGGGCGACCCCAGCCCGCGCGGCGTGATGCTGGGCGTTCTGGCCTTCGTCTGGAAATGGACGCCGGAGCGCATCGCTGAAGCGGCCGCCGAGGAGCACGGCTTTGGCGCCCTGACCGCGGTCGAAGCCGAGCGTTTGGCCAATCCGGTCTCGCTGGATGGCGCGCCAGCGCCCGTGGCCGGCGACTATCCGGACTGGATGGAAGGACGGCTGGCTCGCGCCTTCGGCGCCGACCAGGCCGCCGAGATGGCGGCGTTGGCGGAACGCGCCCCGGTCGACCTGCGGGTCAACACCCTGAAGACCGACGCCGAACGGGCCGCCAAGGCCCTGGCCCCGATCCACGCCGCGCCGGCCGGGATCTTGCCCAACGCCTTCCGCATTCCTGCGCCGGCCGCCGCCGACCGCACACCGTCGGTCGAGGCCGTGCCGGCCTTCTCCAAGGGCTGGTTCGAGGTGCAGGACCTGGGCTCGCAGATCGCCGCCGCGGTAGCGGGCGATGTGAAGGGCAAACAGGTGCTGGATTTCTGCGCCGGCGGCGGCGGCAAGACTCTCGCCCTGGCGGCGGCCATGGGCAATACGGGCCAGATTTTCGCCCACGACAGCGACGCCCGCCGCCTGGCCGACACCATCCGGCGCGGTCAGAGGGCCGGAGTCCGCAACCTGCAGATCCGCTCGCCGATCGAGGCCACGCCGCTCAAGGGCCTGGAAGGCAAGATCGACGTCGTCTTCGTCGACGCGCCGTGCACCGGCGCTGGCACCTGGCGTCGTCATCCTGATGCGAAATGGCGCCTGTCGCCCGACCAGCTGGCCAAGCGCCAGATCGAGCAGGATTCGGTGCTCGAGGACGCCTCGACCTTCGTGAAGGCCGGCGGCCGCATGGTCTATGTGACCTGTTCGCTGCTGGTCGACGAGAACGAGGACCGCGTCGCCGGCTTCCTCGAGCGCCATCCCGAATTCACCGTGAAGCCGATCGCCTTGCCGGGCGTCGAGCACGTCACGCCCGAAGGCTATCTGCGCCTGACCCCTTACCGCGCCGGGACGGACGGCTTCTTCGCCGCCGTCCTCGAGCGATCCTCGTACACGCCCTGACCTTGAACGCCCGATCGACACAATGACCGCTGGAGATTTGCCGATGACCACCGAAACCCAACACCAGCGCGTCCTGATCGTCGATTTCGGCAGCCAAGTGACCCAGCTGATCGCGCGCCGGGTGCGCGAGGCCGGCGTCTATTGCGAGATCCATCCGTTCGACAAGGCCGAAGAACTGGTCGACAGCTACAAGCCGTCGGCCATCATCCTGTCGGGCGGTCCCGCCAGCGTGCTGGAGGACGACAGCCCCCGCATCGGCAAGAAGCTGTTCGAGCTGGGCGTGCCGCTGATGGCGGTCTGCTACGGCCAGCAGCTGCTTTGCGACGTGATGGGCGGGCGGGTCGAGGGCGGCCACGCCGGCGAGTTCGGCCGCGCCGAGCTGACCGTCGGCAAGGTCAGTCCGCTGTTCCAGGGCCTGGCCGACGTCGGCGAGCTGGAAACGGTCTGGATGAGCCACGGCGACCGTGTCACCGCCATCCCGGAAGGCTTCGAGGTGATCGCCACCTCGACCGGCGCCCCGTTCGCGGCGATCGCCAATGACGAAAAGAAGATCTACGCCGTGCAGTTCCACCCCGAGGTGGTCCACACGGTCAACGGCGCCAAGATCTACCGCAACTTCCTGTTCAACATCGCCGGCCTGAAGGGCGACTGGACCATGGCGGCCTTCCGCCAGGAGATGGTTCAGAAGATCCGCGACCAGGTTGGGACCGGCAAGGTGATCTGCGGCCTGTCGGGAGGCGTCGATAGCTCGGTGGCGGCTGTCCTGATCCACGAGGCGATCGGCGACCAGCTGACCTGCGTGTTCGTCGACACCGGCCTGCTGCGCAAGAACGAGGCCGAACAGGTCGTCACCCTGTTCCGCGACCACTACAACATTCCGCTGGTCCACGTGGACGCCGGGGATCTGTTCCTGGGCGAGCTAGCTGGCGTCACCGATCCCGAGACCAAGCGCAAGACCATCGGCCGCTTGTTCATCGACGTCTTCGACAAGGAAGCCGCCAAGATCGACGGGGCGCAGTTCCTGGCCCAGGGCACGCTCTATCCGGACGTCGTCGAAAGCGTCTCGGCCCGCGGCGGGCCCTCGGCGGTCATCAAGAGCCACCACAATGTCGGCGGCCTGCCGGACTACATGAAGCTGAAGCTGGTCGAACCGCTGCGCGAGCTCTTCAAGGACGAGGTCCGCGCCCTGGGCGTCGAGCTGGGGCTGGCGCCGGCCTTCGTCGGCCGCCACCCGTTCCCCGGCCCGGGCCTGGCCATCCGCATCCCCGGCGAGATCACGCCCGAGAAGGTCAAGGTCCTGCAGGACGCCGACGCCATCTATCTGGAGGAGATCCGCAACGCCGGCCTCTACGACCAGATCTGGCAGGCCTTCGCCGTGCTGCTGCCCGTGAAGACCGTCGGCGTGATGGGCGACGCTCGCACCTACGAGAACGTCCTGGCCCTGCGCGCGGTCACCTCGACCGACGGCATGACCGCCGACTTCTTCGAGTTCCCCTGGCCGATCCTGGGCAAGACCGCCACGCGCATCATCAACGAGGTGCGCGGCGTCAACCGGGTCGTC
This sequence comes from Caulobacter sp., assembly GCF_035254145.1. Lineage (GTDB taxonomy): Bacteria > Pseudomonadota > Alphaproteobacteria > Caulobacterales > Caulobacteraceae > Caulobacter. The sequence continues at coordinate 1,102 of NZ_DATFAV010000068.1, read as the reverse complement.
TACGACGTGACGTCCAAGCCGCCCGGCACCATCGAGTGGGAATGATTCAGGGTCCTTTTTGGACCTTCGCGGACCATCGCGAACATCTCTTAAATCATTGAAATAAAACGTGTTCTGGTTCCCTGTCGATCGGCGACGATCGAGGGAAGCCAGTTCACGTTTCGTGTGTCTGACGGTATCGCCCTGAGCTTGCTCGCGAGGGCGTGCGGCTGATACCGTCACGACAAGTCAGGCCTGACGGTATTTTTTCCAGCATCAAGCCCCTGAATTCACTCAGGAAAAGGCGTTTCCACCACCCCGTTTTGGGCGTGACGGTATTTTGCGCCGATTTTCGGTGTTTTCGGGGTGCGCAGGAGGCCGTCCATGCTCACCGATGCATCGCTCAAGCATCTGAAACCAAAGAAGAAACCCTACAAGGTCGCGGACCGTGACGGTATTTACGTCGTGGTCACTCCCTCAGGCTCGATTTCCTTCCGTCTCGACTACCGGATCAACAACCGGCGAGAGACCCTGACGCTGGGCCGTTATGGCCGGGGCGGGATAAGCCTGCTCGCCGCCCGGGAGCTGGGCATGGAGGCCCGTCGCAAGGTGAGGGACGGGATTTCACCGGCGCTCGAGAAGCGGCGGGACAAGGCCCGCATCAAGGCCGCCAAGACCTTCGGCGACTTTGGCCGCAAGTGGCTGGAAGAAGGCCGAATGGCCGACAGCACCCGCGCCATGCGTCGCTCGATCTACGAGCGCGACGTCGAGCCGGCGTTCAAGAACCGCTTGCTGATCGAGATCGAGCCCGGCGACGTCCGGGCGCTCTGCGAGACGGTCAAGGGCCGTGGGGCGCCGGCGACCGCGATCCATATCCGCGATCAGATCAATCTGATCTTCGCCTTCGCCCGTCTGCACGGAGAAAAGGTGGAGAACCCAGCCAACGACGTCAGCCCATCGTCGATCTGGTCGTTCACGCCCCGCGAACGGGCCCTGTCGGCCAAGGAGATCCGACTGTTCTACCCGCTGCTGGAGCAGGTCCCCACCTTGCCGACCATCCGGCTGGGCATGAAGCTCATCCTGCTAACCCTGGTCCGCAAGAGCGAGCTGCAGGACGCCACCT
>NZ_DATFAV010000067.1:0-18488 GCF_035254145.1 Caulobacter sp. | reverse complement strand
GGTGATCCCGCTGGACGCCAAGACCAATGACGAGGTCTGGATCCTGGCCAACAACCACCCGATCGCGCGCGGCGAAATCCAGATCAGCGACGACCGCATCGCCATCCAGGTGACTCGGGCGGCCGACGTCTACGACTACATGGCGGGCGGCGCCTAATTCGTCGCGGGCCCGGTTTCGCCAATAGCGAAACTTCCGACTTCCCAAAGCCGATTCAGTTTGCTACGTGCCGCCCCTCACCACGAGCGGTCGTGGCGGAATTGGTAGACGCGCAGCGTTGAGGTCGCTGTATCGCAAGATGTGGAAGTTCGAGTCTTCTCGACCGCACCAGGTGAACTTGAATAGGGCGCTCCGGCGAAATCGGTTTCCGACTCGCAAGGGGCGCTCTAATCGTTTCTGGCCCTGATTTCGCCTCGGGGTCGCTTCATCGGACCAATGTAACGAACCCAGCAGCCTAGAGCTCAGGAGGCCCCCATGACCCGGGACACCGCCGAACTGACCGACGACGTGCTGGACGACATCCCGCTGGCCCATATCCCGCTCCCCAAGTCCGAGACCCCGGAGGAGCTGGAAGACCTCGCTCTGGGCGACGACTACGCCCTCAATCCCGAATACGTCGAAATGGTGATCGACGCCGCCGACAGCGGCGACACCAAGCGGCTGCGCGAACTGGTCGGCGCGCTGGACCCGGCCGACGTCGCCGACCTGATGGGCTTCCTGACCGCCGACTACCGCGAGCAGGTGATCCCGCTGCTCGACCCCGAGGCCCTGGGCGAGATCATCTCGGAGATGGACGAGAACCTCCGCGAGGAGGTCCTGGAGGCCACGCCGTCGGTGACCCTGGCCCGCGCGCTGGAGGAGCTGGACACCGACGACGCCGCCGACGTCATCGACGACCTGGACGACACCAAGCGCTTCCAGGTGCTGGCCGCCATGGGCGAGACCGACCGCGCCGCCATCGAGACGACCCTGTCGTACGAGGACGAGACCGCCGGCCGCCTGATGCAGCGCGAGTTCCTGGCCGCGCCCGAGTTCTGGACGGTCGGCCAGACCATCGACCACGTCCGCGAGGCCGGCGACACGCTGCCGGAGCTGTTCTTCGACGTCTATGTGGTCGATCCGACCTACAAGCCCGTCGGCGCCATCCCGATCAGCACCCTGCTGCGCAGTCGCCGCGAGACGCCGCTGGCCGAGCTGATGGAGGCGGTCACCGAAATCGACGTGGCGATGGACCAGGAAGAGGTCGCCTACATCTTCGACAAGTACCACCTGATCAGCGCCCCGGTGATCGATCCGGGTGGGCGGCTGGTGGGCCAGATCACCGTCGACGACATCGTCGAGGTCATCCGCGACGAGGCGGAGGAGGACATCCTGGCCCTGGCCGGCGTGTCCGACGCCGGCCGCGACGCCTCGGTGGTCGAGATCGTCAAGTCGCGCCTGCCGTGGCTGATGCTGAACCTGGCCACCGCGACCCTGGCGGTCAGCGGCGTCGCCATCTTCCAGGCCGAGATCGCCCAGTTGGTCGCTCTGGCCATCCTGATGCCGATCGTCTCGTCGCTGGGCGGCAACGCCGGCACCCAGACCCTGGCCGTGGCCGTGCGCGCCCTGGCCAGCAAGGAGCTGACCACGGCCAACGCCCGCCGGATCATCACCCGCGAGCTGCTGGTCGGCCTGGTCAACGGCCTGTGCCTGGCCCTGGTGATGGGCACGGCGACCTATCTGTTCTTCGGTCCGTCCGACCACCACGGCAAGCTGGCGATCATCGTCGGCTCGGCCCTGGTGGCCAACATCTTCACCGCGGCGGTTGGCGGCATCCTCGCGCCCCTGGCCCTGGAGAAGATGGGACGCGACCCGGCGGTGTCCTCTTCGATCTTCGTGACCTTCCTGACCGACTTCACCGGCTTCTTCGCGGTGCTGCTGATCGCGTCGCTTCTGCTGCATTGACGTCATGGTGGCGCGCAGGAGGTGTAAACTGGCGCGGACCTTGCGCCGGGACAGGCGAACGCATCCGCGTCTGTCTCAATTTGGGTCAAACTAGGCGATGAAACCGCGTCATCAGGTCTCCCGCGCCGCCGTCGATCTCATCAAGAGATTCGAAGGCTACCGTCAGAAGGCCGCCCGGCTGCCCGACGGGCGCTGGACGGTCGGCTACGGCCATACGCTGACCGCGCGCGAAGGCGCGAGCGTCTCGGAACAGGACGCCGAGGCGCTGCTGCTCTACGACCTGATCTCGGTGGCCCATTCGGTCAACGAACACACCTACACGCCGTTGACCCAGAACCAGTTCGACGCGCTGATCTGCTTCGCCTTCAATATCGGCCTCGACAACTTCCTGCGTTCGGGCGTGCTGCGCCGGATCAACGAAGGCTCGCTGCTGCAGGCCGCGTGCGCCATGGAGATGTGGCGCAAGGCCGATTTCGAGGGTGAGCGCATCGTCATCGACGCCCTGGTCCGTCGCCGCTCGGCCGAGAAGACCCTGTTCCTGACGCCAAAGAACGGTGAATGGGTCCCCGCGCCCAGCCCCGTGCTGCGGCCGAAGATCGACTATGACGCCGGCAGCGCGATCCCCCTGCAGACCCCGGCCGCCGTCAGCACGCGCACCGACGGTGATCGCGTGATCGCCGAGCGCGAGGACGGCCTGCCCTTCGGCGCGATTGTCCCGGAAGAGGACGGTCCGACCGCCACCGAACAATCGGCCGCCGCCGTCAGCGCGCGCCTGGAGGCCATCCTGAGCGAGACGGGCGCCGCACTTGGCAAGTCGCGCGAGCCGCGCCAGGACCTCGGGCTTCCCGAGCCGCCGGTTCCCCCGGCGAACCAGCCCGCCAACGCCCCTTCGGGCCCGGCGCTGTTCCAGGTGGAGCCGGTCGCCGCGCCGACCGTCGAGTTTTCGCCCTTCCGCCTGCCGCTTCAGCCGGTCGAGGGCGCGGACAAGGCCGGCTCGGCCGCGCCGGCTGCCAATGAGCCGACCCTGTTCGGGACGCCGGTCGAAGGCGGCTCGGTGTTCAATCTGGACGGCTTCTCGACCAGCGAGGCCAGCGACCTGTCGCGCGCGGCCGAGATCGCCGGAGGTCGCGCCCGCAAGTCGCGCTCCGGCGCCAGCCTGCTGATCGTGCTGGGCCTGCTGGGCCTGGCCCTGTTCGGCGGCGGCGTGTTGTGGATCCTGACCGTCGCGGCCGGCGCCGCCGACCAGGTCAAATTGTTCGGCTACGGCGCCAGCATGATCGGGGCGATCTGCTTCGTGGTTTCGGCGTATCTTCTGTTGCGCCGACTGGCCGGGCCGGATAAGGCGGGCGAATAAGAAGTTTCCTTCCTCAAGGGAGGCTGAGCAAGAACGCCCGCGGGTCTCGGTGATCCGTGGGCGTTCGTGCTATGGGAGGGCTATGATGACGAATTTCGCACCTACGATGGACTTCGCGCTGGGCGAGACCGCCGACGCGATCCGCGAGACGACCGCGCGCTTCGCCGCCGACCGCATCGCGCCCCTGGCCGCCAAGATCGACGAAACTAACGCCTTCCCGCGCGAGCTGTGGGTTCCGATGGGCGACCTGGGCCTGCACGGGATCACCGTCGAGGAGGAATTCGGCGGCCTCGGGCTCGGCTATCTGGAACATGTCGTGGCGATGGAGGAGGTCTCCCGCGCCTCGGCCTCCGTGGGCCTTTCCTACGGCGCGCACTCGAACCTCTGCGTCAACCAGATCCGCCGCTGGGCCACGCCCGACCAGAAGCAGCGCTACCTGCCCAAGCTGATCAGCGGCGAGCATGTCGGCTCCCTGGCCATGAGCGAGGCCGGCGCGGGTTCGGACGTCGTGTCGATGAAGCTGCGGGCCGAGCAACGCGGCGACCGCTACGTGCTGAACGGCACGAAGTTCTGGATCACCAACGCCCCGCACGCCGACACCCTGGTCGTCTACGCCAAGACCGGCGAAGGCAGCCGCGGCATCACCGCCTTCATCGTCGAGAAGGGCATGAAGGGCTTCAGCGTCTCCAAGAAGCTGGACAAGATGGGCATGCGCGGCAGCGACACCGCCGAGCTGGTGTTCGAGGATTGCGAGATCCCTGAAGAGAACATCATGGGCCCGGTCGGCGGTGGCGTCGGGGTGCTGATGAGCGGCCTGGACTACGAGCGCGCCGTGCTCAGCGCCGGTCCGCTGGGCATCATGCAGGCGTGCCTAGACATCGTCCTGCCCTATGTGCGCGACCGCAAGCAGTTCGGCCAGGCGATCGGCTCGTTCCAGCTGATGCAGGGCAAGATCGCCGACATGTACGTGGCCCTGAACTCGGCGCGGGCCTATGTCTACGCCGTGGCGCGGGCCTGCGACGCGGGCAAGACCACGCGCTTCGACGCGGCGGGCGCGATCCTGATGGCGTCCGAGAACGCGGTGAAGGTCTCGCTGGAGGCCATCCAGGCCCTGGGCGGAGCGGGCTACACCAAGGAGTGGCCGGTCGAGCGCCTGCTGCGCGACGCCAAGCTCTATGACATCGGCGCGGGCACCAACGAGATCCGCCGCTACCTGATCGGCCGCGAGCTGATCGGGGCGTAGATCCGCGGATCAGGCGTCGCGGCGCAGGGTCCTCCACGCGACGACCCAGGCGCCGCTGGTGACCCCGGCGGCCAGGGCGCTGACGAGCAGGGCGGCCGGCGGCCGGGCGACTTCGAAGATCTGGGCCACCGGCGCCGCCCACATCATCAGCGCCAGGATGGCCGCGACCGCGCTCGCGATAAGCCAATAGGTCCACCGATGGGGGGCGAAAATCCGCCCCGAGGACATCGAGTCCGCCAGGGCCAGCGACAGGATGCCGACCGCCAAGGTCACGAACGCCGCGCCGCGCGCCTGCTCGGCGGAGGGCGAGTGCGTCAGGGCCCACAGGTAGACCCCGAGCACGGCGGCCAGCAGGGCCAGGCCCTGGATCAGCGCCATCCTGATCTGGCGAAGCCCGAACAGGGCCTCGTCGGCGCGTCGCGGCGGCCGTTTCATGGTGTCGCGTTCGCTGGGCTCGGCCTCGAACACCAGGGCGCAGGTCGGGTCGATGACGAGTTCCAGCAGCACGACGTGCATCGGCATCAGCATCGGCGGAAGGCCCAGGAGCACGGGGCCAAGCGCCATGCCGGCGATGGGGACGTGGATGGCGGTGACATAGGTCAGGGCGCGGCGGAGATTGGCGAAGATCCGCCGTCCCAGCCGCACGGCCCCGACGATCGAGGCGAAGCTGTCGTCCAGCAGGATGAGGTCCGCGGCCTCCCGGGCGACGTCGGTGCCCTTCTGGCCCATGGCGACGCCGATATGGGCGGCCTCCAGCGCCGGAGCGTCGTTCACGCCATCGCCGGTCATGGCGACGATCTCGCCGTCCGCCTTGAGGGCCTCGACCAGGCGCAGCTTCTGCTCGGGCGCGATCCGGGCGAACACGCGCACGCGCCGGAGCTGCTCGCACAGGGCCTCGAAGGGTAGGGCGGCCACGTCCGCCCCGGTCAGGACGCCGTTCTCGACCTCGATGCCGGCCTCGCGGGCGATCGCCAGGGCGGTGGCCGGATGGTCGCCGGTGATCATCACCACCTTGACGCCCGCGCCCCGCGCCTCCTGGAGGGCGGCCGGAACCTCGGCCCTCAGTGGGTCGATGAAGCCGAGCAGGCCCGCGAACGCGAAGGGCATGTCCAGCGGATCGCCGCCGACCTCGCTGGCCAGGCTGGCCGAGGCGACGCCCAGCACGCGCAGGCCCTGCTCGGCGTAGGCTCGCACGACTTCATGCAGACGCTCGGTCTCGGCCGTGTCCAGATGGCACAGGCGGAAGATCGCTTCGGGCGCGCCCTTGGCCGCGGCGGTCCGTCCATCGTCGGTCCCCCGCCAGACCTGGATGACCGCCAGCATTTCCGGCCGCAGCGGCCAGGCCTGCTCGGGCTGCTCGGTCAGGTCGGGCGCCCCATGCGTGGTCGCCAGACCCTTGACCGCCTTGTCCATCGGATCGACCGGGCGCACCGCCGAGGCCAGGGCGGCTAGGCGGATGACCTCGACCGCTTCGGCCGAAGGCTGGGCGGCCGCGACGTCGGAGCCGTTCGCCCAAACCCGGGCGACGCGCATGCGGTTCTCGGTCAGGGTGCCGGTCTTGTCGACGCAAAGCACCGTCGCGCCGCCCAGGGTCTCGACCACGGCGCTGCGGCGCACAAGCACCTTGTGGGTGGCCAGCCGCCAGGCGCCCAGCGCCAGGAAGACCGCCAGGATCATCGGAAACTCTTCTGGGATCAGCGAGATCGCCACCGTGATCCCTGAGAGGATCCCCTGGATCCAGTCGCCCCGCAGGACGCCATAGGCGACCACCACCAGGGCGCAGAAGGCCAGAGCCAGCCCGCCCAGCAAGCCGATCAGACGACCGGCGGTCTTCTGCAGCGGCGTCTGCTCCTGCTCGATGTCGGCCAGCGAGGCGCCGATCTTGCCCAGAGCGGAGCTCGCTCCGGTCTGCTCGACCAGAACCAGCCCCTGGCCGCGAACGACCATGGTGCCGCTGAACAGGGCGGACTCCGCGCCGCCATCGAGCGTCCGGGCGGGCTGCCTGGCCACCGGGGCGGATTCTCCGGTCAGGGCCGACTCGTCGACGCTCAGCACCTCGCCGGCGACCAGGACGCCGTCGGCGGGCAGGCGCTCGCCTTCGCCGATCAGGAGGATGTCGCCGGGCGCCAGCTCACGCGCCTGGATCCGCTGTTCGACGCCGTCGCGGATCACGCGCGCGGTGGGCTGGGCCAGTTCGCGCAGCGCCGCCAGCGCCCGCTCGCTACGGGCCTCCTGCAGGATGACCAGGCCCACGGACGCCGCCGCGCCGCCGAGCAGGAACAGCCCTTCGCCCAGGTCGCCCAGCACCAGATAGAGCAGCGCCGCGCCGATCAGCAGCAGGAACATCGGCTCCCGCATCGTTTCGGCCGCGATCCGCCAGAAGCCGCGCGCGCCCTCGGAGGGGATCTCGTTCGGCCCCGCCTCGCGCAGGCGCGCGGCAGCTTCCTCCTGGCTCAGGCCCTGGAGTCGACCGGCGTCCATCGTGGGATCAGTGGGCCAGGAAGAGCGGCCGCTTGGGCGCGTGCAGCATGTGTTCCGTCGCTCCGCCGAGGATGAACTCCCGCATGCGCGACCGGCCATAGGCGCCCATGACGATCAGGTCGGCTTTCCGCGTGGCCGCGAGGTCCTCAAGCACCTCGCCGATCTTGCGGCCGGCGGCGTCGACTTCCTCGGCGACCGCGTCGATCCCGTGGACCTGGAGGTGGCGGACGGCCTCCGCGGCCAGGCCAGCGCGGGCCTCGGGCTTCTCGTTGACGACGGTGGCGACCACGACCTTGCGCGCCTTGGCCAGCACGGGCAGGGCGTCGGCCAGGGCCCGCGCCGCCGATCGGCTTCCGTCCCAGGCGACCAGGACCGTGTCGAGCGCCGACGGCAGGTCGGCCTGGCCGGACTGATAGACGATGACGGGGCGTCCTGACTCGAAGACGACGGTCTCGGCGACGGCGCGCTGTCCGTCCAGATTGTCGGTGACGGGCACGAGGCAGAGGTCGCGCGTGCGGGCGGCGACGGCGACATGTTCGCCGGTGAGGACGAAGTCGGCCTTGGTCAGCAGGGTCTGCCCCTGGCCGCCGGCCTTCGCCAGTTTCGCGGAGAAGTTGGCGAGGCTGCTGCGGCCGGCCGCCAGACTCCGGGCCTCCTCCTCGTCGCACAGGCCGCTGAGGCCGATCAGGCGATCGGCCAGCCAGTTGCTCGGATTGCCCAGGTCGATCTGGACGGCCAGGGCCGTGATGCGGCTGTCGAAGGCCACCGCGAAGGCGACGGCCTGGTCGATCGCCTCCGGCCGCGTGGGCTCGGGATAGGTGTCGACGTGAAGCAGGATGTCTTTAAGCACCATCGGGAATCCTCCGTGGCGGCACCCTCCCACGCCGCCAAGGGTGAGGCTAGCGCGGAGGGTTGCGTATCCGGGCCGAAACGCAAGAAGCCCCGGTCGTGGACCGAGGCTTCCGCTTTTTGAGGGACTTCAGGGCTCGCGCCCCAACAGTCCCGGCATTTGTCCGCGAGCGCGCTGGGCTCTTAGAGGCCTTGAGTCCTCACGGAGATTTCCAGCGCACCTCGGATTGACAAATGAGACACTGGATCACCTCCTTTCAGTTGTTGAACAACACAGGAAGAATATGGGCCCTATCCCGGTGGAGAAAAGGGGGAGGGCGCGCGACCCGAGGTCGCGGCGTCAGATCGCCAGGAGACGGAGGCCGATCAGGATGGCCGCCCACAGCACGAGGGCGGCGCCGACCGCCAGGGGACGGTTCAGGTTGATCCGCCGAATGCTCGGCGGCGAGGCCGGGGCGCCGCCCGGGGCCCCACTGGGAGCAAGATGAATGCGCGTTACCATGCCGCGTGAAATCCTTCCCTGTGGCCTCTCTGCCGGAAGCCTGAGTCGAAACGTATGACGAATCTTCGCCTGTGAGAAGAATTCTTCACGTAAGGCGAAGTTGCACCATGTCCGATTGTCGCACTGGGTGAGGGATAGGATGGCCAGCTGGGATCCCGACATTTACGTCCTCTATCGCCGATACCGTGAAAGGCCGGCTTTCGACCTGCTGGCGGCGCTTCCGGAGGACTTGGATCCGCGCGAAATCTGGGACCTGGGCTGTGGTCCCGGAGAACAGGCGGCGTTTCTGGCCGCGCGATACCCGCAGGCTCGGGTCAGGGGACTGGATTCCAGCCCGGAGATGCTGAGCCGCGCCAGGGCGCTGCCGGCGCGGGTCGAGTGGGTCCAAGGCGATATCGAGGGTTTCGCGCCCGAGACGCCGGCCGATCTCCTGTTCTCGAACGCCGCCCTGCACTGGCTGGACGATCACGAGACGCTGATCCCGCGACTGGCGGGGATGTTGGCGCCGGGCGGCGTCCTGGCCGTCCAGATCCCCGTGGTCGAGGACCTGGGCTGGCGGGCCAGCCTGACGGAGATCGCGGAGACGGGCCCCTGGGCCGAGCGGCTGCGCGGCGTCGTCGGCGTGCGCGCCGCCAATGCGCCGGAAGACTACTACGCCTGGCTGGCGCCGCTGTGTCCCGAGATGGACATCTGGACGACCACCTATCTGCACGCCCTGCGCGGTGAGGACCCGATCGTCGAATGGACCATGGGCACGAGCCTGCGGCCCTATCTCGACGCCTTGCCGGACGACGAGAAGACGCCGTTCCTGGACGCCTGGCGCCGCCGCCTGGCCCAGGATCATCCGCGCCGCGCGGACGGCGTGACCCTGTTCCCGTTCAAGCGGCTGTTCATCGTCGCCAGGCGAGGCGACGAGGCGTCAGGGGCGGGCTAGGCTCGCCTGACGCTCGCGAAGGCTGACCCTGCGGCGGAGCATAGTGACCGGCTCATGCAGAGCGTCGAGCGCGAAGGCGGCCGCGACGTGTCCCGCCTTGACCGCCGGCTCGAAGGCCCGCCAGTCGCGGATGTCGACGCCTTCCAGCTTGGGCGTGATCAGCACGTCGGTGGCCTCCCGGGCGGCGGTCAGGTCGCGGCCGGTGGTGACGGTGGCCGCGCGCATCAGCAGGGCCACGATCGGCGGACCGCGCCGCCAGTCGCCCGAAATGATCCAGCTCCATAGCGAGTGCGGGGTGACGATGTCGTCGCTGGTGATGCTGCGGCCGCGCGTGACGTCGACGCCGACGATCGGGCCGGAATGGAAGGCGCGCATGATGTCGGCCGGGAAGTTCTTCATCACCGCGCCGTCCACCAGCACCGCGCCCTTCTCGGTGGCCGGCGGCATGACCCCGGGCAGGGAGATCGTGGCGCGCAGCGCGGCCTGCAGCTCGCCGGCGCGATGCAGATGGTAGGCGCCGGAGGTCAGGTTGGACGAGACGCAGAAGAACGGCAGCCAGAGATCGCTGATCTGGACCCCGCCGAAGTGCTCCTCCAGCCGCGCCCTGACCTTTTCGCCCCGGGTCATGGCGATCATCGGGAAGGCGATGTCGTCCAGCGGGCTGGTGTCGACGAAGGCCTTGTGGATGCGGGTCTCCATCTCGCCGTCGTCCCAGCCCATGGCCAGGCCCGCGGCGACGATCGCCCCCATCGAGGCGCCGCCGACGAAGTCGATCGGAATGGCCCGCTCACGCATGGCCTGGATCGCGCCGACGTGGGCGTAGGCCCTGGCGCCGCCGCCCGACAGCACCAGGCCCACCGACTGGCCGGTCATCACCCGCGCCAGGCGCTGCATGTCCGCCACGCCGTTCTCGCGCAGATGGAACAGGCGGGCGGCCTGGGTGGCGGCCACCCAGGACTCGGAGCCGGCGGGGCGCGCCAGGCTGGCCGATTGCAGCAGGATCAGGTCGACCAGCCTCTGGGCGTGCAGAGGGCCCGACGCGTAGCTGGGAATGACAGCCGGCGGCGTGCGGTCGCCTCGGCCCACCCGGAACAGGCGGTCGACCTGGCGGCCCACGACGTGTTTCCAGGCGGTCTCGTCGGCTTCGGCTACGTAGAGGACGAAGTCGTGGGCGTGCTCGACATTGCTGAACCATTCCGTCGGGGCCAGCAGCGCCTCCGCGCCTTCGACCGTGACGGAATAGCCGAGATCCTCGATGCAGCGACCCAGGCGCTCGATGATCGGCCGGATCGCCGCGCCAGCCTCCACGGCGATGAAGCCGAACACCGACGGATCGCCGATCGACGGCTGGCTGCGAGCCTGCCGCGCGCGGTGGATCATCAATCGCGAGATCTCCAGCATCACGCTGGGGTCCTCTTCAGCCGCTTCGAAGAAGGCGTCGCGTGGAAGGCCCAGGACCTCGCTGTCGCGCAGGGCGACCATGCTGGCCGAGTGGGCGGTGTCGCCGATCAGCGCCATCTCGCCGGCCGGCTCGCCAGGGCGGATCACACCCAGGAACTGCGGTTCCTGGCCATCCTCCCGGCGAAAGGCCCCCAGCCGGCCGGTCTTCAGGTAGTAGAGCTGATCGGCGGCCTCGCCGGGCTCGAACAGGGTCGCGCCGCCGGGCAGCGAAAACCAGGACGCCGTCCCGGTCCGCCGCTCGCGGGCGAACAGGCGCGCTAGGGCCGAGTCATCGGGCAGGGGCGTCTCCACGGCGCGAACGGTAGAGCGCGGCGGGCGGGCGTGTAAACGGCTTCGCTTGGCTCGCGCCATGGCGGATAAAACGCGGTCCGCCTCTCGAGGCGGCCTTCGTTGGGATCGGTGGGCGAGGCAGGCTCGACCAGCGTCGCGGCCTTTTGCGCAAGCGTTGCTCTGTCAGTCGAAATGATTAAGAACGTTTTGGCCTCGAACCTCGACGTCCGAGGGTGCAAAAAACTCCGGCTTCCGGGGCAGGGTGGAAAAGGCTAAGCGTCGTTCATGCCGAAGTTGAACTCCGTTATCGACACGACCGGCGAAGCCTTCGCCCGCAACGCGGCGCACAACCGCGCCCTGGTCGAGGACTTGCGCGCCAAGGTCGCCGAGGCGGCCCTGGGCGGCCCGGAGAGCGCCCGCGAGCGCCACGCCTCGCGCGGCAAGCTGCTGCCCCGTCAGCGCGTGGAGCGGCTGTTGGACCCGGGCTCGCCCTTCCTGGAGATCGGCCAGCTGGCCGCCTGTGATCTCTATGGCGGCGAGGCGCCGGGGGCGGGGATCATCTGCGGGATCGGACGCGTGTCGGGTCGCGAGGTGATGATCGTCGCCAACGACGCCACGGTGAAGGGCGGCGCCTATTTCCCGATGACGGTGAAGAAGCACCTGCGCGCCCAGGAGATCGCCGCCCAGAACCGCCTGCCGTGCGTCTATCTGGTCGACAGCGGCGGCGCGAACCTGCCGCACCAGGCCGAGGTCTTCCCGGATCGCGACCATTTCGGCCGTATCTTCTTCAACCAGGCGCGGATGAGCGCGGCGGGCATCGCCCAGATCGCCTGCGTCATGGGCTCGTGCACCGCCGGCGGCGCCTATGTCCCGGCCATGAGCGACGAGACCGTCATCGTCCGCAATCAAGGCACCATCTTCCTGGCCGGCCCGCCGCTGGTGAAGGCCGCCACCGGCGAGGTCATTTCGGCGGAGGAGCTGGGCGGGGCCGAGACCCACGGCCGCCGCTCCGGCGTCGTCGACCACGTGGCCGAAAACGACGAGCACGCGCTGGAGATCGTCCGCTCGATCGTCGCCAACCTGAACACCGCCAAGCCCGAGCAGCTGGTCCTGACCGAGGCCGAGCCGCCGCTGTACGATCCGGAAGAGATCTACGGTGTCGTCCCGACCGACGTCCGCGCGCCCTACGACGTGCGCGAGGTCATCGCCCGCATCGTCGACGGCAGCCAGTTCGACGAGTTCAAGGCGCTGTACGGCACGACCCTGGTCTGTGGTTTCGCCCGCATCTGGGGGCAGCCGGTGGCCATCCTGGCCAATAACGGCGTGCTGTTCAGCGAAAGCGCCGTGAAGGGCGCGCACTTCATCGAGCTGGCCTGCAAGCGCAAGATTCCGCTGGTCTTCCTGCAGAACATCTCGGGCTTCATGGTCGGCGGCAAGTACGAGGCCGGCGGCATCGCCAAGGACGGCGCCAAGCTGGTCACGGCCGTCGCCTCGGCCGAGGTTCCGAAGTTCACCGTGCTGATCGGCGGCAGCTTCGGGGCGGGCAACTACGGCATGTGCGGTCGGGCCTACTCGCCGCGCTTCCTCTTCACCTGGCCCAACAGCCGCATCTCGGTAATGGGCGGCGAGCAGGCCGCCAGCGTGCTGGCCACCGTCCACCGCGACGCCACCAAGTGGACGCCCGAGGAGGCCGAGGCCTTCAAGGCGCCGATCCGCCAGCGCTACGAGGACGAGGGCAATCCCTACCACGCGACCGCGCGCCTGTGGGACGACGGGATCATTGACCCGGCTCAAACCCGCGATGTGCTGGGGCTTGCAATCTCGGCCAGTCTCAACGCCCCTATCCCGGAGACGACCTTCGGCGTCTTCCGGATGTAGCGTCACCTAAAAGGAACCAACCATGACCAACCCCATCGCCGATCCCATCGTCGAGGTTCCCGACACCGACGCGATGAGCCCGTTGGTCCATATGGACTCCACGCCCGAGGGCGCCGTCACCGTCTGGATCAACCGGCCCGAGAAGAAGAACGCCTTCGACGTCGCCACCGTCGCGGCCCTGCGCCAGACTTTCGAGACCCTGCATGGGGCCGAGGGCGTGCGCGTGGTGTTCCTGCGTGGCGTCGGCGGGACGTTCAGCGCCGGCGCGGATCTGTCCTGGATGGCCGACGCGGTCGAGTGGGACGAGGACGACAACCGCGAGGACGCCCTCGAGCTGGCCCAGATGCTCAAGGCCCTGCATGACATCCCGGCGCTGACCGTGGCCCTGGTCGAAGGTCCGGCCTTTGGCGGCGGCGCGGGTCTGGTCGCCGCCTGCGATCACGCCCTGGCCCTGTTCGACGCCAAGTTCTCGTTCTCGGAGGTCAAGCTGGGCCTGACTCCGGCGACCATCAGCCCGTATGTGATCCAGGCCCTGGGCCCGCGCACGACGAAGCTGCTGTTCGCCACCGGCCGGGTGTTCGACGCCGACGACGCCTGGGGCTACGGCCTGGTCGACGAGGTGTTCGAGGATGTCGCCAGCCTGGAAGTCGCCCGCGACGCCCTGATCGAGGAAATGGCTCCCTGCGCGCCCGGCGCGATCGGCGACGCCAAGGCGCTGGTCAACGACTTCGCTGGTCAGAAACTCGACAGGGGCCTGATCGAGGAGAGCGCCAAGCGCATCGCCCGCCGCCGCGTTTCGGAAGAAGGCCAGGAAGGCGTGCGGGCCTTCCTCGCGCGCCGTAAACCGTCCTGGGTTGAATAGACTCAACTTCAGGGACGTTTGAGGGGGCGTAGGGCGTGGTCACAGGCGCGGAATTGGAAGTGGCGGCGGCGGACTCGGCGGGAGGGTTCACCGGACGCGGGAAGAAGAAGCCGTTCACCCACCAGGGCGACCCCTGCAAGAACTGCGGGACGCCCCTGGAAGGCTGGTACTGCTACAACTGCGGCCAGAACGCCGACACCCATCACCGCTCGATTCTGCACCTGATCTGGGAAGCCATCGAGGGGATGTTCCACCTCGATGGTCGCCTGGCCAACACCTTGCCGCTGCTGTTCTTCAAGCCGGGCAAGCTGGCCAAGGACTACATGGAAGGCCGGATCGTGCGGCACGTGCCGCCGTTCCGCACCTTCCTGGTGGCGCTGCTGCTGTTCATCTTCGCCGCCGAGCACGCCATCCACAACATCCGCCATCAGCAGGAGCTGAAGGAGGAGAAGGAGGCCGCGGCCCTGGCCACGCCCGCCGGTCGCAAGGCCAAGGCCGACGAGATGCGCAAGGACGCCGTCGAAGCACGCGACGAGCGTCTGGCCGACGCCGCCCAGGAGCGCGACGAGAGCCTCAAGGAAGAGGGCGTCGACAAGGCCAAGATCGCCCAGGACTACGCCGAGGACGTCAAGAAGGCGCAGACGCGTTACGCCGAGCGTGTGACCGAGGCTGACGCGTTGGAAAAGAACCCCAACGCCGGCGCCGAGGCCTTGGCCAAGCTGCACAATCGCGGCTCGAACGCCGCCGCGCAGATCCGGAATCTGGACCTCCAGAGCCCCGAAGAGATGGAGAGCGGCGCGCGGAAGATCGCCGAGGCCCAGGTCGGCGGCCAGCACTTCAATGTGGTCGTGCCCGACGCGAGCCACCCGCCATCCACCGGCGCGCACGTCTCCATTGGCCAAGACTCCTCCAAGGAGGGCGTCAAGCACTGGGCCAAGGAAGGCGTGGCCAAGGCCGTCGCCAATCCCGACTACTACATCCTGGTGCTGTTCGGCTGGGCCCACCGCCTGGCGGTGCTGCTGCTGCCGATCATCGGCCTGTCCCTGGCGCTGGTCTATGTGAACAAGCGTCAGTACTTCATCTATGACCATCTGCTGGTCGCGACGAACCTCTTGTCATTCTCGTTCCTGACCAACGCCATTGGCATGGTTCTCCCTGGAAATCTGGTAGGCTTCTGGCTGGTCCTCTTGACCTTCTGGACCCCGATCAACCTGTTCCAGACCCTGCGCGGCGGCTACGGCTCCAGCGTCGTCGGCGCCATCTTCAAGACCCTGGTGGTCTGGTTCATGAGCGTCTTCGCTTTCGGCCTGCTGCTCGTGGCGCTGATGCTGTTCACTCTTTCCCAGATGTAGGGCTCCGCCTTGATCTCCTCCGTCCTGATCGCCAATCGCGGCGAGATCGCCCGCCGTATCATCCGCACCGCCCGCGAACTGGGCGTGCGGACGATCGCCGTCTATTCGGAAGCCGACGCCGACGCGCCGTTCGTGATGGAGGCCGACGCGGCGATCCTGATCGGACCGGCGCCGGCCAAGGACAGCTATCTCGACCCGAAGAAGATCCTGGCCGCGGCCCGGCAGATGGGGGCGGACGCCATTCACCCCGGCTACGGCTTCCTGTCCGAGAACGCCGACTTCGCCCAGAGCGTGGTCGACGCGGGCCTGACCTGGATCGGCCCACCGCCTTCGGCGATCCGCGCCATGGGCCTGAAGGACGCGGCCAAGAAGGTGATGATCGACGCCGGCGTGCCGACCACGCCCGGCTATCTGGGCGAGGACCAATCGGTCGAACGCCTGACCGCCGAGGCGGGGAAGATCGGCTATCCCGTGCTGATCAAGGCGGTGGCCGGCGGCGGCGGCAAGGGCATGCGCAAGGTCGAGCGGGCGGAGGATTTCGAGGCGGCCCTGGGCTCGTGCCGGCGCGAGGCCTCGGCCGCGTTCGGCGACGAGCGGGTGCTGCTGGAAAAGTATGTCACCCGCCCGCGCCACATCGAGGTGCAGGTGTTCGGCGACCAGTACGGCGAGGTCGTCCACCTCTATGAGCGCGACTGCTCGCTGCAGCGCCGTCACCAGAAGGTCATCGAGGAAGCCCCCGCGCCGGGCATGGACGCGGCCACGCGCGCGGCCGTCTGCGCCGCCGCGGTCAAGGCCGCCAAGGCCGTGGGCTATGTCGGCGCTGGCACGGTCGAGTTCATCGCCGACGCCAGCGAAGGCCTGCGCGCCGATCGCATCTGGTTCATGGAGATGAACACCCGCCTGCAGGTCGAGCACCCGGTCACCGAGATGGTCACCGGCCAGGATCTGGTCGAATGGCAGCTGCGGGTGGCGTCCGGCGAGCGCCTGCCGCTGGAACAGGACGAGATCACCCTCGACGGCTGGGCCATGGAGGCGCGCCTCTACGCCGAGAACCCGGCGACGGGCTTCCTGCCCTCGACCGGCAAGCTCAAGCACTTCCGCCTGCCCGAGGGCGATGTCCGCGTCGATAGCGCC
Source organism: Caulobacter sp. (assembly GCF_035254145.1). Taxonomy (GTDB): domain Bacteria; phylum Pseudomonadota; class Alphaproteobacteria; order Caulobacterales; family Caulobacteraceae; genus Caulobacter. Next base: position 2,226 of record NZ_DATFAV010000067.1, on the reverse strand, counting down.
GTTGAGGAGGGTGGCGAGGTCACGCCCTTCTACGATCCGATGATCGCCAAGCTGATCGCCCACGGCGCCGATCGCGAGGACGCCGCCCAGCGCCTCGCCGAAGCCTGCGGCCTGGTCGAGGTCTGGCCGGTCAAGACCAACGCCGCCTTCCTGGCCAAGTGCGCCAGCCATCCGGACTTCGTCGACGGCGCGGTGGACACCGGCTTCATCGAGGCGCGGCTGGACGAGCTGGTCGAGCGGACCTTCAGTGACGAGCCAGCCATGGCCGCGATCGGTTGGCGGCTGGACAGCTTCCTCGACGCCGAGGCGCTACGTGATCCGTGGGCCGGCGCGCCCTCCAAGCTGCTGGGTTTCCGCATGAACGCCGATCGTGCGCCAATGACCCTGCCCATGTCGGTCGACGGCAAGCCGGCGCCGCTGCGCGTGGCGTTGATCGGCGGCGGCGGCGAGGATTGGTCGTGGGATATCCGCCACGCCGACGGCCAGGCGTTCGATGAGGTCACCCGCCTGCCGACGACCTACGGCAAGGGCCCGATCCACGTGTTCGAGGGGGGCGACGTCCAGACGTTCGACTTCGAGGCCAAGGTCGGCGGGGCGGGCGAGGGCGCGGCGTCCGATGGCGTGATCCTGTCGCCAATGCCGGGCAAGATCGTCTCGGTCGCCGTCGCGGCGGGACAGACGGTCAGCAAGGGCCATACCCTGCTGACCCTCGAGGCCATGAAGATGGAGCACGCCCTGGTCGCGCCGTTCGACGGCGTGGTGGCCGAACTCACCGCCTCGGCCGGCGGGCAGGTCAGCGAGGGCGTGGTGCTGGTTCGCCTAGATCCGCTGAACTAGGCGGAAAAAGAGAACCGCCGCTGCGGACGCCTGCGAAGCGGCCTTAGCGGCGGCGCGAGGCGGACGGATCCGCCAAAGTCATCGCGCACTGGTGTAGCGCGATGCCGTAGCCATAACGCGATGGCGGAGAGGCGCGACCCTTTTCACCCTCCGCGCGAGCGTCGGACGCTGTCGGGGCGATTGCCTTGCGCTCCCCGCGCGCTATCTAGCGACCATGGCGCTGCACATCATCAAGCTGGTCGTCGGCTGCGACACGATCGAGGATCTCCTGGCCTGGCACAAGGAAGGTCATCCCTGGATCATGCACACCCGCATGACGCCGAAGCGGATCGACGAGGTGCTGGACGGCGGTTCGCTGTACCGGGTGTTCAAGGGCCAGATCCTGTGCCGCCAGAAGATCCTGGCCATCGATACCGTCGGCTCCGGACCGGCGTCGCGGTGCGAGGTCACGGTCGATCCGACGATCGTCCGGGTGGCGCCGCAGCCTCGGCGGGCGTTCCAGGGATGGCGCTATCTGACGCCCGAGGACGCGCCGCCGGACCTTACCGAGAGCGAGGCGGCGGATCTGCCGCCGGAGCTGGCGCGCCAGCTGCGCGAGATCGGCGCCTGGTAGGGCCCGGCGAGGCTTAACCCACCGCCATGTTGTCGATCAGCCGCGTGCCGCCCAGCCAGGCCGCCACCAGGATGCGGCCGTCGGCCGCGCCGATCGGGCCAGGACCCAGGCGGGAGAGATCGCTAGCCTCGCGGATTTCCACATAGTCCACCTGACGGAAGCCCGCGGCCTTCAAGGCCGCCGTGGCGGCTTCCTCGGCCTTGTCGATCCGGCCGCCGGCCGCCACCGCGTGGGCGGCCGCCTTCATCGCATCGGGCAGGGCCACGGCCGCCGCGCGCTCCTGCGTGGTCAGGTAGGCGTTGCGGGAAGACAGAGCCAGGCCGTCCTCGGCCCGCGCGGTCGGCGCGCCGATGATCTCGATGGGAATGTCCAGGTCGCGGGCCATGCGCTTGACCACCTGCAGCTGCTGGTAGTCCTTCTCGCCGAACACGGCGACGTCGGCCTGGGACTGGATGAAGAGCTTGGCCACCACGGTGGCGACACCGCCGAAGAACTGCGGTCGCGCCGCGCCCTCCAGCGGTTCGGACACGCCGGAAACCGTGATCGCCGTCGAGAAGCCTGGGGCGTACATCTCGGCCGGACCGGGCGCGAACATCAGGTCGCAGCCGACCGAAGCCAGCTTCTCGGCGTCGACCGCCTCGCCGCGTGGATAGGCGTCGAAGTCCTCGTGCGGCGCGAACTGCTTGGGATTGACGAAGACGCTGGCGATCACGCGGTCGGCGTTCTGCTGGGCCAGGCGGATCAGCGACAGGTGCCCCTCGTGCAAGGCGCCCATG
>NZ_DATFAV010000066.1:0-3302 GCF_035254145.1 Caulobacter sp. | reverse complement strand
GGAGGACCTGGCGGACCTCGTGGAGCGGACGGCTCGCCGCGCATGACGGTTTGAAATCGGGCCCGTCCGGACTATGGTTCGACGGGCCCCAAGACGGGCCCCAAGACGCCGCTCCGCCATTAATCATTTTCAGAGATGATTAACCGCGAACCTTGGCCGTTCGTTAGCCCCTCTCTGCGACAAAGCGCCCGTCAGATTGGTCCGCCAACAAGGGATGGCGCTTCATGAAATTCTCGATCGCGATCGCCGCGGGTCTCGCCGGCAGCCTTTTCGTCGCTCAGGCCGCTTCGGCCGCCGGCGGCTTCGAAGACCAGATGGGCCGCTGCCTGCAGCAGTTCGCCAACACGCGTGACGCCGCCCAGGTGATGCTCGAGTGCAACGCCGCCGACGGCAAGCTCTCGGACTGCAAGGTCGTCGACAACAGCGCGGCCGGCAAGGGCTTCGACAAGGCCGCCATGTGCATCGCCGAAAAGCTGCCGATGGGCGCCAAGACCGGCTCGGTCAAGGTCCCGTTCCGCTTCCCGGGCGGCGCGTAAGTCTCACTTACGTCGCAAGACAAAAAGCCTCCGCCGGGACCGCCGGCGGAGGCTTTTTTCGTTCTGGGCGCGATATTCGCCCGCGGAACGGCGACGCGGACGGCGCTGGGCCCTCCGCGTCCAGACGGCTACCGACGGGCCAAGGCTTCCATGTCCTCGAGCTTGACCGCCGGCGGAGCCTTCTTGCCGGTGAGCGAGCCGTCCCACCACGGGCAGCCCAGGGTCGACTCGTACTCGAAGCACGCGAACCATTCCGGCGTGGAGCGCGGATAGAGCGGGTCGCATTGGGTCCAGGCGTACTGGGTGCAGAGCGGCGGCTTGGCCATCGCGGGCGACGCCACGAAGGGCAGGTTGCACAGAGCGATCGTCGCGACGGCGGCGCACGCGGATTTCCAACGTAGGCTCGACTTCATGTTGCTCCCTCCATCCTCGGCATGAGGATTGCGGGGAGCTTCCGCCTCCGCGATCGGGCGAGTCAATCTAAAGATGTGAAATGGATATTTCTATCAAAGGTGAAGCTTCGCCTTCTCTCAGGGTTCGGCGCCGGTCTCGATGAGCGGACGGCCAAACCTGACCGCGTCGGCCACGGTTGTCGCCACCGGGACCTTGGCGTAGGGCCGCCAGCCGTCGCACACCACCTTGGCCACGGCCTCGTCGGCGCTTCCCGCCGGCAGCGGCGCGGGGGAGCGCTGGTCGCCGGTCAGCGGGCCTTCACGGCCGCCGGCCCGGATGCTGGAGAAGCCCGCGTGGGCGATAGTGCGGGCCTGGCAGTCGATGATCTCGTGACGCCAACCGCCCCAGAATTCCTCCGCGCCAGCCTTGAAGCCGCCCTCGGCGACTTGCAGCACGCGCAGTTGGGCGGTCCGTCCAGTCCATCGAACGCTGGTCATGTCCGCGAAGGTCGCGAAGCGGCCGACATCGGCCAGCTGAAGCTTGAGCGGCGCCGGGGCCGGGGCGGGCGAGGGCGCCTGGGCCAGAGCCGGCGCTGTCCACAACGACAGGGCCAGGAGGGCGTTTCGCGGCGCGCGGAATTGGTCTAATCGGCTCTTCATGATCCAGCGTCGACGCCCCGTACCCTTCGAACTTGGCCCCGTGCACTTCATCGGCATCGGCGGCATCGGCATGTCCGGCATCGCCGAGATCATGCTGCGTATCGGCTACACCGTTCAGGGCAGCGACGCCAAGGCCAGCGCCAACACCGAGCGGCTGGAAAAACTGGGCGCGCGCATCTTCATCGGCCATGACGCCAGCCACGTCGAGGGCGCCTCGGCCATCGTCTATTCCACGGCCGTGAAGGCCGACAATCCCGAGATGGTCGCCGGCCGCGACAAGCGCCTGCCGCTCGTTCGCCGCGCCGAGATGCTGGCCGAACTGATGCGCCTGCAGTTCTCGGTGGCCGTCGGCGGCACCCACGGCAAGACCACCACCACCTCGATGGTCGCGGCCCTACTGGACGCCGGCGCCCTGGACCCCACCGTGGTCAATGGCGGCATCATCAACGCCTATGGCACCAACGCCAAGGTTGGCGAGGGCGACTGGATCGTCGTCGAAGCCGACGAGAGCGACGGCTCGTTCCTGAAGCTGAAGTCGACCGTGGCCATCGTCACCAACATCGACGCCGAGCACCTGGACCACTGGGGCGACTTCGAGGCGGTCAAGAAGGGCTTCCAGGACTTCATCGAGAACATCCCGTTCTACGGCTTCGCGGCGGTCTGCACCGACCACCCGGAAGTCCAGGCCCTGACCTCGCGCATCGAGAACCGCCGCCTGGTCACCTACGGCACCAATCCGCAGGCCGAGGTTCGGGTCTCGAACATCGAGATGGGGCCCGAGGGCGCCAAGTTCGACATCGTGGTCTCGCCGCGCGACGGCGAGGTCGTGCGCTATGAAGGCCTGAAGATGCCGATGGCCGGCCACCACAACGTGCTGAACGCGACCGCCGCCGTCGCCGTGGCGCGGGAGCTGTCGGTGGACGCCGACTCGATCCGCAGGGGCCTGGCCGGCTTCGGGGGGGTCAAGCGCCGCTTCACCACCACCGGCGTCGCCAACGGAATCCGCGTGGTCGACGACTATGGCCACCACCCGGTCGAGATCGCCGCCGTGCTGAAGGCCGCCCGGGCGGTGACGCAGGGCAAGGTCGTCGCCGTGGTCCAGCCGCACCGCTACACGCGCCTGCGCGACCTGATGACCGAGTTCTCAAGCTGCTTCAACGACGCCGACACGGTGATCGTCGCCGACGTCTATTCGGCCGGCGAGCAGCCGATCGAGGGCGTCGATCGCGACCACCTGGTCGACGGTCTCAAGAAGTTCGGCCACCGCCGCGCTCTGCCGCTGGAGAGCCCGGCCGCCCTGCCGGCCCTGATCGCGGCCGAGGCCCAGAGCGGTGACCTGGTGGTGCTGCTGGGCGCCGGCGACATCACCAGCTGGGCCTACGCCCTGCCGGGGCAACTCGAGGCCCTGGCGAAGTGAAGTCCGCCTCGATCCCTCCCTTCTCCCCTTGCGGGAGAAGGTGGCCGCGCAGCGGCCGGATGAGGGGTCGCGTGGCGACGCCGAGAAACCCCTCATCCGTCAGCCGAGGGCTGACACCTTCTCCCGCAAGGGGAGAAGGGGAGACGCATCGATGACCTGGAAGACCCATCTCCCCGCCGTCCGGGGCAAGCTGCTGATCGACGAGGCCCTGGCGCCGTTCACCTGGTTCCGGGTCGGCGGTCCGGCCGACGTGGTGTTCCTGCCGGCCGACGAGCAGGACCTGTCGGACTTCCTCAA
>NZ_DATFAV010000065.1:0-4804 GCF_035254145.1 Caulobacter sp. | reverse complement strand
GCCAGAGCGCCGCCGCCTGCGTTTCTCTTTCCAAATCAACAATGTCAAAGACCCGAACCGCCGAAGCGGCCCCACCGTTTAACGCCCGATGTCGGCGGAGGCGGCTATCTATCCAACCTCATATCCCGTGTCAAATCGTTTTTTCAAACTTTCTGACCCGAACCGGCGAGCCCTGGAAAACCAGGAGCGCCAGAGTGGCCAGCTTTTAGAGAAGCCAACCAGGCCGGTCAAGTCTTTATTTTGAGAAGATCTCAAAAGAACTACTTAACTGACCAACACCGCGCCGCTGAATTCTTGCGAAGTCTTGGCGGCGATGTTCGGAGCGGCGCTTCTAATGAGGCGACATTCCGGAGTCAACCAACTCTTTTTGACTTTTTCGAGCCGCCAGCGAACCAGCGATGAAGAGACAAAAAGAGGATCCCTGGGCCGCCGTGGCCGCCCCTGCGGATCCGTCACCGAGTCGATTGGAGCGCGGTGTCTAGCCAAGCGTCTGGACCGATGCAAGCTTCCTTTCGGGAGCCGCGTCGTCCGGTCGCGAAGCCGTTCCGAGCGAGGCGTTGATCTAGTCCCCGCCCCGCCTCATGGCAAGCCCCTCGCGACAATATAACGACGGTCTTTTGAAGGACCGCGGAACCTTTCGAAAAGAGCGTCCTCGAACCGCCCCCTCCTGGCGCCGACTAGTGCTGGCTCTCCGGCAGGCGGACCACGAGGCCGTCCAGCGCGTCGCTCACCTTGATCTGGCACGACAGACGGCTGTTGGGCTCGACGTTCTCGGCGAAGTCGAGCATCGACTCCTCCATGGCGGACTTGTCGCCGGTCTTCGACAGCCAGGCGTCGTCGACATAGACGTGGCAGGTCGCGCACGCGCAGGCGCCGCCGCAATCGGCGTCGATGCCCGGCACGTTGTTCTTCACCGCGCCTTCCATGACCGTAAGGCCTGGCTTGACGTCGATGGCGTGCTCGGTCCCGTCGTGTTCGATGTAGGTGATCTTGGCCATGGCTGTCCTTGTTTCCCCTTGCGGGCTTCCCCTCTTGGGCGGCTTCAGGCCGCCACGTCCTTCATTGATATCGTCGGGTCGGCGAGCTTTTCCACCGAGACGGGCGTGCGCTTGGCGATCAACTGCTTGCCCGCCATGAATTCGGGCGGCGCGTTGACGGCTTCGACCGCCTGGAGGAGATCGCCCTTCAGATGGAAGACCGCGAACCTGGCGGCGGCGACGTCGCCACGCACCACCTGGCGGTCGGCCTCGAACGGCAGGCCGGCGATCTGCAGCTTCAAATCGTACTGGTCGGACCAGAACCACGGAACCTCGGGCGCGGGACCCGGACGTCCGAGAATCGCCGAAGCGGCCTGCTTGGCCTGCTCCAGGGCGTTAGGCACGCTTTCCAGGCGGAACTGACGCTCATAGAGCGGCAAGGGCCGGTGGGTGACATCGCCGACCGCGAAGATCGACGGATCGTTGGTCCGCGCCTCCAGGTCCACGACTACGCCGTTGGCGGTCGAGAGGCCCGCGTCCTTGGCCAGCTCGTCGTTGGGAATAGCGCCGACCCCGACCAGGGCGACGTCGCAGGGCAGGACGCGGCCGCCCGACAGGCGCACGCCGACGATGCGGCCGTCCGCGCCTTCGAAGCCTTCGACGCCGGCGTTCAGTTCGAACGCCACGCCGCGCGCGCCGTGATAGTCTTGGAAGAAATGCGACAGGGTCTCGCAGGCGACGCGGGCCAGAACCCGGCTCTCGCGCTCGATCACCACGACCTCCGCCCCCAGGGCGCGGGCCGAGGCGGCCGCCTCCAGGCCGACATAGCCGCCGCCGACCACGGCCAGGCGCTTGCCCGGACCCAGGGCGTGCTTAAGCAGCTCGGCGTCGGCCGCGGTGCGCAGGGCCAGGACTCCCGCCAGATCCGCGCCGGGAATCGGCAGCTGCCGCGCGCGCGCGCCGGTGGCCAGGATCAGGAAGTCGTAAGAAATGGCCTCGCCGGAGGCCAGGGTCACCGTCTTTTCCGAACGATTGATCCGCTCGGCCACGCCGGACAGGCGCAGGGAGACGTTGTTTTCGGCGTACCAGTCGGCGGGCTTGAGCGACAGCGAGTCGGCGTCGGCCTCGCCCTTCAGCCAGGCCTTGGACAAGGGCGGGCGCTGATAGGGCAGCAGGGGCTCGTCCCCGATCAGGACGATCTGGCCCTCGTGGCCGTACTGGCGCAGAAACGCCGCGGCCGAGCCGCCGGCATGACCGGCGCCGACGATGACGACGCGTGCGTTCTGATTGACGTTAGCGCTCAATGACGCCCTCCCTTTCGTCAAAAATGACGCCGGCGTCACCTATTGGCAAGCGCCTTCGATCAAAGGCGGATCCGTGGGAGCGATAGTGAGCGCGTCAGACGACGCGCTCGACCATCATCTTCTTGATCTCGGCGATCGCCTTGGCCGGGTTCAACCCCTTCGGGCAGACCTGAGCGCAGTTCATGATCGTGTGGCAGCGATAGAGCTTGAAGGGGTCTTCAAGCGCGTCCAGGCGCTCGCCGGTCGCCTCGTCGCGGCTGTCGATCAGCCAGCGATAGGCGTGCAGCAGGGCCGCCGGACCCAGATACTTGTCGCCGTTCCACCAGTAGCTGGGGCACGAGGTCGAGCAGCAGGCGCAGAGGATGCACTCGTAGAGACCGTCGAGCTTCTCGCGGTCCTCGGGGCTCTGCTTCCACTCGGTCTGCGGCTCGGGCGTGTCGGTGTGCAGCCAGGGCTCGATCGAGGCGTACTGGGCGTAGAACAGCGTCAGGTCCGGGATCAGGTCCTTGACCACCGGCATGTGCGGCAGCGGGCTGATCTGGACGGCCTTGCCCGGGACCTCGGCCCAGCCGTGGGTGCAGGCCAGGGTGTTGCGGCCGCCGATGTTCATCGAGCACGAGCCGCAGACCCCTTCCCGGCACGACCGGCGGAAGGCCAGGGTCGGGTCGATGGTGTTCTTGATGTACAGCAGGGCGTCCAGCACCATCGGGCCCACGGCGTCCATGTCGACGTCGTAGGTGTCCCAGCGCGGATTGCCGCCCGCTTCGGGATCGTACCGATAGATCTTGAAGGTCTTGACCTTCTTGGCGCCGGCCGGCGCGGGCCAGTGCTTGCCCGACTTGACCTGCGAGTTCTTGGGGAGAGCGAGTTCGACCATCGGACCCTCAATAAACCCGTGCTTTAGGCGGGATGTAGGCGATGTCGTCGGACATCGTGTAGCTGTGAACCGGACGGAAATCGATCTTCACCTTGCCGGTCTCGACGTCGAGCCACGCCAGGGTGTGCTTCATCCATTCGGCGTCGTTGCGGTCGGCGAAGTCCTCGCGGGCGTGGGCGCCGCGGCTTTCGGTGCGGTTGGCCGCGCCGTTCACCGTGACCACCGCCTGGCCGATCAGATTGTCGAACTCCAGGGTCTCCATCAGGTCGGTGTTCCACACCAGACCGCGATCGCTGACCTTGACGTCCCCCTTCTTGGCCCAGACCTCGGCGAGACGCTTGACGCCACTGTCCAGGCTCTCGCCGGTGCGGAACACCGCCGCGTCCTCCTGCATGGCCTTCTGCATCTCAAGGCGCAGGCTGGCTGTCGGGGTCGAACCCGAGGCGTTGCGGAAGCGGTCGAAGCGGGCCAGGTGGCCATCGGTCCAGGCGTCCTTCAGTTCCGGCTGCTTGGCGCCGGGCTTGAGGATCTCGGCGCAGCGCAGGCCCGCGGCGCGGCCGAACACCACCAGATCGATCAGCGAGTTCGAGCCCAGGCGGTTGGCGCCGTGCACCGAGACGCAGGCGGCCTCGCCCACGGCCATCAGGCCCGGAATCACCTGGTCGGGGTTGTCGCCCGACTTGGTGACGACCTCGCCGTGATAGTTCGTCGGGATGCCGCCCATGTTGTAGTGGACCGTCGGCAGCACCGGGATCGGTGCCTTGGTGACGTCGACGCCGGCGAACACCTTGGCCGTTTCCGAGATGCCCGGCAGTCGCTCGGCCAGGATCTTGGGATCCAGGTGGTCGAGGTGCAGGAAGATGTGGTCCTTGTTGGGACCAACGCCACGGCCTTCGCGGATCTCGATGGTCATCGCGCGGCTGACCATGTCGCGCGGCGCCAGGTCCTTCACCGACGGGGCGTAGCGCTCCATGAAGCGCTCGCCTTCCGAGTTGGTCAGGTAGCCGCCTTCGCCGCGGGCGCCTTCGGTGATCAGGCAGCCGGCGCCGTAGATGCCGGTGGGGTGGAACTGCACGAACTCCATGTCCTGCAGCGGCAGGCCGGCGCGCAGGGCCATGGCGTTGCCGTCGCCCGTGCAAGTGTGGGCCGAGGTGGCCGAGAAGTAGGCGCGCCCGTAACCGCCCGTGGCCAGGATCACCATCTGGGCCTGGAAGCGGTGCAGGGTGCCGTCGTCGAGCTTCCACGCGGTCACGCCGCGGCAGACGCCGTCATCCATGATCAGGTCAAGGGCGAAGTACTCGATGAAGAACTCGGTGTCGTGGGCCAGGGACTGGCCGTACATCGTGTGCAGCATGGCGTGACCGGTGCGGTCGGCCGCCGCGCAGGTGCGCTGGATCGGGCCTTCGCCGTAGTTCTTGGTCATGCCGCCGAAGGCGCGTTGGTAGATCTTGCCTTCCTCGGTGCGCGAGAAGGGCACGCCCCAGTGCTCGAGCTCATAGACGGCAGCAGGGGCGTTGCGGGTCAGGTACTCGATGGCGTCCTGGTCGCCCAGCCAGTCCGACCCCTTGACGGTGTCGTACATGTGCCAGCGCCAGTCGTCCTGGCCCATGTTGCCCAGCGAGGCCGAGATGCCGCCCTGCGCGGCC
>NZ_DATFAV010000064.1:0-2302 GCF_035254145.1 Caulobacter sp. | reverse complement strand
AAGCGCCGTGAAGGCCGAGCTGGCCCCCTCCGGCCCTCTGGGCCACCTCCCACGCGTCGCGGGGGAGAAACTTGAAGCCCTACGCCCCCAGGAACAGCTCCCGCGAGGGACACAGGTCGCTGATCTTGCACACCTCGCACTTGGGCTTGCGCGCCACGCAGACATACCGCCCGTGCAGGATCAGCCAGTGGTGCGCCCGGGTCTGGTAGGGCGGGGGCACGATCCGCATCAGGTCCTGCTCGACCGCGTCCGGGGTCTTGCCGGCCGACAGCTTCAGCCGATGCGAGACGCGGAAGACGTGGGTGTCGACGGCGATGGCCGGCTCGATGTCCAGCTCGTTCAGCACCACGCTGGCGGTCTTCCGCCCGACGCCGGGCAGGCTCTCCAGGGCGGCGCGGTTCAGGGGGACCTGACCGCCGTACTGGCTGACCAGGATGTTGGCCGTGGCGAGGACGTTCTTGGCCTTGGTCCGGTAGAGGCCGATCGAGGCGATGTAGGGGATCAGGCCCCGCTCGCCGAGGTCGAGCATCGCCTGGGGCGTGTTGGCGACCTTGAACAGCCTGTCGGTGGCCTTGTTGACGCTGACGTCGGTGGCCTGGGCCGACAGGGCCACGGCGGTGACCAGCTCGTAGGGGTTGGCGTAGTTCAGCTCGGTTTTGGGCCGCAGCTCCAGGCTCTCGAACCGCGCGAACAGGATTTCGACGCGCTCGCGCTCGGCGGGGCTGATCCTCCTGACCGCCTTGCGGACGGGTTTCTTCTTCACCGAAGCGGGCTTTGCCGAAGCGGAACGGGCCATGGCGCGGACCATGCCGTGATGCGCGGCGCTCGCCAAGCGCGGTCCAGGCTCCTAAATTCGGGGCATGGCCTCGCCGCTCTACATGGACCGCGTGATCGCGCCGCATCGCTCGCTGAGCCCGCAGGGGGCGGCGGTGCTGCTGGGCGTGATGATGGCGTTCAACGTCATGGTCGCCATCTTCCTCTTGGTGGTCGGCGCGCCGCCGGTGCTGCCGTTCCTGGGGCTGGACGTGCTGGCGCTGTGGCTCGCGCTACGCGCCAGTGATCGCGCCGCCCGGCGGATCGAACGGGTCCAGGTCACCGCCGAGGCCGTCACCGTCAGCCGGGAAGACGAGAAGGGCGCGCGGACGATCTGGACCTCGCCCACGGCCTTCACCCGCGTGGACCTCGAGCAGCCGGGCGAGCACGAGGCGCGCGTGCGGGTGATGATCCATCGCAAGCGGCTGACCCTGGCCCGATCGCTCAGTCCCGAGGAGCGGGTCAGCTTCGCGGGCGCCCTGCGCGAGGCGATCCGCGCCGCGCGGGCGGAGCGGTGGTCGTGAGCGTCGACGACACCGCAAGAAGCGGGCGGACGGCGTTATCCGACGGGCCTAACGTGCCGGACATGGCATATGACGCATCCCCCCTCTCGACCCCTTCGGAAGCGGCCAGCCAGGAGCTGGCCCGTCTCGCCGAACGCTCGGTCGACTACCACCGCATGGCCAAGGCGCTCGACTGGCTGGCCGAGCGGTGGTCCGATCATCCCTCGCTGGACGAGGCCGCCCAGGCCGTGGGCCTGTCGCCGTTTCACTTCCAGCGCATCTTCACCCGTTGGGCCGGGGTCAGTCCCAAGACCTTCGTCTCGGCCATCGCCCACGCCGAGGCGCGGCGGTCGCTGGAGGCCGGGGGCACGGTGCTGGACGCGGCCTTCGACGCCGGCCTGTCGGGACCCTCGCGCCTGCACGACCTGTTCATCGCCCAGGAGGCGGCGACGCCCGGCGAGGTGCGGCGGCGCGGGGCGGGCATGAGGCTGCGCTGGGGCTGGGCTCCGACGCCGTTCGGCCGGGGGCTGTTCGTGATGGCCGACCGGGGCCTGGCGGGCCTGGCCTTCTCGGACGGCGACGACGAAGCCAGCTTCGCCGACATGCACCGCCGCTTCCCGGCCGCCGACTGGATCCGCGACGACGCGGCCGCGCAGGCCACGGCCTTGCACGCCTTCGCTGGCGGGGAGGGCCCGCTGCCGGTGGTGCTGATCGGCTCGCCGTTCCACATCCAGGTCTGGAAGGCGCTGCTGACCATTCCGGCGGGCGCGACGGCGACCTATGGCCAGGTGGCGTGCTGGGCCGGCAAGCCCCGGGCGTTCCAGGCGACCGGCGGCGCGATCGGCGCCAATCCGATCTCGCTGCTGATCCCCTGCCACCGCGCCATCGCCAAGAGCGGCCGGCTGACCGGCTACCACTGGGGCCTGGCCCGCAAGGCGGCGATGCTGGGGATGGAGGCGACGCAGAGATTCCCTCTCCCAGAGGGA
>NZ_DATFAV010000063.1:0-6585 GCF_035254145.1 Caulobacter sp. | reverse complement strand
CGCGCCCCGCTGGCTCACCGGATAACGAACCACGCGGAGCGTCCTGGCTTCGTCGAAACGGTACTCACTACCCAAACCTCCGGACGGATGTCCGGCGCTCCGCGTCCCTTCCATCCCTTCAGCGGTCAGCCGCGTGAGGCGGGAAAGCCATGTCTACGCGGTGGCGTGGTCCTTCAGGACGCCCAGCGGCACGATCGCCAGCATTTCCTCGTGGGTCGCCTCCAGCACGACCTGGGGCGCCATGCCCGCGTCGAGGGCTTCCTTCCAGCGGCCCGCGCACAGGCACCAGCGGTCGCCGGCCTTCAGGCCGCCGAAGGCCAGGTCGGGGCGAGGGGTCGACAGGTCGTTGCCCCGGGTCTTGGAAAAGGCCAGGAAATCGTCGGTCATCACCGCGCAGACGGTGTGCAGGCCCAGGTCGTGCGGCCCCGTCTCGCAGCAGCCATTGCGGTAGAAACCGGTGACCGGATTCATCGAACAGGCGGCGAGTTCGCCGCCCAGGACGTTCTTGGCGTTATTGTCGTACCGCGTGGTCATGGGATGATCCTACGCCGAACCCGAGAGGCGCCAAGGCGATTATCCCGTCAATTGTCCTACGGGGAAGGCTTTTGCTGCGGCGCAGCAATGCTAAGATTGGCGTAACGCAGAAAACAAAGCCGGGGAGCTCCATGACCACCGCCATTCCCAATCGCCCGCGCCGCAGCGCCCTCTACATGCCCGCCTCGAACGCCAAGGCGGTCGAGAAGGCCCGCACCCTGGACGCCGACGTCATCATTCTGGACCTGGAGGACGCCGTCGCGCCCGAGTCCAAGCCGGCGGCCCGCGAGGCGGCGGTGGCGGCGGTCAAGGCCGGCGGCTTTGGGGCGCGCGAGGTGGTGATCCGCGTCAACGGCATCGACACCCCCTGGGGCGCCGAGGACCTGGCCGCCGCGGCCGAGGCCGGCCCCGACGCGGTGCTGGTGCCCAAGGTGGGCGACGCCGCCGACGTGCGTCTCTACGACCAGCACCTGAACGGCGCCCCGCCCGCCACGCGGCTGTGGACCATGATCGAGACGGCCAAGGCCGCCTTCCACCTGTGGGAGATCGCCGAGGCCTCGCACGGCACCCGGCTGTCGGCCTGGGTCATGGGGGTCAACGACTTCGCCAAGGAGATGCGGGCCCGCCAGACGCCCGACCGCGCGCCGTTCCTGCCGCTGCTGACCCTGTCGGTGGCCGCGGCCCGGGCCCACGGCCTGACGATCCTGGACGGGGTGCACAACGACATCGAGGATCTGGCGGCGCTGGAGGCCGTCTGCGTGCAGGGCGTCGACTTCGGTTTCGACGGCAAGACGCTGATCCATCCCAAGCACCTGGAGATCTGCAATCGGGTCTTCTCGCCCTCGCCCGAGGACATTGCCTGGAGCCGCGCGGTGATCGCGGCCTTCAACGCGCCCGAAAATTCTGGCAAAGGCGCCTTGCGGGTCGACGGCAAGATGGCCGAACGTCTGCATCTGGCGCAGGCCGAGCGTCTGGTCGCCGTGGCCGAGGCGATCGCCGCGCGCGGCTAGGACCTAGAGGGGCGGTTGAAGGTTGCGAATGCGGGTTATCGTCTTCTCCGTCCTCCTGGCCGCCAGCCCGGCGCTGGCGCAGCAGAGCCCGGCGACGACGCCCGCGCCCCCGAGCCCGCCCCAGACTGTCTCCGCCGCCCCAACCGCCCAGGTTCCTCCCGCCCTTGATCCGCTGGCCGACCTGATCGCCCAATCGGGCCAGGATCAGGGCGTGGACGAGGAGCAGGCCGAGGCCGCCTCCAAGCCGGCCCCTCGGCACAAACCGACCTTGCTGCCGATCCCGCCGCCGGAATCGTCGGCGCCGGCCTTGCCAGGCGCGCCGGTTCCGGCCGAGCAGGTCTACGAGATGCGGGTGCGCGGCTCGATCGCCGCCGCCCAGAACCTGCAAGGCCCGCTGGACGGCGGCTGGCGGGTCGAGGGCGCGGACGGCGCGGGGCTCTACGCCCTGCAGCTGGTCGACAAGGCCGGTGGGGCCGGGACGCTGGAAGGCGCCTGGCGGGACCTGCGCCGCCCCGGGGCGGTGGGCTCGACCGGCCTGATCGACGAGCTTCGGCGCGATGGCGAGGACGTGGTGGCCCGCTTCGGCGCCCGGGAGGGCCAGACCTCGACCCTGACCCTGCGCCCGACCCCCGACGGGCGCTGGACGGGGGAGCTGATCGAGGACGGCGCCATTCGGCCCGTCGTCGCCGACCACCTGCTGCCCGAGGCCCCGCCGGGCTACGAGGCCCGGGGACGCGGTCCCTATGTCTGGCCGCCGCGAGCCTCGGCCAACCGCCCGGCCCCGGCCGCGGCGCCCGTCTGCTCGACCAAGGGCAAGAAGGGCAAGGCGCTGAAGGCGGCCAAGGCCAAGTGCGCGGCCGCCGCCCGCAAGGGCAAGGCCTCGACCCTCAAGAAGGGCAAGGCCTCCAAGGCCAAGGGGAAGAAGGTCTCGTCGCGGAAGAAGCGCCGCTAGATCTTATACTTAGAGCGCATTCGAGCGGTTTAACCGCTCACGCTTAAACCTACGCGCTTCTAGTTCTCCAGCACTTCCTCGGCCGCGGTGATCGCGGCCGCCAAGGCGTCGGGACCGTAGGGGCTGGCGGGGCTGTGGCCCCAGACCGGTCCTGGCCAGGCCGGATCGTTCCGATGACGGCCGACGACGTGGACATGCAGCTGGGCCGTGACATTGCCCAGCGACCCGATGTTGAGCTTGTCGACCTCCAGCCCCAGGGCCGCGCCCACCGCCCGGACGGCGGCCCCGGCCAGGACGATCTCCTCCATCAGCTGCAGGCGATGGCCGGTGTCGAGCTGCTCGATCTCGGTCAGGCCCGGCTGGCGCGGGATCAGGACGATCCACGGATAGCGGACATCGTCCTGCAGCCGCGCCTCGCACAAAGGCAGGTCGGCGACCAGGTGCGAGGTCGCCACGAAGGCCGGGTCGAGAACGAACTCAGCCACGCTTGGGAACCGCCGCCCAATAGTCGAAGTCCAGGATGACGGCGGAATCGTAGGCGCCTTCGCCGCCCTTGTCGGGGAATTCGGCGCAAGGGCTGTCCTTGGTCGCCACCAGCCGCAGGCGCAGGGCGCCGGCGGAGCCCAGGTCGGCCTTGTCCAGCACCTGGCTCCAGGCGAACACCGTGCCGCCGGCGAAGAAGGGGCTCACATGGCGGCCGCCGTTGATCGCCAGGATCAGTCCGGCGTTCTGCAGGCCGTTGAACGACAGCGCCTTGGCCGTCGAGATCACCACCCCGCCATAGACCAGCCGCCGGCCCGACGGATCGCGGCTCCGCTCGAACTGGTTGAAATGGACCTTGGCCGTGTTCTGCCACAGGCGGGTGGCCATCTGATGCTCGGCCTCTTCGACCGCCATGCCGTCGACGTGATCGATCTTCTCGCCGATCGCATAGTCCTCGAAGGCGTGCGGGGCGCCGGCCAGGGACCAGTCGTAACCCGAGAAGTCCAGGCCGGGCGGCAGGACGAGATCGGCTGGAGCCACGGCGGTCGACAGGGTCGGCACGGCCTGTTCGGCGATCTCGGCGTCCTCGTCGCGCTTGCGGACCATCACCCAGCGCACATAGCTCAGCACCGCCTCGCCGCGCTGGTTGACGCCCGTGGTCCGGACGTAGACGACGCCGGTCTTGCGGTTGGAATTCTCCTTCAGCCCGATCACGTCGGAGACGGCGGTCAGGGTGTCGCCCGGAAACACCGGAGCCAGGAACCGGCCCTCGGCGTAACCCAGATTGGCCACCGCGTTCAGGCTGATGTCGGGCACGGTCTTGCCGAACACCACGTGGAAGGCGACCAGCGGATCGACCGGGGCGGACACAAGGCCGCAGCCCCGGGCGAACTCGTCCGACGAGAACAGCGAAAAGCGCGGACCGTAGAGCGCCGTATAGAGCGCGACGTCACCGGCCGTGACCGTCCGAGGCGTGGCGTGGACCAGTCTCTGGCCCAGCTTGAAGTCCTCGAAGAAATGACCTGGGTCGGTCTTGCTCGTCGTGGGGGTCATTCCTGGCGCTCCTTATCCTTGTTGGCGCATCTTTGCCGCAGTGCAGCGAAACGGGAAAGGGGGCTTGAGGCCGGGACGCGACGGGTCTAGACCGCGCGCGACATTCCACTGTCCACAGCCTTGATGGAGACCCCATGGCTCGCGCGAAGATCGCCCTTATCGGCGCCGGCATGATCGGCGGCACCCTGGCCCACATCGCCGCTCGCGAAGAGCTGGGCGACGTGATCCTGTTCGACATCGCCGAAGGCACCCCGCAGGGTAAGGCCCTCGACATCGCCGAAGCCTCGGCCGTGTTCGGCAAGGACGTGGCCCTGAAGGGCGCCAACGCCTACGAGGACATCGCCGGCGCCGACGTCTGCATCGTCACCGCCGGCGTGCCGCGCAAGCCGGGCATGAGCCGCGACGACCTGCTGGGCATCAACCTGAAGGTCATGAAGGCCGTCGGCGAAGGCATCAAGGCCCACGCCCCGAACGCCTTCGTCATCTGCATCACCAACCCGCTCGACGCGATGGTCTGGGCCCTGCAGCAGTTCTCGGGCCTGCCGAAGGAAAAGGTCATCGGCATGGCCGGCGTCCTCGACTCGGCCCGCTTCGCCTACTTCCTGGCCGAAGCCACCGGCGTCTCGGTGGAAGACATCCACGCCTGGACCCTGGGCGGCCACGGCGACGACATGGTCCCGATGGTCCGTCACTCGACGGTCGGCGGCCTGCCGCTGCCGGAACTGGTCAAGCAAGGCTGGCTGACGCAAGAAAAGCTGGACGCCATCGTCGACCGCACCCGCAAGGGCGGCGGCGAGATCGTCGCCCTGCTGAAGACCGGTTCGGCCTTCTACGCCCCGGCCGAGAGCGCCATCGCCATGGCGACCTCGTACCTGAAGGACAAGAAGCGCGTCCTGCCCTGCGCCACCTACCTGACCGGCCAGTACGGCCTGAAGGACCTCTATGTCGGCGTGCCGGTGGTCATCGGCGCCGGCGGCGCCGAGAAGATCGTCGAATTCGAGACCAACGACGCCGAAAAGGCCATGTTCGCCAAGTCGGTCGAGTCGGTGCAGGGCCTGATGGAAGCCTGCAAGGCCATCGACAGCTCGCTGAAGTAAGCTTCGGCGCTCGAGCGATACGAGAAGGGCGGCTCCTCGCGGGGCCGCCCTTTTCTTTTATCTCTCTCCTCTGGGAGAAGGTTTCTGTTTAATGCGCGGCGTCGCCCGGCTCCTGGGAGATCTCTTCCAGGGTCCGGCCGACCTGCTTGGCGCCGTAGTCCTTGGCGACGTCGCCCAGGGACAGGATGCCGGTCAGATTGCCGGCCTCGTTCAGCACCACCAGGCGGCGGACCTGGTTGTTGGCCATCTTGGCCGTGGCGTCGGCCAGGATGTCGTCCTCCTTCATGCTCAGCACCTCGCCGTCGGACATGGCTTCCGAGACCGGGCTGTCGAAGCTGCGGCCCTCGGCGACCACGCGCAGGACAATGTCGCGGTCGGTGACCAGGCCGACGACCTTGCCGTCGTCGACCACCGGCACCACGCCGCTGTCGACCTTGGCCATGGTCTCGGCGACCTTGCGGATGCTGTCGGTGGGACGGGCGACCGAGACCTGGCTGGTCATGGCGTCACTGACTTTCATGGCGAACCTCTTGGGTTGGAGGCTCTAAAACCCACAGCCCGGTCGAACCGTTCCGCTTCCTCCAGCCGATGCGCGCCCCTATCTAGGCGCATCTCTTTCTCGTGGAGCTTCCATGTCGATCTCGATGCACCAGGCCAGCGCGCCCGTATTCATCCAGGGCCTGAAGGGTCTGAAGGGCGTCCTGGCCAAGGCCGCCGCCCTCGTCGAGGCCAAGGGCTGGGATCCGGACGCCCTGCTGAAGGCGCGGCTCTATCCAGACATGTTCCCGCTGATCCGCCAGGTGCAGATCGCCACCGACTTCGCCAAGGGCGGCGCCGCGCGTCTGGCCCAGGTCGAGGTTCCCGCCTGGGATGACGTCGAGACGTCGTTCGAGGGCCTGATCGCCCGTGTCGACCGCGCCATCGCCTATGTCGAAGGTCTCGATCCCGCCGCCTTCGACGGCGCCGAGAGCCGTGACGTGCAGCTGGTCCGCCGGGGCGAGACCCACAGCTTCAACGGTCTCGACTATCTGCAGGGCCAGGCGATGCCGAACTTCTTCTTCCACATCACCACCGCCTACGCGATCCTGCGCCACAACGGCGTCGAGGTCGGCAAGCGCGACTTCCTGGGCACGGCTTGAGCGCTCCCAAATCCCAAAGCACAGCCTTCCTCGCCCTTGTGGCGAGGACCCATGGCCGAGCCAGGCTCGGCGCTGGTCAGCGGTCTCTATCCGTGTGGACATGCGCCTATCGTCGCCTCACCGGCTGAACGATGGACCCCAGGCACAAGGCCTGGGGAGGCGGGTTTGGATGGGCGGAGGAGCAAAAGAGAGCGTCTCTTTTGACTCCTAGCGCTTTTTCAGCCATAAGCCCCGGCTTCCGGCGCTTTATCAGCAGCGCCTCCACCGTCACGACCCCGGCCTGGTAGCCCAGGATCCATCCGGACGAGGACGGCGAG
>NZ_DATFAV010000062.1:0-6126 GCF_035254145.1 Caulobacter sp. | reverse complement strand
GAGTGGTCGAGGTCGAGCAGTTGATGGCCGCGACGATCTGGTGCTGGCGATTGAACACCGGGACGGCGACCGAGACGATCCCGTAGTCCAGTTCGTCCTGGGAGGAATCATAGCCCCGGGCGCGCGCGGCCTGGATGCGCTGACGCAGCACGTCCTTGGACGTCACGGTGTGTTCGGTGAGCTTGGTCAGGCTCACCTCCGACAGGTAGGCTTCGATCACCTCGTCGGGCTGGTAGGCGAGCAGGACGTGGCCCAGCGAGGTGGCGTAGGCGGGGAAGCGCGTGCCCACGCTCGCGCCCAAGCGGATGCGCCGGTTGGTCGAAACGTGGCACAGATAGAGCACGTCCTCGCCCGACAGCACCGCCAAGGAGGAACTGTCACCGGTTTCGTCGCGCAGCGCCTGCAGATAGGGCGAAGCCACTTCCTCGATGTTCATCGACGCCAGATAGGCCGATCCGAACACCAGCACCTCGGGGCGCAGCAGGAAACGGCGGCCGTGCTGCGCGACATAGCCGAGCTTGACCAGGGTGTTGAGGCAGCGTCGCGCGACCGCGGGGCTCAGCTTGGTGACGACCGCCACCTCGCTCAGCGCCATTTCCGGCCGCTCCTGGTTGAAGGCGCGCAGCACGCTCAGGCCGCGCTCGAGCGTCGAGAGGTACTCTGGATCCTGCTCTTTGCGGGGCTCTCGCGCCATTCGATGCTTCGCTGCTGCCTAGTATGCAGTCGCGTATAGTCGTCGGCGCGAGCCTAGGCCAGAGCGATCCTGGACCGGCGATCCTGGACCGGCGATCCTGGACCGGCGATCCTAGGCGGCGGCGTCCAGGGGCGCTTTGATCAGCCGACGGCCTTGCGCTTACCGCGCCCGGCCTTCACCTCGGTGTCGTGCTCGCCCAGCGTCGGCGGCGCGGTGACCTGCAGCGGCCTTTCGCCGTCGAACGAGACCGGACTGCGAATTGTGCGGAACGGCCCCATCACCGGGTGCTCGGCGGCGACCTCCAGCTGCAAGTGCTTGGCCTGCGGCGTTTCCAGCACCTCGTTGGAGGCGTAGACCGGCGAGTGAGGCACCTCCAGCGCCGTCAGACGCTCGCACCAGACCTCCAGCGGACGGCTCCTGAAGATCGGCGCCAGCGTCGCCAGGACCGCGTCGTAGTTGTCGATGCGCGCGCCGCGATCGGAGAACCGCGGATCCTCCAGCAGGCCCGGGCGGTCGATGGCCTGCGCCAGATTCTCCCAGAACTTGGCGGGCGAGGACATGTGCAGCGCTATCCATCGGCCGTCCTGGCACTCGAACACATAGGACTGGGAGACATGGGGGCGGCTGTAGGGCGTCATCACCTGGCCGGCCGCGAAGTAGTGGGTGAAGTCGTCCAGATTGAAGTGGCTCATGGCCTCGAGCATGGAGACTTCCACCAGCCGGCCCCTGCCCGTCTCGGACCGCTCGTGCAGCGCGCCCAGGACGCCGTAGGCCGCGTAGTAGCCCGTCACCGCATCGGCGATCGCCGGGCCCACGACCCGGGGGTTCTGGGGATTGACCAGCAGCCGCAGAAAGCCGCTGGCGGCCTGGGCGACGGTGTCGAAAGCAGGGCGGTCGCGACCGGGTCCCGACGGGCCAAAGCCCGATATCGAACAATAGATCAGCCTGGGATTGAGCCCCTGCAGCCTGGCCGCGCCGACGCCCAGCCGCTCGGCGACTCCGGGGCGGAAGTTCTGGATGAAGACGTCGGTGTCGGCGATCAGCGCGTCGAGGATCGCCAGGTCGCCAGCGTCCTTGGTGTTGAGGGTGATGCTGCGCTTGTTGCGGTTGTAGGTTTGGAAGTGCGGGCTGTAGAGCCCGCCCTCGAAGGCGCGGAAGGGATCGCCGCCTTCGGGATTTTCCACCTTGATCACGTCCGCGCCCAGGTCGGCGAGCAACATCCCGGCCGCGGGACCGGTGATGAAGGTGCCCATCTCGAGCACACGGACGTTCTTCAAGACCTTGATCATGACTTCACTCGGTTCGAGCGGCTGGCGATCCCAGCCTTGTCGCCGCGCGGCCTGGCGACGGCGACGCGCTTTCGGCCGGAACGATAGAGATTTCGTATATCGAACTCAAGTTCGCATGCCGAAACTTTTGTTGACAGTCTCGATGGGAAGGGTCGAGTTTCGGGGCCAATCCCTTCACACAGCGAGAGTCGCATGCGCATCGGCAAGCAAGACCAACCCTATAGCGCCATTTCGACCTCCACCGCCGACGTGATCAACGTCCGGGGCAAGGATTTGGTCGGCGAACTGATCGGGCAGATCGATTTCACCTCCTACTTCTGGTTCCTGGTCACCGGGACGCCGCCGACCCCCGTCCAGCGCTTCTTCGCCGATGCGGTCCTGGTGGCGATCGCCGAACATGGCCTGGTGCCCAGCGTGGTGGCCGCGCGCATGACCTACGCGGCCGCGCCGGAAGCCTTCCAGGGCGCGGTGGCCGCCGGCCTCCTGGGCTGCGGCTCGGTGGTGCTGGGCAGCGCAGAGACCACGGGCCGTTTTCTGAGCGATCTGGTCGAGCGGGCCGACCGCGAGAACCTCGACCCGCTCGAGGTGGCGCGGGAAGGCGTCAAGGCGCTGCGCGCCGAGCGCAAAGCCATCCCCGGCTTTGGTCATCCTCTGCATTCGGACGGCGATCCTCGCGGCAATCTGCTCCTGCGTCTGGCCGAGGAGAAGGGCGTCACCGGTCGGCACATCCGCATGTTGCTCGCCGTTCGCGAGGCGCTTCCAGAGACGCTGGGCCGCCCCCTGCCGATCAATGTCAACGGCGCCATTCCCGCCGTCATGCTCGATGTCGGCTTCCCCCTGGCCGCGCTCAAGGGCATCTCGCTCCTGGCCAGGACCGGCGGCCTCATCGGCCATCTGCAGGAGGAGTCCGAGCGCCCGATCGGCTTTGTGCTGTCCCACCACGCCGCCGCCGCGATCGATTATGACGGCGAGGCCGTATAAATTCGATATGCGAAGTTTTATTCGAAAAACGAATTGCTGGGTCGCGCGGCCAGTGGTAGTTTTCCGCGTCATCTAAGCGTCGCCGCGCGGACCTCCGCAAGCAAACAAGACGTGGCGACGGGCCAATGGCGCCCGCGCCAGACAGGGAAGGATTGAGAGATGGGCGTGAATCTCCCCAGCCGACTGCACCATACGGCCTATGTCTCGCGCGACCTGGAGGCGACGCGGCGCTTCTACGAAGACATCATCGGCCTGCCGCTGATCGCCACCTGGTGCGAGAAGGACGAGCTGTTCGGCGAGGAACGCACCTATTGCCACTGCTTCTTCGAGCTGGCCGACGGCAGCGCCCTGGCCTTCTTCCAGTTCGCCAGCCCGAGCGATCAGGACCTATTCGGGCCCAAGATGCCCGACTCCCCCTTCCACCACATCGCCCTGAACGTAGACCTGGAGACCCAGGCCGCGATCGAGCGGCGCATCAAGGCCGCCGGCTATGTCGAGCCCGACACCTACGTCCTGGACCACGGCTATTGCCGCTCGGTCTATGTCAAGGATCCCAACGGCATGATCCTTGAGTTCACCCACGACGCGCCGGAGGCCGAGGAGCTCAATCGCCAGCGCCGAACCGACGCCCACAGCGAACTCAAGCGCTGGCTGGCGGGCGACCACCGCAACAACAACGTCTTCCGCTCCCACACGCACGAAACCCAGGCCTAGCGCCGGGCGGGCGATGAGGCCCCTGGCGGCTTCCGGCGCGGCGCGCGCATCGATCGCCGTTCCCGTACGCGGCGGGGTGCTGCACGGCGAGGTGTCGGGCGAAGGCCCGGCGGCGCTTTTCCTGCACGGCTGGACACTGGACCGCCGGATGTGGCGACCGCAGGTCGAGGTTCTGTCCTCGACTTTCCGGGTCGCGGCCATCGATCGGCGAGGGTTTGGCGCGTCAACCCCGCCGCCCGACCTGGACCAGGAACTGGATGACATACTGGCGGTGCTCGATGCGCTGGCCGTGGATCGCTGCGCCCTGATCGGCATGTCGCAGGGCGGGCGGGTGGCTCTGCGCTTCGCCGACAGGCGTCCCGATCGCCTTTGGGGCCTGGTCTTGCAAAGCGCGCCGCTGGACGGCTTCGCGCCCGGCCCGCGCCCGGAGGAGGCCATTCCGCTGGACGCCTATCGCGATCTGGTTCGCGGCGGCGCAATCGACGCGATGCGGGCGGCCTGGTCGTCACATCCTTTGATGGCCTTCCCCGGTCACCTGGACCGCTCGGCCCTCGACGCCATGCTCGAGGCCTACGACGGGCGCGACCTGGGCGAGGTGATTTCGCCGAGGGGCGAGGCGCCGGACCTGGCCCGACGCCTCGACACGATCGCCGTCCCGGCCCTGGTGATCACGGGCGAGCACGACCCGCCCTGGCTCCAGCTGGTCGGCGACGCCCTCGCCTATGGCCTGCCCCAGGGCGGACGCCAGGTCATGGCGGACGCCGGCCACATGAGCAATCTCAGCCATCCCGAGGCGTTCAACGCGGCGGTCGGCGCCTTCCTCGGCGACACAGCCGTCCGAAGCTGATCGGCGGCGATCTGGTCACGCCAAGGTGACGAACCGATCGCACGAGACGATCTTCACAGCCCTCTACCGCAACGACGGATCTCCGCCCTACAGGGAGCGACGCAACACCTCGCCGACCCGCTCGGCGTCGGGTCCCAAGACGATGTGGAGAGCGTTTTCGCCGACGCGGACAAGGCCCCGAACGCCGACGGCGGCCAGGGCGGCCTCGTCGAGAGCGGCGGGATCGTCCAGCACCACCCGCAGGCGGCTGGAGCAGACGTCGACGGACTTGAGATTGCCCGCTCCGCCGAGCGCGGCGGCGATGGCCCGCGCCTTGCGGTCATCCTCCAGGGTCGGGCTCGCGACGTCCTTGGCGAGGGTCCGGATCGCCTTGGCTGGCGGCGCCGGGCTTTCGAGCGCCTGACGGATCTCGCCGGCGACGGTGTCGGCGATCGGGCCCAGCACCACCTGCAGGGCTTTGTCGGAGGGGCGCACGATCCCGCGCGCGCCCAAGGCTTTCAGGGCGGCTTCGTCGACCGCCGCCTGGTCGCCGACGATCAGGCGAAGGCGGGTGGTGCAGGCGTCGACGCTGGTCAGGTTGCCCGCCCCGCCCAGGGCCTGGACGAAGTCAGCCCCGCGCCCGCCGCCGGTGGCGACGGCCTTGGCCGGAACGGCCTCGTCGTCCTCGCGGCCGGGGGTCTTCAGATCAAACCGGGCGATAGCCAGGCGGAAGAGGCCGTAATAGAGGCCGGCGTAGGCAAGGCCGATCGGAACCAGCCATAGCGGCCGGCTAGCCTTGCCGAAGTTCAGCACATAGTCGAACAGGCCCGCCGAAAAAGTGAAGCCCAGCCTCACGTGCAGCAAGTCCATCAGCGCCATGGCCACGCCCGTCAGGACGGCGTGGATCGCATAGAGCGCCGGGGCCAGGAACATGAACGAGAACTCGATCGGCTCGGTCACCCCGGTCAAGAACGAGGTCAGGGCCAGGGAGGCCAGCATGCCGCCGACGGCCTTGCGCTTTTCGGGTTTGGCGGCGTGGTACATGGCCAGGCACGCGGCCGGCAGGCCGAACATCATCACCGGGAAGAAGCCGCTCATGAACGCCCCAGCGGCGGGATCGCCCGCGAAGAAGCGACGGAGGTCTCCGGTCGCGCCGTGATAGTCGCCGACCACGAACCAGGCGATGTTGTTGAGGATGTGGTGCAGGCCGGTGACGATCAGGATCCGGTTGAGGAAGCCGAACACCAGAAGGCCGATCTCGCCCGAGACGACCACCGCCCGGCTGGCGGCGTCGACGCCGCCGTTGATCGCGTCGTAGCCCAGGCCCAGGAGCACGGCGATCAGCAGGCCGGCCAGGCCCGAGACGATCGGCACGAAACGCCGGCCGCTGAAGAAGGCCAGGTATTCGGGCAGCTTGAAGCCCGAGAAGCGGTTGTAGAAGAGCCCGCCGACGATCCCCGAGACGATGCCGATCGGCACGCTCAGCTTGGCCAGCGCCTTGGCCTTGTAGGCGCCGACCGCGAGGTGCGCGTGATCCTTGACCAGACCGGCCGTCACCTCGGCCGGCGCGTGCAGCAAGGCCTTGGCGCCCTCGGTGGCGATCAGGAAGCAGACGACGCCCG
>NZ_DATFAV010000061.1:0-9345 GCF_035254145.1 Caulobacter sp. | reverse complement strand
GAGCGGCCGCCGCGCTGGGTGGACCATTGCAGGGCGCGGCGATCGAGATCCGGCGCCTTGAGCCCGAACCGCTCGGCATAGGCGTGAATGGCGCTCAGATAGGTGTCCTGATCCATCGGCGGGAAGCCAATCCAGAGGCCGAAGCGGTCGGAGACGCTCATCTCCTCCTCGGCGTTCTCGGCGGCGGCGATCGCGCCCTGGCTCTCGACATGGTCGCGCGGCATCAGGTGGCGACGGTTCGAGGTGGCCACGAACAGCACGTTCTCGGGCGGCCCCGAGACGCCGCCCTCCAGCGCCGACTTTAGCGCCTTGGCCGCCGCCGCGCCGTCCTCGAACGAGAGGTCGTCGCACAGCACCACGAAGCGCTCGGCGCGGGCGCGCAGCAGATCAAACAGCGGAGGCAGCGCCGCGACCTCGTCGCGATCAACCTCGATCAGCTTCAGGTCGGGATGGGTGTCGGCCAGGGCCACGAAGGCCGCCTTGGTCACCGAGCTCTTGCCCGTGCCGCGCACGCCCCACAACAGCACGTGGTTACAGGGCAGGCCGACGGCGAAGCGGCGCAGGTTCTCGACGAACCGCGCCTTCTGCCGCTCGATGCCGACCAGCAGGTCCAGCGAGAGCGGATAGTCGGGGGCGGCGGCGAAGGCGCCGGTCGCGGGCTCGTGCCGGAAGAGGCGCGCGCCGGCGAAATCGGGGGCGATAGCCGGCGGAGGCGCCAGGCGCTCCAGGGCGTCGGCGATGCGTGTGAGCAGGGGAGCGGTCGCGTCGGTCATGGCTCGTTCCATACCCTCGCGGGCTCGCATTGCAAAAGGGGAGGCGAACGCATAGCTTCCGCCGACTTGGCGCGACCCTATGTTAGGCGGCGCGCCTTACGGAATTTCTTGGAGTGCCCATGAACAACCTGAACGCCCAGATCCTGCAGATCGCCCCCATCCTGCTGATGGTGGTGCTGTTCTACTTCATGCTCATCCGCCCGCAGCAGAAGCGCGCGAAAGAGCATCAGACCATGCTGGCCAACCTGAAACGCGGCGACAGCGTCGTCCTCTCGTCGGGCGTGCTGGGCAAGATCGTGCGCGTCGAAGACAAGGAAGTGGGCGTCGAGATTGCCCAAGGCGTCACCGTGAAGGTCGTCAAGGGCATGATCACCGAGGTCCGCGCAAAGGGCGAGCCGGCCGCGGCCAACGACGCCAAGAACTAAGGCGTAACCGAGCCTGCCTTCGCAGGCTCGGCTTCTAATTCTGGAGCGTGACAGCCGCCGAGACCGCACACGCCGTCGGCTATCACGCTCTGGAACCCGTCTCGAGGCGTCGCGCGCGACGTCGCCTGAAAGTCACTGATCCATGCTGACCCTCTCCCGCTGGAAGATCATCGCCGTCACCCTGTCGGTGATCTTCGGCATCCTGTTCTCCCTGCCCAACGTCCTTCCGCAGAAGACGCTGGACGCCATGCCCGGCTGGCTGCCGCACCAGAAGCTGAACCTCGGCCTCGACCTGCAAGGCGGCTCGTATCTGCTTTATGAGGTGGACACCGACGCCCTGCACCGTGAGCGGCTGTCGAACCTGACGGAAGACGTCCGCACGCAGCTGCGCGGCGAGCAGATCCCATTCGGCGAACTGGCCCAGCAGGGCGAGGTGATCAGCGTCCGCATCGGCGACGCCGCCCACTACAACGACGCGCTCAACCTGCTGCGCAAGAACCTCGGCGCGCCGCTGGCCGGCGTGATCGGCGGCAAGGACGTGTCGGTTTCGGGCAAGGGCGACAACCGCATCGAGGTCCGCTTCGTGCCGGAGGCCGCCAAGGCCGACTCCGTCAAGGCCGTTGAGCAGTCGATCGAGACCATCCGTCGCCGTATCGACAGCCTGGGCACCAAGGAGCCCTCGATCAACCGCCAGGGCGACAACCGGATCATGATCCAGGCCCCGGGCGAGAGCGATCCGGAGAAGCTGCGCGCCATCATCGGCAAGACCGCCAAGCTGACCTTCCAGATGGTCGACGAGACGGTGACACCGGAAGACGTGCAGGCCGGCCGTATCCCGCCGGGTTCCGAAGTCCTGCCGGGCGACCAGTACTCACCGTACTACGTGGTCAAGAAGCGCGCCCTGGTCTCGGGCGAGGAACTGACCAACGCCCAGCAGCAGTTCGATCCGCAGAGCGGAAATCCGGTCGTTCAATTGACCTTCAACGCCTCGGGCGGCCGCAAGTTTGGCGACCTCACGGCCCGCAACGTCGGCAAGCGGTTCGCGATCGTGCTCGACGACAAGGTCCTGTCGGCGCCCGTGATCAACGGCCCCATCACCGGCGGCAGCGGCATCATCACCGGCAATTTCACCGTCCAGAGCGCCAACGAACTGTCGCTGCTGCTGCGATCGGGCGCGCTGCCCGCGCCGCTGAACGTCGAGGACCAGCGCACCGTGACCGCCGAACTCGGCGCCGACGCCGTCAAGGCCGGCTCGATCTCGCTGGCGATCGGCGCGGCCGCCATGTTCGTGTTCGTGATCCTGGCCTATGGCCTGTTCGGCGGCTTCGCGGCCATCGCCCTGGTCGTCAACGTCCTGCTGATCGTCGGCATCATGTCGATGACTCAGGCGACCCTGACCTTCCCTGGCATCGCCGGTCTGATCCTGACCCTGGCCGTGGCCGTCGACGCCAACGTGCTGATCTACGAGCGGATGCGCGACGAGGCCAACGCCGGGCGCACGCCCATGGCCGCGGCCGACCACGGCTACAAGCTGGCCCTGACCTCGATCCTGGACGCCAACATCACCAGCCTGATTTCGGGCCTGATCATGTTCAGCTTCGGCTCGGGACCGGTGAAGGGCTTCGCCTGGACCCTGGTGATCGGCGTGTTCACCTCGCTGTTCACCGCTATCTTCATCACCCAAGTGCTCATCGGCTGGTGGTTCAAGGCCACCAAGCCGAAGAAGCTGCCGATCGCATAGGAGATCCGACCATGCGTTGGCCCCTCATTCGCTACATCCCGCGCTCCACCCACTATCGCTTCGTGCGCTGGGCGCCGGTCGCCGCCGTCTTCTCGGCCCTGCTGATCGTCGGGGCGGTCGCCTCGCTGTTCCTGCAGGGGTTGAACCTGGGCATCGACTTCAAGGGCGGCAACGCCCTGGAGATCGCCATGTCGCGTCCCGCGCCGCTCGCCGAGCTGCGCGTGGCGATGAACCAGATCGGCGCCCACGACGCCCAGGTGCAAGGCTTCGCCAGCCAGCCGAACTCGGCCATGATCAAGTTCCTGCCGGCCAAGGGCGAGGCCGCCAGCGCCGCGTCCAAGCATGTCGAGGCCGAGCTTGTTAAGCGCTTCCCCGACCTGAAGGTGACCAGCCGCTCCGAAGTCGGCGCCAAGGTCTCGGGCGAGCTGCTGATGTCCGGCTTCAAGGCCCTGGGCGTGGCCCTGCTGCTGACCCTGGGCTACATCTGGTTCCGCTTCGGCCTGTCGTACGGCACGGGCGCGGTCGTGGCCGTGATTCACGACATCGTCCTGACCCTGGGCCTGCTGTCGGTCGTGCACATCGAGTTCTCGATGACCGAGATCGCGGCCCTGCTGACGGTCATCGGCTATTCGATGAACGAGAAGGTCATCACCTTCGACCGTCTGAAAGAGAACCTGCGCAAGTACAAGACCACGCCGCTGCGCGACATCATCGACCTGTCGGAGAACGAGCGTCTGTCGCGGACGATCATCACCGGCACCACGGCCCTGCTGGCCCTGGGCGGCACGATGATCTTCGGCGGTCCCGTGCTGTTCCCACTGGTCTTCACCATGGTGTTCGGCATCGTCATCGGCACCTATTCCTCGATCTACATCGCCCTGCCGCTGATCTTGGTGTGGGGCGTCAAGCGCAACGACGAAGAGGCCACGCCGATCAAGCTCGGCGCCGCCTCGCGGCCCTGATGCGCCAGCCGCCGTCCATCGACGCCTGGGGCGGCGGCGGCTTTCGGGTCGCTGGCGTCTGGCGGCCCGGCTCGCTGCTGATCGTCGACGACCAGCCGCGCGACTGGGCCGTGACCGCCTTGGCCGACCTGACGCCGGCGTCGTTCGCCGAGGTGTTCGCCGCCCAAGGGACCGTGGAGTTCGTGCTGCTGGGCGTGGGTCTCGCCAACGCCCTGCCGCCACGACCGGTTCGCGACGCCCTGAAGGCCGCGGGGGTGGGGCTGGAGTTCATGAGCACCGAGGCGGCCGCTCGGACCTACAACGTCCTGGCCAGCGAAGGCCGGCGGATGGCGGCGGCGCTGATCGCGGTCTGAGCCGTAAGGAAACGTTGTTCGCCGGAACTTTGCCGACTCCTCCAAAGCAGCCTATGGTTCCCGCCCAAGCAATAGGGATCCGAGGGGGAAACCGATGTCTGGACTGCTTTCGAACTTCCGCAACACCATCATCGTCAGCTTCGTGCTGGCCCTGGTGATCGTGATTGGCTACTCGCACAGCCCGCAGGGCCACGGCGAGGTCTACTTCCAAGCCATCTTCCGCTGGCTGCACGTGATGTTCGGCATCCTGTGGATCGGGCTGCTGTACTATTTCAACTTCGTGCAGATCCGGGTGATGCCGCAGATTCCGGCTGAGCTGAAGCCGGCGGTCAGCAAGTACATCGCGCCCGAGGCCCTGTTCTGGTTCCGCTGGGCGGCGCTGGCGACGTGGGTGATGGGCGTGATCCTAGCCTACAGCCGCGGCTATCTGGTCGAGGCCTTCACCTTGGGCCTGGCCGGCGGCTACACGCCCGGCGTCGACATGAGCTTCACCTTCATCGGCACCGGCATGTGGTTGGCCACGGTGATGTTCCTCAACGTTTGGGTCTTCATCTGGCCGAACCAGAAGATCGCCCTTGGCATGGTCGAGGCCGACGCGGACGCCAAGGCCAAGGCAGCCAAGATGGCCATGCTGTTCTCGCGCACCAACACCCTGCTCAGCATCCCGATGCTGGCGACCATGGCGATGAACCAGACGCTGTTTGGCTAAACACCGACCGCAAATCGTGTAAGGGGAGGGCCCGCCGCGAATCCGCCGGCGGGCCTTCTTCGTTTGTGATCCATGGCCGACACCGAAACCCTCGACGACCTCGTCCGCCGCGTCGATCCGGACCGCTGGCTGGCGAGCCGGTTCATCGGCGATATGGCCGCGCGGGCCGACGTGATCGCGCTCTATGGCCTGAACTACGAGCTGGCTCGGGTGGCGGGCGGCGTCTCCAACGCCCTGATGGGCGAGATCCGCCTGACCTGGTGGCGCGAGGCGATGGAAGAGATCGCGGCCGGCAGGACGCCGCGCAAGCATCCCAATGTCGAGGCTCTCGCCGCCTCGGGCTTCGATCCGAACGTCCTGGCGACCCTGGCCGACGCCCGCTTCGCCGACCTCGACGAAGGGCCTCTGGCGGACGAGGCGGCGGTGCGGACCTATGTCGACGGCACGGCTGGCGCGCTGGCGGTGCTGGCCGCGCGGCGGCTGGATCCCAGCGCCGATCCGCACGCCGTGAAGGGCGCGGCGCGGGCCTGGGGGCTCTCAGGACTGTGGCGGCTGAAACAGGCGGGATGCGACCGGCTGCCGGCCGACTGGACGCAAGCCGACGTAAAGCGCCGCGTCGAGGAACAGCTCAAGGCGGCACGAGCCGAGGTGAGGGGGCTGCCCGTGGCGGCCTTCCCGGCCGTGGCCCCGGCGGCGCTGGCGCGGGCCTATGTGGCCGGGCGCGAGATGGGCGAGCTTGAGAAGAAGGCGCGCCTCACCGTCGCGGTGGCTACCGGAAAGCTCTGAGCCTCACACCGCTCATCCCCGCGAAAGCGGGGACCCAAGCCGAGGTTGGATCTTAGTCACCGCCTCACCATGACCCGAGAGTCAGCTTGGGTCCCCGCTTTCGCGGGGATGAGCGGATAAGGATTGGAGCAAAGATTTACTTCCCCGGACGCGTGTTCCCCGTCCACTGATCCAGCCAGTCCAGCACCTCCTTGTGCCACTGCACCGAGTTCTGGGCCTTCAGCACCCAGTGGTTCTCGTTCGGGAAGTACAAGAGCTTGCTGGGGACGCCCTTGCGCTGCAGGGCGGTGAAGGCGGCCAGGCCTTGCTCGACCGGGATGCGGTAGTCCAGTTGGCCCTGGATCACCAGCTGCGGCTTGGTCCAGCTTCCCACGTGATTCACCGGATTGAACGTCTCGTAGGTGGTGTTGGGCTGCCAGGGCGTCCCGCCGTTCTCCCACTCGGTGAACCACAGCTCCTCGGTGGCGTAGCCCATGGCGCGAGTGTCGAAGACGCCGTCATGGTCCACCAGGCACTTCCAGGGCTGGTTCCAGGCGCCCGCGATCCAGTTGATCATGTAGCCGCCGTAAGAGGCGCCCAGGGCGCAGGCGCGGTCGGCGTCCAGGAAGCCATACTTCTGGGTGGCGAAGGCCCAGCCCTTCTGCAGGTCTTCCAGCGGGCGGTCGCCCCAGTGCTGGCTGATCGCGTCGGTGAAGGCCTGGCCGTAGCCGGTCGAGCCATGGAAATCGACCATCACCACCGCATAGCCGGCGTTGGCGTAGACTTGCGGGTTCCAGCGATACGACCAGCTGTTGCTGAACGAGCCCTGCGGGCCCCCGTGGATCAGGAAGGCCACCGGATACTTCTTGGCCGGATCGAAGTTGGCGGGCTTCAGGACGAAGCCGTGCACGGTCTCGTCGTTCCAGCCCTTGAAGTCGAACTGCTCGGGCTCGCCCCAGGCCACGTCCTTCAAGGCCTCGTCGCTGACACTGGCCACACGGATCGGCGGCCCCTTCTTGGTCAGCATGAACAGCTCCGACGGGCTCTTCAGCGAGTCGGAGGCGTAGACGATCCCGTTCGGACCGACGTCGAAGGCGGTGACGTGGCCCTCGCCGGTCAGGGCGGTGACCTTGCTGGTCTTGACGTCGATGGCGAACAGCTTGCCCTGGCCGACGTCGAGGGCGGTGGCGTAGATGGTCTTGCCGTCGCGACTCCAGGCGATGGCGTCGGCCGAGCGGTCCCAGGTGGGCGCCAGCTCGCGCAGCTTCTGGGTCGTCTCGTCATAGATCATGATCGCGAAGCGGTCGGCCTCGAAACCCGGGCGCTTCATGGCGCGGTAGGCGATCAGCTTGCCGTCCGGCGAGGCGATCCCCGTCGTGTCCCAGGCCTTGTTGTCGGCGGTATAGTTGACCGGCTTGGCCGAACCATCCAGCGGAACGCCCCACATGTCGTAATTGGTGGTCCAGGGTTCGTCCTTGCCCGCCACCTTGGCGGAGAAGATCACGCTCTTGCTGTCGAAGCTGATCGTGAAGTCCTCGTCCCCGCCATAGGGCTTGGTGGGCGTATCACCGTCGAAGCCCTTCATCAGGTCGATCGGCTGGCCGGTCGCCACGCCATCGGGACCCAGCGTCCAGGCGAAAAGGTGGTTCTTGGTTCCGTCGCTCCATGCATCCCAGTGGCGGACGAACAGGCGGTCATAGACCACGCCCGTGGCCTTGGTCGCGGTCTTGGCCGCCAGCTTGGCCTCGGTGCAGGCGAAGTCGGCGCATTCGGGGAACACGGCCAGGCCGATCACGATGGTCTTTCCGTCCGGGGCGATCTTGTAGGCCTGGACATCGAGCGGCGCCGAGGTGACCTGGACGGCGGTTTCGCCCATCACGTCGGTGCGGAACACCTGCTCGGTTCCGCCGGCGCGGCTGGAGGTGAAGTAGATCGCCTTGCCGTCGGCGCTCCAGCGGCCGCTCGACGCGCCGCCGTCGGAGATCTTCAGCCGACGGGGGGCCATCTTGGTTTTCAGGTCGGCGATCCACAGGGACATCGAGGCCTTGTTGGCCGGATAATCCATGGTCCGCACCGCATAGAGCACGTAGCGGCCGTCGGGCGAGACCCGGGGATCGCTGAGGCGATCCAGGCTGGCCATGTCCTTGGCGGTGAAGACGTGCGGCTTGGGCGCCTGCGCCTGGACCGCGCCCGCCAGGGCGAGCGACAGGACGGCGGCCGAGGCGGCGAAACGCAAGGTCTTGATCATGAAACCGAAATTCCCGGAAACGGTTATCCCCTGTGGCCGCGGAGCCTAGTCCCGCTTTTCGCCACCGGCTAGGGGAGCCGGCAAGAGAATCCCGAGCCCGGCTCGCCGAGCGGCGGTCTGTTTCCGTGCACGTCTCCACGTAACAAAACTGTAATTAAGTCAGTCGCTTAGAGCGTAACAATCCGAAACAGGACTTGCTTTGCCGCGGCGCAGCATCCTTCCTACATGGTTAGTCGGGGCGATAGGGTGGCCGTAGAGCCGTCCGTCCAACGATAAGGGTCTCTGGTGTCGGCTTCGGGTTATTTTCAGCACACGGTCGCAGGACCGGTGATCTTCGCGGGGACTGGCCTGCACACCGGCGCGCACGTGCGCGTGGTGGTGCGTCCGGCGGCGCCCGACGCGGGGATCGTCTTCGTGCGGACCGACGTGCACGACCGTGACAACCGCGTCCCCGTCAGCGCCCAGGCGGTCTGCCAGACACAGCTGGGCACGGTGATCGGAAACGGCGACGACGTCCGCGTCTCGACCATTGAGCACCTGATGGCGGCCTTGTCGGCCCTGTCGATCGACAACTGCGTCGTCGAGCTGGACGGCCCCGAAGTGCCGATCATGGACGGCTCGTCCGAGCCCTTCATCCAGATCCTGGACCGC
Organism: Caulobacter sp.; assembly: GCF_035254145.1. Lineage (GTDB taxonomy): Bacteria > Pseudomonadota > Alphaproteobacteria > Caulobacterales > Caulobacteraceae > Caulobacter. The sequence continues at coordinate 718 of NZ_DATFAV010000061.1, read as the reverse complement.
GCCGGCCGCCGCAAGCAGGAAGCCGTCCGCCAGTACATCGAGATCCTGGCCCCGATCACGGTGGAGGAGGGCGACAAGCGCGCCGCGCTGCTGCCGTCGGACCGCTTCGAGGTTGCCTTCGAGATCGCCTTCGACAGCAAGGCCATCGGCCGCCAGGCCGTCGACCTGGTCGTCGACGAAGAATCGTTCCGCGCCGAACTCTCCAACTGCCGCACCTTCGGCTTCGTTCGCGACGTCGAAGCCCTGCGCGCCATCGGCCTGGCCCGCGGCGGCTCGATGGAGAACGCCGTGGTCATCGACGGCGACCGCGTGCTGAACCCGGAGGGCCTGCGCCGTCCGGACGAGTTCGTTCGCCACAAGGCTCTGGACGCCATTGGCGACCTCTATGTGCTGGGCAAGCCGATCCTCGGCCGCTTCGACGGCGTTCTCGCCGGCCATGGCCTCAATAACGCCGTGGTTAGAGCGTTGCTGGCTCAGCCGCGCGCCTGGCGCCTACGCGCCCTCGCGTCGGAACTGGCTGAAGCGGTTTAAGAGCGTCTCCGGGAGTCGGGGCTCGGCGTTCGCATTTGCGCCTTTTGCGGCGTGGTGTAGAAGCCTTGCACGGCGCAGGGGCGCACGTTTGCTTCGAGGGTGAGAGACTCCGTGCTTCGTAATTTCTCGGGACGTTCGGCCGTCACTATCGCCGCTGTTCTCGTCGCCGTGTCGGTGGCGGGCTGCG
>NZ_DATFAV010000060.1:0-40088 GCF_035254145.1 Caulobacter sp. | reverse complement strand
GCCAGAGCGCCGCCGCCTGCGTTTCTCTTTCCAAATCAACAATGTCAAAGACCCGAACCGCCGAAGCGGCCCCACCGTTTAACGCCCGATGTCGGCGGAGGCGGCTATCTATCCAACCTCATATCCCGTGTCAAATCGTTTCTCGAAGAAACTCTCCGACTTTTCCCCGCCAGCCAGCCCGGAGGCTTTCGGCGGAGCCGGCAGCTTCTAAAGAAGTCACCGGAGCCAGTCAAGCGCCCTTTTCAAAAGAAAGAGAAGCTCTTCTGGAGAGGAATACTTGGAAGACCTTGCGGCCAACCCTGTATTCCAAGGAGCGCGGCTTCTAGCGAAGCAGAACCCCCAGGTCAACCGCCTCTTTTCACTTTCGCTTTCCTTACGACCAAGGTCGTTTCTGAGAGCAAAAGACACCCGAGACGCGCCGGAAGGAGCGCCACAAGTGGAAAGAGATTCGATTGAGGCTGCGGAACTTAGCGACTTGCCCTCAGAAACGCAAGCCCCGAAAGGCCAAGGTTTCGTCCAGCGGCCGCGGCCCCGAAGCGAGGGGCGGCTTCTAGAGCCCTCCCCTGGTCGAGGCAAGCCGGAAATCGCCATTTCATCCCCAGCCCCGGCCATTCCCTGTGCATGAACAGCGTCACGCGGGACTTGCGTCGCGGCCAAGCCTCGCCCAGAAGGCTGAACGCTCCGACGGGAGCGATCGGAGCGCGTCCCGCTCTTGTATAAGGTGGCCGGCGTCCATGTTGTCCCAGAAGGCGCGCTATGCCTTGCGCGCGATGATCGAACTGGCTCGCGAGAACGGGCAAGTGACCGCGGGCGAGCTGGCCGAGCGCGCCGACGCGCCGCGCAAGTTCCTCGAAGCCATCCTGCTGTCGCTTTCGCGCGAAGGCCTGGTGGTCAGCCGTCGCGGCAAGTTCGGGGGCTATGTCCTGGGGCGCGAGGCCGATCAGATCAGCTTCGCCGAGATCATCCGTCTGGTCGACGGCCCCCTGGCCCTGGCGCCCTGCGTCAGCCGCACCGCCTTCCGTCGCTGCGAGGATTGCCGCGACCTGGCGACGTGCGCCCTGCGCGAGGCCCTGCTGCGCGCCCGCGACGCCACGGCCGCGGTCCTGGAAGGCTACAGCCTGGCCGACGCCGTCAAGGGCGCCGGCGCGGAGCTGATCGGAAGCTGAGCCGCCTCCTGGCGGCTCTCTCTATATAAACAGAGCGCGACGCTCGAACGCGTCCTCAGCCAGCGGCGATATAGGCCTTGAGCCCGGCGGCCTCGGCCGTCGCTTCGTCGATCTTGTGCTTCACCAAGTCGCCAATCGAGACGATGCCCGCAAGGCGCCCCCCCTTCACCACGGGCAGGTGGCGAATCCGCCGATCGGTCATACGCTCGAGCAGGGCGTCGATCGTCTCGTCGGGCTGGGCGAAGATCACGCTGGAGCTCATGCACCCGGCGATCGGCTTGGTCAGGGCCGCCGCGCCCTCCTTGGCGATCACCCGCACGATGTCGCGTTCGGAGAGGATGCCCACCACGGCTTCCTTGTCGTCGACCACCACCATGGCGCCGACCCGGCGGGTATGAAGCAGCGCCGCCGCGGCGCCGACGGTCTCCTGGGGGGAGGCCGTGAACACGAGATCACCCTTGTCCTTGAGGATCTGAGAAACCAGCACTGCGCTTCTCCCTTGTTATCTTCGGAGAACGAGGGTCTCGCAAACAGGCTCCGGGATCAATGGGGATCGATCGTCTCCGTTGCCGCGCCGTCGGCGCCCGACCCGCGCGCGAAGACGCCGATCAGGAGAACGCCGGTCGCGAAGCCGATCAGGTGGGCCTCCCAGGCCACCGCGCCAGCCCCGAAGGTCAGCAGCCCGCCCGCCACGGCCATCACCAGATTGACGATCAGCCAGCCAAGACCAAGCGACAGCACCTGGGGACCGAACATCGGACCGACCCGTCCCTGCCCGCCCATGGCGCGAGCCGCCCCGCCCATCAGGCCGGAGACGGCCCCCGACGCGCCGATCACCGCGCCCTCCGATCCCGGATGCAGGGCCGCATAGCCCACGCCGGAGAGGACGCCGCAGGTCAGGTAGAAGACGCAGAAGCTCGCCCCGCCCCTCGCGCCCGAGCCCAGCAGGCGCGCGACCGGCGCTCCGAACGCCAGGGCGAAGGCGGCGTTCATCAGCGCGTGCGGCCAGCCGCCATGCACGAACATCATGGTCACCACGCCGGTCCATTGTCCGTGCCAGAAGGCTTTCGGGATCAGGGCCAGCGAAAGGATCGTCGCCTCGCTGGCGTTGATCAGCAGGACGTAGGGAACGAGGATGGCGGCCACCGCCAGCAAGGCGGGCCACGGCGCGTTGAAGATCGGCTCTGGACGTTCGCGCGTCATCACTCTGTCTCGACCTGGACGGCGGCATGGGAATCGGGACCGCCCATGCTCGGAACCTGTCTAGCCGGTTTGGCGGGTTCAGCCTAAGCCGGACAGGGCGTCGGCTGCTCTGGCTTCGGGACCGCCAGCCCGCTCCGAGCCCCAGGCGACGATCTTCGCCAGCAATTCTCTCGCATCGATCGGCTTGCCGACGTGGTCGTCCATGCCGCTGGCGCGGTAGAAGGCGATCTGGTCGGCCAGGACGTTGGCCGTCAGGGCGACGATCGGCGTCGAGGCCGCCTCTCCCATCAGGCTGCGGATGGCGCGGGTCGCGGCCAGGCCATCCATGCGCGGCATGTGCACGTCCATCAGGATCAGGTCGTAGGCGCCGGTTCGCGCGGCCTCGACCGCGGCGAAACCATCGGCCACCGCGTGAACCTCATGACCAAGCGCGCGCACAAGGGCGCCGATCAGCTCGCGATTGGCTTCGTTGTCGTCGGCGACCAGCAATCTCAGCGCCTGGCCGGAACGCTCGAAGGCTTCCGTCGGGCGCTCCGCAGGGGCGGCGGCCAGCGGCAGGTCCAGCACGCACCAGAAGCGCGCGCCCTGGCCGGCGATGCTATCCACACCGATTTCCCCGCCCATCAGCTCGACGATCTCCCGGCTGATCGCCAGGCCCAGCCCCGTGCCGCCGAACTTGCGCGACACCTCCGGCCCCGCCTGGGCGAAGCGGTCGAAGACCAGGTCCAGCATGGCGGCGGGAATGCCGACGCCCGTGTCGGACACCGCCAGCTCCAGTCGCGCGACGCCCGGGACCGCGACCGCCCGGCGCGCGGCGCTCAGGGTCACCGAACCGGCCCCCGTGAACTTCACGGCGTTGCCAAGGAAATTGACCAGGACCTGGCGCAACCGCTCGCGATCGCCCTCGAGCCATTGGGGGCAGTCGGGATCGATGCGGACCGACAGATCCAGGCCCTTGGCCAGGGCCGAGGCCTCGAACATTCCCGCCGTCTTGCCCAACAGGTCCCGCAGATCGAACGGCTTTTGCTCCAGGTTCACGCCGCCCGCTTCCAGTTTCGAGAAGTCGAGGACGTCGTTCAGCGTCTCCAGCAGCACCGCGCCGGCGTCGCGGATACGGCCAAGGCGGCGTCGCTGCTCGTCGTCCAGCGGCGAAACCGCCAGGAGATCCGCGAAGCCCAGGATGCTGGTCAGCGGCGTGCGCAGCTCATGGCTCATATTGGCCAGGAAGTCCTGACGGGCGGCGGTCGCGGCCTCGGCCCGTTCGCGCGCCTCGGCCAGGGCCGACTGGGCCTCGACCTCTTCGGTAATGTCGGTCTCGTTGACCAGCACGCAAAGCTCGCCGGTTATCGGGTCGGGAGTACGCCGCGCCGCCAGGCTGTGCCAGCGCTCCCCGGCGACCGTGACCATCCGATAGGCCCCCTCGACGGCGTCGCCGGCCAGGGCCGAGCTCCACATCGCGCCACCGGCGTCGCCATTGGCGAAGGTCTCGGCGAAGCGTACCCGTCCGTGGGGATAGGTCGCCAGCGCGGCCGGATTGCCGAAGATGCGAAAGCCGTCGCCATCATAGAGCGAAACCAGCGAGCTGGTGTGGCGCAGCGCCTCGATCGCCCGCTGCTCCTCGGCCTCGGGCTCGACCAGCACCCCTTCGAAGAGCAGGCCGGATCCGCCGTCCGAAAGGTCGATGCGCGAAATGACCGTGTTGACGGTCACCGAGACGCCTTTGGGATAGAAGGTCCAGCGCTCCTCGGCGACGCCGCCGCCCTCGATGCGAACGGCGATGTCGTCCATCCGCGCGCGCACCGCCGGCGACTGGTCGGAGAAGTCCCGCGCCCGCAATTCGTCGAGCGACTCCGCGCCCCACAGCTCAAGCGCCGCGCGGTTGGCGTAGACTTTACGCTTGCGCACGTCGTCGAAGACCCAGATCGGCCGTCTCAGGGCGTCGAACCCCAAGGTCAGCGGAGCAGGAACATCTGAAGCCGCAACAATTTCAACACTCGACTTCAAGGCGAGTACTTGTGCTCCGTAAGACCAATCCTGTAGCAAACTCACGCTTGGCGAGCCGTTAACGGGGGGAATTTTGTCGCACATCATGCGACGACGCCCCCGCGATGCGCCAGCCTACAAACAGGATACAGCTCGATTTTGACGTTTCCTCGGCGTCCGCCCTGCTATAGGCCCTCGCCTTCCCAATCCTCCCGCTCCATATCCGTGACATCATGGCTTCCCCTGCTCGCGCGCCCGTACTCGCCCTCAAGGACGTCCGCCTCGCCGACGGCGCCAAGCCGCTGTTCGACGGCGTCGACCTGGCCCTGGAGCCTCGCGTCCGCGCGTGCCTGGTGGGACGAAACGGGGCGGGCAAGAGCACCCTGCTGAAGATCCTGGCGGGAAAGGGCGCGGAGGCCGACAGCGGCGAGCGCTCGGTCCAGCCCGGCGCGCGTATCGTCTATGTCAGCCAGGAGCCGGACATCACCGGCGAGACCCTGCTGGACTACTGCACCGCCGGCGGCGCCCAGGACTATGAGGCGCAAGCCGCCCTGGCCGACTTCGGCCTGGATCCCGAGAAGAGCGCCAAGGGCCTGTCGGGCGGCGAGACCCGCCGCGCCGCCCTCGCCCGCGCCTTCGCCGAGCAGCCCGACGTGCTGTTACTGGACGAACCCACCAACCACCTGGACATCTTCGCGATCCAGACGCTGGAAGACGAGCTGGCGGCCTCCAAGTGCGCCGCCCTGATCGTCAGCCACGACCGCGCCTTCCTGAACCGCGTCACCGAGCGCTGCTTCTGGCTGGAGCACCGCAAGATCCGCCGCCTGGACCGCGGTTTCTCCGAGTTCGAGGCCTGGGCCGACCAGGTCATGGCCGCCGACGCCGAGGAAGGCCGTCGCCTGGACAAGGTTCTGGAGCGCGAGAACGCCTGGCTGGCGCGCGGCGTCCAGGGCCGACGGGCTCGCAACGAAGGCCGCCGCCGCGCTCTTCTGGCCTTGCGCGCCGAGAAGAAGGATCGCCAGAGCGAGATGCGCGGGGCCATGACCATGGCGGTCGAGTCCTCGGGCACGTCCGGCAAGCGCGTGGTCGAGGCCAAGGGCGTGACCAAGCGTTTCGGCGAGCGGACCATCGTCGAGAACTTCTCCACCCGGATCCTCCGCGGCGATCGCGTCGCCCTGGTCGGCCCCAACGGCGCGGGCAAGACCACCCTGGTCAAGCTGCTGCTGGGCGAGCTGGCGCTGGACGCCGGCTCGGTGCAGCTGGGCACCAACCTGGAGGTCTCCTATATCGACCAGGCGCGCATGGCCCTGTCGGACAAGATCACCGTCCGGGACTTCCTGACCCCTGGCGGCGGGGACTCGATCATCGTGCGCGGCCAGCCCAAGCACGTGGCCGGCTACGCCAAGGAGTTCCTGTTCACCGACGCCCAGCTGCGCCAGCCCGTCACCAGCCTGTCGGGCGGCGAACGTAACCGCCTGCTGCTGGCCCGGGCCCTGGCCAACCCCACCAACCTGATGGTGCTGGACGAGCCGACCAACGACCTGGACATGGACACGCTGGACCTCCTGGAGGACCTGCTGGCGGACTTCGACGGCACGCTGATCCTGGTCAGCCACGACCGCGACTTCATCGACCGGCTGGCCAGTTCGACCATCGCGCTCGACGGCAAGGGCAAGGTGATCGAGACGCCCGGCGGCTGGACCGACCTGATGGACCAGAACCCGGACTTCTTCAAAGCCACCAGGACCGGCGCGTCGTTCGCGCCGGTGTCGAAGTCGGCGCCGAAAGCCGAGCAGGCCGCCGCGCCGGCGCCCCCGCCGCCAAAGAAGAGCGCCAAGCTTTCGTACAAGGACCAGCGTCGCCTGGAGGAGTGCGAGGCCTTGATCGCCAAGACCCCGGCGATCGTCGCCAAGCTCGAGGAAGTTCTGGCCGATCCAAACCTCTACAGCCGCGACCCGGCGACATTCGACAAGACCATGAAGGCGCTAGACAAGGCGCGGGCGGATCTCGAGCAGGTCGAGATGGAGTGGCTGGAACTGGAAGAGAAGAAAGAAGGTCTGATCGCGGACTGACAACCCGCCACCGCGCACCAGGTCTTTACCATTCCTAGTCATGACCTCAAACGACTGCGCCTACTTGCATCGCAACCCGGGCCATGCATTGTCTGCGCGGCTCTTTACTCAGGCGCGATGAGATACGGCTGCTCAGGAGGGCGTTGAACCGCGGAGGCGTCCTGCGGCGAAACGACACATCCTACGATAACCCAGCAACCGGCTGTCGCGCGGGCGTATTGAATAGTCACATCGTCGGCGCCCCTTCACGGGAAGGCTGGCGAGCCTTGCGGCGCGCGTCGCCTAAGATGCGCCCGCCAGATGTGACCGGTCATCACCGCGACGAACGCGGGCTGGATTGGGGGACGGAACGCGTATGCCGCATGGGCTGGCGCTGCATGAACGAAGGCGGCAGACGGCCCTGTTGCAGGGCCTGTCCCTGGCCATCGTGGCCAGCCTGTTCTTCAGCGAATTCCTGACCCGGACCCTGCTCGGCGTGGCCGCGTTCTGGCCCGCCAACGCCCTGCTGGCCGCCGGATTGATCGCCCTCACACCACGTCGACGCATCACCCTGGGCGGCGTCTTCGTGACCTTCCATCTGGCCGCCAGCCTCCTGGTGGGCGACGGCCTTCCGCGGGCCCTGCTCTGCACGGCTTCAGACACGCTGGAGGCCCTGGCGGTCTGGTGGACGTGCCTGCGCCTCTGGCGCGGCGCGCCGCGCATCCGCACCATGCGGGCGCTAGCGGTGCTGCCCGCGGTCACCACGCCGATCGCCGCGCTTTCGGCGATGCTTTGCGCGACGCTCCTGTTCCTGACCTTCTCCGAACCCCTTCTGCGAACCACGGTGGACTGGTTCCTGCGCGACGCCCTGGGCCTGGCCGTCGTCCTGCCCGCGACCCTGGTGCTGATCGACTTCCAGCACCGTCGCGCTCATCGCAAATCGCTGGCCGAACAGGCGTCCCTGCTGTTCGGCGTGGCGGCCGTCACCCTGCTCTGCGCCCATCCCCTGTCGGGCGCGCCGCCCTTCCTGATCTTTCCGATCGCCCTGGTCGCCGCCTACCGCCTGGGCGCGCGAGGCGCGGCGATGGCGTCGCTGATCGTGGCCCTGATCACCCTGCCGATCGCGATGTCCGGAGCCTCGCCGAGGTTCAACGCGATCCTGGGACCGACCGCCCAGGCGCGGACGATCCAGATCTTCATCGCGACGCTGTTCTACACGTGCCTGGCCTCCAGTCTGATCCTGGCGCAACAGGACCGTCTCAAGCGCCTTCTGGTGCGCCGCGAACAGCTGACCCGCGCGGCCCGCAGCCGGGCGCTGGCCGCCACCGAGGCCAAGACCGAGTTCCTGGCCACCATGAGCCACGAGATCCGCACGCCGCTCAACAGCGTCCTTGGCTTCGCCCAGCTTCTGGCCGCCCGCCAGGACCTGTCGCCGGACGCCCGCCGGCAAGTGAACCTGATCGACAGCGCCGGCGCGGCCCTGCTGACCGTGCTGGACGACATCCTGGACTTCTCGCGCGTCGAGGCCGGACACATAGAGCTTTTGCCGCAGCCGACCTCGGCCGCCGCCCTGGTGCGCGAGACGGTGGCGATCATGGCCCCCGAGGCCCGGGCCAAGGGGCTGGAGATCGACGTCGAGATCATCGATCCGGTCCAGGCGCTGCACGACCTGGACGCCGACCGCCTTCGCCAGGTGCTGATCAACCTGCTCGACAACGCGGTGAGGTTCACCGAGCGTGGGCGCATCGACGTGCGGCTGATCATCGAATCCGGGACCGCCGAAGATCGCCTGCGGTTCGAGGTCATCGACACCGGCGTTGGCATCGACCTGGACAGGCAGGCCCTGCTGTTCCAGCGCGTCTCGGCAGACATCGCGATCGGACGCATGCCCAGCGGCGCCGGACTGGGCCTGGCGATCTGCCGCGCCCTGGTCGACGTGATGGGCGGCAAGATCGGGGTCGACAGCGTCCCTGGCCGGGGCTCCTGCTTCTGGGTGGAGCTATCGGCTCCGACCGTCGAGCCGCTCGCGCCGTCTCAGCCTCTCCCCGCCCCGGCGTCGGGCGCGGGCCGGGTCCTGATCGTCGACGACCATCCGATCAACCTGGAGATCGCCGCCGCCCTCCTGAGCATGGCGGGCTTCGAGGTCGACCTGGCCGATGACGGCAAGCAGGCGGTCGAGCTGGCCCGGAAGGTCCCCTATGACCTGATCCTGATGGACATTCACATGCCGGAGATGGACGGCCTGCAAGCCACCCGGGCGATCCGCGCCCTGCCGCCCCCCTTCGGCAGGCCCCCGATCATCGCCATGAGCGCCGACGCCCTGCCCAGCCAGGTCGAGCGCTGCTACGTCGCCGGCATGGTCGACCATATCGCCAAGCCCATCCAGCGCGACGCGCTCTACGCCAAGGTCGATCGCTGGCTGAACCATCGGACCACGGCGGACACCTGATCTTCTTCATCGCGTTCTGGCTTGGAAGTCTTCGACCTCGCCCCTAACTTGGCCGCGAACCGAGGGGAGCCTTTCGATGCGCCGTCGCGCTTTCGCCGCCATGGGGGCCGCCCTGGGCCTCGTCGCCCTGATCGCCGCCTGTTCGCCCGCGAAGAAGGAGGCGGCGCCGGCCGGAACAACCCAGCTCAAGCTGGCTACCGATTGGCGGGCCGAGGCGGAGCTTGGCGGCTACTACCAGGCGCTGGCGACCGGCGAATACAAGAAGCGCGGCCTGGACGTCACCCTGATCCAGGGCGGCCCGGCCGTGAACGTGCCGCAGCTCCTGGCTACCGGCGCGGTCGACGTCGGCGTCGGCTCCAACAGCTTCATCGTCATGAACCTGGCCAAGGAGAAGGCGCCGGTGAAAGCGGTGGCGGCCTTCATGCAGAAGGATCCGCAGGTCCTGATCGCCCATCCCGACCAAGGCGTCACTTCGATCGCCGACATGAAGGGCCGTCCGATCCTGCTGTCGGACGCCTCGATCACCGCCTTCTGGGTCTGGCTGAAGGCCAAGTACGGCTTCACCGACGATCAGGTGCGCAAGTACAACTATTCCAGCGCCCCGTTCCTGGCCGACAAGCGCGTCGTCCAGCAGGGCTACGCCACCAGCGAGCCCTACCTCATCGAGAAGGAAGGCAAGATCAAGCCGGCGGTGTTCCTGCTGGCCGACAGCGGCTATCCGGCCTATGCGTCGATGGCCCTGGCCTCGGACAAGCTGATCGCCAAGAACCCGGCGGCCGTGCAGGCCTTCGTCGAGGCCACCGCCGCGGGCTGGAAATCCTACCTCTACGGCGACCCCAAGCCCGGCGACGCGGCGATCCTCAAGGACAATCCGGAGATGACCCAGGACGTCCTCGACCAGGCCCGCGAGAAGATGCGCGGCTACGGCATCGTCGGGAAGGACGGCGACATCGGCCAGATGACCGACGCGCGCTGGGCCGAGTTCTTCAAGGTGGCGTCCGAGCAGGGCGTCTATCCCAAGGACATGGATTTCAAGACGGCCTACACGCTGCAGTTCCTGCCCAAGGGACAATGAGGTCGCCATGTCTCCCAACCTTGAGAGAGGCTTGATCTATCTGGCGATCACCGCCCTCTTCGCCGGTTGGGCTATCGCTCAGATACGTTCGGGCGAGGCCTATCTCAATTTCACGGGACGCTTCACCCGCCAGGAAAGCCCGACCGTCTTCTGGGGCGTGTGCGCCGTAAAGCTGTTCTTTGCCGCAGTTTGCGCTCTGGCCGCCCTCAAGCTGCTCACGCATAGATGAGCGCTTCCATCGCCAGCCTGTCCGGCGTCGAGGTCGACTACGCCCGGGGCCGCGCCCTGGGACCGGTCGACCTGGCCCTCGCGCCCGGCGAGATCGTCGCCCTGGTCGGCCCGTCCGGCTGCGGCAAGTCCACCGCCCTGCGGCTGCTCGCGGGCCTCGAGGCGCCGACCCGGGGTGGCGTGACCCGCGCCGCCGGCAAGGGCGAGACCTCGGTCGTCTTCCAGTCGCACACCCTGGCCCCGTGGCTGTCGGCGCGAGACAACGTCGCCCTGCCCCTTGAGCTGGCCGGACGCTCCAAGGCCGACGCCCGCGCCGCCGCCGAAGAAGCGCTGCGCAAGGTCGGCCTTGGCCAGGCTCTCACCGCCCGTCCCGCCCAGCTGTCGGGCGGCATGGCCATGCGCGCCTCGTTGGCGAGAGCCCTGGTCACCCGTCCGCGCCTGCTCCTGCTGGACGAGCCGTTCGCGGCGCTGGACGAGATCACCCGCCGCGCCCTGGCCGACGACGTCCTGGCCCTGGCGGCGGAGCTTTCGCCCGCCGTGGTCTTCGTCACCCACAATGTCGAGGAGGCGGTCTACATGGCGCGGCGCGTCGTCGTCATGACGCCCGGCCCCGGCCGCATCGCCGGCGAGATCGCCATCGAGGGCCCGGTCGTGCGCCCGCCGGGCTTTCGCGCCACCGAGCCCTTCCGCGCGGCCGCCGAGGCGGTCTCCGGCCTGCTGGCCAGGGCCACGGAGCGGGCGGCATGAAGCGCGTCCTGGCGCCCCTGATCCTGATCGGCCTGCTGCTCGGCGGCTGGGAGGCCGCCTGCCGGATACTGGCGGTCCCGCCCTATCTCCTGCCCGCGCCCAGCGCGATCGGCGTGGCGTTCCTGGAGTCCTGGCCTCTGCTGCTGGGCTCCGCCTGGGCGACTCTGTCGACCGCTCTTGTGGCGCTGGTCATCGCCAGCCTGGTCGCCTGCGCCCTGGCCCTGGCCGTCAGCCTGAGCAGCCTGCTGGAAGACGCCGTCCGCCCGATCGCGGTGACCCTGCAGGTCACGCCGCTGGTCGCCATCGCGCCCCTGGTCACCATCTGGGCCGGCATCGATCATCCCGAGCGGGCAGTGACGGGCCTGGCCGCCGTGGTGGCCTTCTTTCCGATCTTCTCGGGCGCGCTGACCGGGCTGAAGGCGGTCGATCCGGATCTCGCCCGCCTGTTCGATCTCTATGGCGCGACTCCCCTACAGCGGCTTCTGCGCCTGCGACTGCCTTCGGCCGTCCCCGCCCTGCTGGAAGGGCATAAGGTCGCGGCCGGCCTGGCCGTCATCGGGGCCGTGGTGGCCGAGTTCGTGGCGGGCTCCGGCGGGGCCCAGGGCCTGGCCTGGCGGATTCTGGAGGCCTACAATCGTCTGCAGACCGCCAAGGTCTTCGCCGCCCTCGTCGCCCTGGCCATTCTGGGCGTCGGCTTGAACGCGGCGATGGAGCGTTTGGAACGTCGGCTTCTAAACATTTGGCGCGGCCGTTAGCCCAAGATTAAGCGGCGCTGGCTAGGACGGAAACTCGACACGACATCCGTCCGGACCCAGTCCATGCGCTCCGTCGCCCTCATCGCCGCTTCCGCCGCCCCGGCCCGCGCTGGCGAACGCGCGACGCGCGTCGAGCGAGGCGACGCCTCGTGATGGAATCCCGTCTCCACGACCTGATCACCCTGGCCAACGAGCCCTCCAGCGAGAAGCGCCGCGAACTGCTGCGCGGGGTGACCGACATGTTCTTCACCGGCGAGGGCCACGGCGCCGTCGAGATGGGCCTGTTCGACGATGTCCTGAGCCAGCTGGCCGGCGACATGGAAGAAGCCGTCAAGGCCGAGCTGGCGCAACGGCTGAGCGACTCGCCGGCGCCGCCCCGCGGCCTGTCCCGGGCCCTGGCCTCGGATTCGATCCTGGTGGCCGAGCCGATCCTACGCAGCTCGCGCGCCCTGACCGACGAGGACCTGCTGCACGTGGCCCGCACCCAAGGCCAGGATCACCTGCGGGCGATCTCGCAGCGGCCCAGCGTCTCCAGCGCCGTATCGGACGCCATCGTCGCGCGCGGCGACGACGACACCCTGGGCGTCCTGCTGCGCAACGAGGGCGCTGTGCTGTCGCGCGAGGCCCATGAGACCGTCGTCGACCGCGCCGCCGCCAATCCGGCCCTGCACGAAGCGGTCATCGACCGCCAGAGCCTGCCGGTCGACCTGCTCAACGAAATGTATTTCGTGGCCGAGGCCCGCCTGCGCGATCGCATCATGGAGCGAAACGCCGGCGTCGATCCGGCCACCCTGGAGGCCGCCCTGGCCGCCGGCCGCAAGCGGATCGCGGCCAAGGACGGCGCCCTGCCCCCCGACCATGCCGCGGCCGAGAAGGAGTTCCGCGCCTTGCGGGCCAAGGGGCCGATCTCGCCGCAGATCCTGGCCAACATGCTGCGCGCCAAGCGCACGACCCTGTTCCTGGTGGCCCTGGCCGACCTCGCCGACGTCGACTTCCACACCGCCCGCAAGATCCTGGAGCGGCGCGAGATGGACGCCCTGTCGGTGATCTGCAAGGCCGCCGACTTCGACCGCTCGCTGTTCCTGACCTTCGCCCTGCTGATCCTCGAACCCTCGGACGAGGTGATGGGCAAGGCCAAGGCCTACGGCGAACTCTACGCCGCCCTGCCGCGCGAAGCGGCGTTGCGCACCATCCGCTTCTGGCGCCTGCGCCGCCAGACCGGCGACGTCGCGGCGGCCTGAGCCGCCAAGGGCTTAAACCCGCCGTTCTCGCGCCTTGCGTGCGCCATGCGGGACGGCCAAGGTGCGGCTTCCTTTTTCCTGTTCTGGATTCTCGATGATCAGCGCTTCGCGCTTGGCGCTCGTCGCCGCCGCCGGCCTCTCGCTCGCCGCCTGCTCGCACCTTCCCACGCCCTCCCTTCCACTATTGAAGACGGAAGCGCCCGCGTCCGAGGCGCCGGTCATGGCGGGTCCGAAGACGGCCGACCTCAAGCCGGGCCAGTGGGCGCAAGCGCTATCCGACGTCGCCCCCGATCCGGCCTGGCGCTTTGGCGTGCTGCCCAGCGGCATGCGCTATGCGATCCGCAAGAACGCCACGCCGCCCGGCCAGGCCAGCTTGCGCCTTTGGTTCGACGCCGGCTCGCTGATGGAGGCCGACGACCAGCAGGGCCTGGCCCACTTCCTCGAGCACATGGCCTTCAACGGATCCAGGAACGTGCCCGAAGGCGAGATGATCAAGATCCTGGAGCGTCACGGCCTGGCGTTCGGGGCCGACACCAACGCCCAGACCAGCTTCGACGAGACCGCCTACCAGTTGGACCTGCCCAAGACCGACGACGGCACGGTCGACACCTCGCTGATGCTGCTGCGCGAAGCGGCCGGCGAGCTGACCATCGCGCCCGAAGCGGTCGATCGCGAGCGCGGCGTGGTGCTGTCGGAGGAGCGCGCCCGCGACACGCCCGGCTATCGCGTCGCCATCCAGACCCTGTCGGCCCAGATGGAGGGCCAACTGCCGCCCAAGCGCATTCCGATCGGCAAGACGGAGGTGCTGAAGACCGCGCCCGCCCAGCGCATTCGCGACTTCTACGAGGCCTATTATCGTCCCGAACGGGCGGTGCTGGTGGCGGTCGGCGACTTCGACGTCGACGCCATGGAGGCCAAGATCAAGGCCAAGTTCGGCGACTGGGCCGGCAAGGGCCAGCCGGGCAAGAACCCCGACGTCGGCCCGGTGGCCAAACGCGGCCCGACCGCCAAGCTGATCGTCGAGGCCGGCGCGCCGTGGTCGGTGCAGATGACCTGGACGCGCAAGCCCGACGGCCTGGTCGAGACCAAGGCGCTGGATGAGCGCGACACCCTGGAGAACCTGGCCTTCGCGGTGCTGAACCGCCGCCTGCAGGCCATCGGTCGCTCGGCCGAGCCGCCGTTCATCGCCGGCGGCGCCTTCAAGGGCGACCAGTACGGCGCGGTGCGGGTGACGACCCTCGGCGCCACCGCCCAGCCCGGACGCTGGCGCGAGGCCATGGAGGCGCTGAGCGCCGAGCAGCGTCGCGCCGTCCAGTACGGCGTGCGCCAGGACGAGCTGGACCGCGAGATCGCCACCATGCGCGCCAGCCTGGCCGCCGCCGCGGCGGGCGAGGCGACCCAGCGCACGCCGACCCTGGCCAACCAGCTGGTCGACACCCTGGGCGACGGCGAGGTGATCACCTCGCCCAGCCAGAATCTGGCCTTCTACGACGCCCTGGTGAAGGGCCTGACCGCCGAGCGGGTCAACGCGGTGCTGAAGACCGCCTTCGCCGGCTCCGGCCCGCTGGTCGTCATCGCCGCCCCCCAGAACGTCGAGGGCGGCGAGGCGGCGGTGCTGAAGGCCTATGATGAGGCCAAGGCCAAGCCGGTCACGCCGCCGGCCGCGCCGGGCGTGACCGCCTGGCCCTATTCCAGCTTCGGTCCGACCGGCAAGGTCGTCGAACAGAAGGAGGTCAGCGACCTGGACGCCGTCTTCGTCCGCTTCGAGAACGGCGTGAAGCTGACGGTCAAGCCGACCAAGTTCCGCGATGACCAGGTGCTGGTGAAGGTCCGCACCGGGCACGGCCTGCTGGACCTGCCGACTGACAGCCAGAGCCCGCTATGGTCCGGCTCGGCCTTCGTCGAGGGCGGCCTCAAGCAGATCAGCGCCCAGGACATGGAGCGCGTCCTGACCGGCAAGATCTGGAACGCCCAGCTGGGCGTCGAGGACGACGCCTTCACCCTGAACGGTCGCACGCGTCCCGAGGATCTCTCGACCGAACTGCAGGTCCTGGCCGCCTTCGCCACCGAGCCCGGCTGGCGTCCCGAGGCGTTCAACCGCGTCAAGACCAGTTACGGCACGCTGCACGACCAGTTGCAGAGCACCACGGGCGGCGTGCTGGGCCGGGATCTCGGCGGACTGATGCATGGCGGCGACCAGCGTTGGACCTTCCCGTCCCGCGAACAGATCGCCGCCTCGTCGCTGGACAATCTGAAGGCCGCCGTCGCCAATCCGCTGGCCAGCGGCGACATCGAGGTGATCGTCGTCGGCGACACCACCGTCGACAAGGCCATCGCCGCCGTGGCCGACACCTTCGGCGCCCTGCCCGCCCGCAAGGGCGCGCCCGAGCCCGAGGGCGCCCGCCAGGCCCCGTTCCCCGCACCCGCCGCCGCGCCCGTGCTGCGCACCCACAAGGGCCGCGCCGACCAGGCGGCCCTGTTCATGGCCTGGCGCACGGACGACCTGTTCTCGAACCTGCAGCGCTCGCGCGATGTCACCATCCTCAGCCAGGTGATGCAGCTGCGGCTGATCGACGAGCTGCGCGAGAAACAGGGCGCGACCTACTCGCCCAACGCCTCCTCGACCGCCAGCATCGTGTTCAAGAACTGGGGCTATCTGGGCGTCAGCCTCGAGGTTCCGCCGGAGAAACTGGACGGGGTGGTCGCCTCGATCCGCAAGATCGCCGCCGACCTGCGCGACAAGCCGGTCACCGAGGACGAGCTGGAACGCGCCAAGAAGCCCCGCATCGACCAGATCGAGAAGGCCCGGGTGACCAACGAGTACTGGGTCGGCGCGCTCTCGGGCGCCCAGTCCGACCCGCGCCTGCTGGACGCCACCCGCTCGGTGCTGGCCGGCCTGTCCCGCGTCACGCCCGCCGACGTCCAGAAGGCCGCCAGGACCTATCTGGCCGACGACAAGTCCTGGCTGCTGCTGGTGAAGCCGGAAGCCGCGGCGAAATAGAGTCCCCTGCGAAGGCCCCGTCATCGGCGGGGCCTTTTTCGTCCCAGAACGGCACAGCCGGCCCCTTGGCCCGCTTCTCCCAGCAAGCTCCGTGCGGCCGAAAGGCGGCCGCGCGGGACCGGCCAGGGGACGATAATGTTCCATCCAAGCACGGAACGACTGATCGACTATTGGCGCGATCGGAAAGGCGAGACCGCCCTTCCCCGCCGGTCGGACATCAATCCCGGCGACTTCCTCGAGCTGCTGCCGCAAGTGTTCGTGTTGGGCCGCGAGGGCGGACGCCTGCCGTTCCGCCTGGCCGGCGGTTTCGTCTCCGAGCTGCACGCCCGCGACCTGCGCGGTCACGACGCCCTGTCGCTGTGGGCGCTGGCCCATCGCCTGGAGCTGAAGAGCGCCCTGGACGTGGCGCGCAAGCGCCGCACGCCGGTGGTGGTGATCGCCGACATCCGCGCGCCCGGCGTTCCGTCCGTCGGCATGGAAGTGCTGTTCGCGCCGCTACAGGGCGCCAGCGGCGAGACCGACCGGTTCCTCGGCCTCTACCAGCCGGTCGCCATGATGGCGCGACTGATGGGCTGCCCCGCTTCCGAACTGGCCGTGCGCGAGATCAAGCCGCTGGGCGACGACAACCGCGACCTGCCCCGCCTGCGCCTGGCGACGCTGGACGGGCGGCGGATCGCCTGAACTTCAGCGTCCCGCCTCATCCAGCCGCGTCCATACCTCGGCGGGCAACACCAAGCGGGCCGCGCCCATCAGTTCGTCCAGCTGTGTCACCGAGGTCGCGCTGGCCAAGGGCGCGGTGATCGCCGGATGAGCCATGATCCAGGCCAGCGCGACCTGGGCCTGGGAGGCGCCGACCGTCTCGGCCGCGTCGTCGAGCGCCGCGAGCACCGCCCTTCCCTTGTCGTTCCAGTAGTCGCGCAGGATGGTCCGCGCCCGCGCCTTGCCCTCGAAGTCGGCCTCGGTGCGATATTTGCCGCTCAGGAAGCCCGCGCCCAGGCCATAGTAGGGGATGATCCCCAGTCCCTCGGCCTTCGTCAGGTCGGCCAGCGGCCCCTCGACCTGCTCGCGATCAACCAGGTTGAACTTCGGCTGCACCGTCTCGTAGCGCGCCGAGCCCTTGGCCTTCGATGTCTCCAGGCTGGCCCTCAACCGCTCTGTCGAGAAGTTCGACGCCCCGATCGCCCGCACCTTCCCGGCCTTCACCAGGCGGTCGAAAGCTTCCAACGTCTCGTCGATCGGCGTCTCGGCGTCGTCCTGGTGCGACTGGTAGAGGTCGATATAGTCGGTCTGCAGGCGCTTCAGCGAGCCTTCCACGGCCGCTTCGATATTGGCCGCGGACAGGCCTGGTTGCCTGAGCCACATCGCCACCTTGGTCAGGATCAGAACCCGATCGCGCTTACCGCGAGCTTTGAGCCAGCGTCCGATCACGCCTTCGGACTCTCCGCCCTCATGGCCTGGCGCCCAAGCCGAATAGACGTCGGCGGTGTCGACGGCGTTGAACCCACCGTCGACGAAGGCGTCCAATAGCCGATGCGAAGTCGCCTCGTCCGCCGTCCAGCCAAAGACGTTGCCGCCGAAGATCAGCGGCGCGGTCGAAAGGCCTGAACGGCCGAGAGGACGGTGCTGCACTTGCGGTCTCCGGCGACGACGGAAAATCTAATCATTCCGAACGGCCTTGCCGCCCTGAGTTGAAGAGATTGCCGTCGGCCGGAGCGACAAATCAAGCCGCCGCCACGGCCGCCTCGTCGCCGAACACCGGGACATCGATCGGCGCCAGGGTCGCCTTGCCGCGGATCAGGTCCGAAGCGCGCTCGGCGATCATGATGGTGGGCGCGTTGGTGTTGCCGCCGATCAGGGTGGGCATGACCGAGGCGTCGATGACGCGAAGGCCCGACAGCCCCTGCACCCGCAGCTGATCGTCGACCACCGCCAGAGGATCGCCCGCCACGCCCATGCGGCAGGTGCCGACCGGATGGTAGATCGTCTCGGCCTTGGCGCGGATCCAGGCGTCGAGGTCGGCGTCGGAGCGCACGTCCGCGCCCGGGGCGTATTCGGCGTCGCGATAGGGATCGAACGCGGCCTGGGCCACGGTCTCGCGGGCGATGCGCACGCCCTCGCGGATGGCGCGGCGATCCTCGTCCGTCGCCAGATAGTTGCCCAGGATCGTGGGATCCGCGAACGGATCGGCCGAGCGCAGGCCGACCTTGCCCCGGCTCTCCGGACGCAGCTGGCAGACGTGCAGGGTGAAGCCGTCCTTCTCGACCACGACCTTGCCGTGGTCCTGCATGATCGCCAGCACGCCGTGGATCTGCAGGTCGGGCCGGTCGAGATCGGGGCGCGACTTCAGGAACGCGCCGCTCTCCAGGAACTGCTGGCGACCGATGCCCTTGCCGAACAGCATGTAGTTCAGGCCGACGCCCAGCTTGTTCAGTCCCTTGTTGGCGGAGAAGGCGGTCTTGAGGTTCTTGGCCGTCCACGAAACGCAGACATCCAAGTGATCCTGAAGGTTGGCGCCGACGCCCTTGGATTCGTGCGCGACGGCGATCCCGTGGGCCTTCAGGTCATCCGGCGCGCCGACGCCCGAGAGCTGCAGGATGTGCGGCGACTGCACGGCGCCGGCGCTGAGCAGGACCTCGGCGTCGGCATAGGCGATCTTGCGCTCGCCGCCCTTGCCGACCACGTACTCGACCCCGACCGCCCGGCGCTTCTCGATGACGATCCGCGTCGTGCGAGCCTCGGTGACGCAGGTCAGGTTCGGCCGCGACAGCGCTCCCGACAGATAGGCCATGGCCGCGCTCCAGCGCTTGCCGTCGCGGATCGTCAGGTCGTAGGGCCCGAAGCCCTCCTGCTGGAAGCCGTTGAAGTCCTTCGTGGTCTTGTGACCGGCCTGGCGGCCCGCCTCGACCAGGGTGCTGTAGAAGGGACTGTCGGACTCGCCCTTGGACACGTGCAGGGGACCGGCTCCGCCGTGATAGGCGTCGCCGCCGCCGTGGTGGGTTTCCGAACGCTTGAAGTAGGGCAGCACCTCGGCATACGACCAGCCGGTCAGGCCCATCTGGCGCCATTGGTCGTAGTCGCGCGCATGGCCGCGGATATAGATCATGCCGTTGATGGCCGAGGAGCCGCCCAGCCCCTTGCCGCGCGGCCACCAGAGCTTGCGATTGTCGAGATGAGGCTCGGCTTCGGTCCAGAAGCCCCAGTTCTGCTCGCCCTTGTCCTTGATCAGCTGGCCGACGCCGGCCGGCATCTTGACCAGGATCGAGGTGTTCTTGCCGCCGGCCTCCAGCAGCAGGACCTTGATGTTGGGATCCTCGGTCAGCCGCGCGGCCAGAACGCAGCCGGCCGAACCGGCGCCGATGATGACGTAATCAAAGCGTTCGCTGGCCATGCCTCGACGCCCTCCCTCGAAGGTTATCATTGTTAAGGCGACAGTGATCCGCCTTTCGTCCGGGCGCAAGACGTGTCGCAGGGGAACATCGAGGCGCGGAAAGCGCGAGTCTTGCGTTTCAACTCAACCAACAACGTGGTAACTTCTACCTATGGGCGAACGGGCGCGGCGCGCCGCACCGTCCCGCCGTGTGGGACGACGCCCCTGGCACGGCGGGGTCTTCCCGCGCCGGCCTGTTCCGCGCGGGAAGCGGGAGCGCCGCCTTGCCATCCCCCCAAGCAGCAGGCGGCGCTCCCAACGCGCGTTTCTCGACCCTCGCCCTAGCCCGCCCCTACCCCTGAACGACCTTCAGATCGCGGGCGTAGCGCTTCCAGTTCTCGACATAGTGCAGGGCCGAGGCCTGCAGGATCATGGCGTGCTGCTCGCCGATCTCGCGCACGACCTTGCCGGGCGCGCCGACGACCATCGAATTATCGGGAATCTCCTTGCCCTCGGTGATCAGGGCGCCCGCGCCGATCAAGCAGTTCTTCCCGATCCTCGCTCCATTCAGCACGATCGCCCCGATACCGATCAGCGAGCCGTCGCCGATCGTGCAGCCGTGCAACATCACCATGTGACCAATGGTCACGTTCGCGCCGATGGTCAGCGGCGAGCCAAGATCAGTGTGAAGAACAGATCCGTCCTGGATATTGCTGTTTTCACCAATCGTGATCGGATCGTTGTCCCCACGGATAACCGAACCCCACCAGATACTTGCATTTTTTCGAAGAATTACATTCCCCATCACGCTGGCCGTCGGCGCAATCCAGTATTCGTCCTGCGCTGGAAGGGTCGGACAGGTGGACCCCAGGGAATATACAGTCATCCGTACACCTCGTTTCTTGTTCGCGATTTTCCGATTAACGACCCGGAAACCATGTTACCGCCATTGTAGTCGGGCGATTCGAGAGGGAACATTCCCCAAGCGGGAATCATTTTCTGATCGCGACGGCCGGAACAGCGACGTTCCGGTGCGCCCGCTGACGAAGACGAGGTGTGGCACTTGGCGTTTCGGCGTACAGCACCGTCTACCGGAAGCTCTCCCGAGCCGCCTCGCCGCGCATGCGGCTTCGTTCAAATCCAGCTCACCGCCAAGGACGACGCCTTACGGCCTCGTCCTTTTTTCATGCCCGAATGGAGGCTTTGATGACCAAGCGAGCCCTGAAGCGGATGGCGCGCGAAGGCGCGTACGAGACGACCAGCCAGTACGACGACGCCAAGGTGCGCCGTCTGCCGGTCGATCACCGCGGTGGCTGGTCGCCATTGTCCGATGAGGGAGGCGCGAGAGGGGATAGTCGGGACCAGGGCTATCTCAAGACGATAAAACCGAAATCGCCTGGCCAGGCCGAGTTGATGGAGGCCATCGACAACAAGAACCTGGTCATGGCCCTGGGGCCGGCCGGCACCGGCAAGACCTACATCGCCATCTCCAAGGCCGTGGAGGCGCTGGAGGCCGGCCGCGTCAGCCGCATCGTCCTGTCGCGCCCCGCCGTCGAGGCCGGCGAGTCGATCGGCTACCTGCCGGGCGATATGGAAGACAAGCTGGCGCCATATCTGCGCCCGCTCTACGACGCCCTGACCGATCGCCTGTCGGTCAAGCGCATGCGGGCCCTGATGGCCGAGGGCGCCATTGAGATCGCCCCGGTCGGCTTCATGCGCGGCCGCACCCTGAACAACGCCTTCGTGGTGATCGACGAGGCCCAGAACTGCACCTACATGCAGCTGAAGATGCTGCTGACCCGCCTCGGCTGGCACTCGACCATGGTCGTCACGGGCGATCCCAACCAGTCGGACCTGCTGCCGGGCATTTCGGGCCTGGCGGACGTCGCCGCGCGGTTCGAGGAGGTCGCCAACATCGCCGTCGTCCGCCTGGCCGATCGCGACATCGTCCGCCACCCCCTGGTCGCCGAGATGCTGGGGGTTCTGTAATTTCCTAACAGCGGTATGAACTGAGCGCTTGAGTTAGGGGCGGTCGGACGTGCAAGGTCCGGCCGCCTTTATACTTTTTTGGACATGTTCATGGCCGACTCCGCAGCGCCGCGCACAGAATTAACCCTCAGAGGGGTCATTCTCGGCGTCCTGATCACCCTCGTCTTCACGGTCGCCCAGGTCTATCTGGGCCTGAAGGTCGGGCTGACCTTCGCCACCTCGATCCCCGCGGCCGTCATCTCGATGGCCCTGCTGCGCGCGTTCAAGACGGCGACCATCCAGGAAAACAACATCGTCCAGACCATCGCCTCGTCGGCGGGGACGCTGTCGTCGGTGATCTTCGTGCTGCCGGGCCTGCTGATGATCGGCTGGTGGGCCAACTTCCCCTACTGGCAGGTGTTCGGCGTCTGCGCCGCCGGCGGCGTGCTGGGCGTGATGTATTCGATCCCGCTGCGCCGGGCGCTCGTCACCCAGTCGGACCTCCCCTACCCCGAAGGCGTCGCCGCCGCCGAGGTGCTGAAGGTCGGCTCGTCCTCGCGCGAAGGCGCCGAGGAGGGCAAGGCGGGCCTGTTCGCCGTGACCGCCGGCGCGATCAGCTCGGCGCTGTTCGCCGCCCTGGCCGCCGCCAAGATCTTCGCCGCCGAGGTCGCGGGCTACTTCAAGGTCGGCGCGGGCGCGACCGGCATCGGCGCCTCGGCCTCGATGGCCCTGATCGGCGCGGGCCACATCATGGGCATCACCGTCGGCATCGCCTTCGTCGTGGGCCTGATCATCGCCTGGGGGATCGCCACCCCGATCCTGACCGCCATGGCCCCCTGGACCGGCGACGTCGCCACCCACGCGGTCACGGTCTGGAAGAACCAGGTCCGCTTCATCGGCGCCGGCGCGATCGGCGCCTCGGCCATCTGGACCCTGGGCAAGCTGGCCCTGCCCGTCTGGCGCGGCCTGATGGCCGCCCTCGCCGCCAGCAAGGCGCGCAAGACCGGCGAAGGCGACATCCCCCGCGTCGAGCAGGACATTCCGATCAACCTGGTCGGCCTCGTCATCCTGATCGTCCTGGCCCCGTCCGGCTGGCTGCTCTACCACTTCCTGGCCGGCGGTCCGCTGGCTGGCGCCGCCGCGCCGCTGGTCTTGGCGGGCGTGGCCTTCATGGTCGTGGCGGGCCTCTTCGCCGCCGCCGTCTGCGGCTACATGGCCGGCCTGATCGGCGCGTCCAACAGCCCCGTCAGCGGCATCGCCATCCTGTCGATCCTGGGCGCCTCGGCGATGATCGGCGCCATCGGCCACGCGACCATGGGTCCGGAGGTCAACACCGCCCTGATCGCCTTCGCGCTCTATGTCACCACCCTGATCATGGCCGTGGCCGTGATCGCCAACGACAACCTGCAGGACCTGAAGACCGGTCAGCTGGTCGACGCCACGCCGTGGAAGCAGCAGGTGGCCCTGATCATCGGCGTCGCCGCCGGCTCCGCCGTCATTCCGCCGGCCCTGGAGCTGATGAACCGCGCCTGGGGCTTCGCCGGCGCCGCCAACCTGCAAGCCGTGGCCGCCAATCCGCTGCCCGCGCCCCAGGCGACTCTGATCTCGACCCTGGCCAAGGGCGTGATCGGCGGCCAGCTGGAGCTGCCCATGCTGACCGTCGGCGTGATCGTCGGCATCGTGCTGGTCATCATCGACGAGACCCTGCGCAAACTGTCGGGCAACAAATACGCCCTGCCGCCGCTGGGCGTGGGGCTGGCCATCTACCTGCCCAGCGCGGTGACCGCGCCGGTCGTGGTCGGCGCCGTCGGCGGCTGGCTGTACAACAGATGGACCCGCAACGGACCGAACCCCGAAGGCGCCGAGCGCCTGGGCGTGCTGGCCGCCTCGGGCTTCATCGTCGGCGAGAGCCTGTTCAACGTCGCCTATGCCGGCCTGATCGTGGCGACCAACAAGGACGCGCCCCTGGCCGTTCCGTTCGCCCCGTCCGAGAGCGTCGGCATGATCTTCGCCGCCCTCGCCGGGATCGGCCTGCTGGTCTGGCACTACGTCTGGGCCAAGGGCGCGGCGGCCAGAGCGGCGCGGGCCTGAGTCCGAAGATGTTGAAGGTCTGGGGCCGCCGCTCCTCCTTCAATGTCCAGAAGGTGCTGTGGCTGGTGGGCGAGCTTGGCCTCTCCCACCAGCACATTCCCGCCGGCGGCGACCACGGCGGGCTCGACGCCCCTGAATTCCTGGCGATGAACCCGCATGGGCGCATCCCGGTCATCGACGATGGGGGCGTGGTCGTCTGGGAATCCCACGCCATCCTCCGCTATCTCGCCGCCCAGCATGGCGGCCCCGCCTGGTGGCCCGTCACCCCGGCCGCTCGGGCCGAGGCGGACGGCTGGATGGATTGGACCCAGACCGCGCTGCAACGGGACTTCCTGACGGGCGTCTTCTGGGGTTGGTATCGAACGCCGGAACCCCAGCGGGACATGGCCGCCGTCGACGCCGCCCTGGCCGCCTGCGGGCGCCACCTCGTCCTGCTCGACAGGATCCTGGCCGACCGGCCGTTCCTGGGCGGCGAGGCGCCAAGCCTGGCCGACATCCCGACTGGAACGCATCTCTATCGCTATTTCGAGTTGGACATCGATCGGCCGGATACGCCGAACGTCGAGGCCTGGTACGCGCGGCTGCGGCGGCGTCCCGCCTATCGCGAGGCCGTCATGGTTCCGTTCGGAGAGATGAAGGGGCGGTTGGCCTACTAGGCCGCCGTCAGCACTGTGAACACCACCTCGCGCCGGCCGCGATAGCCGAGCGACTCGTAGAGCCCGATCGCCGTGCTGTTGTCGGCGTAGCTGTGCAGGAAGGCCCGCTCGCCGCGCGCCAGGATCTTGGCCGTCACCTCGCGCAGAAGCCGGGCCGCATAGCCCTTGCCGCGGTGGTCGGGATGGACGCAGACGCCGCTGGCCTCGGTGTAGCCGTCGGGCCGCATCCGCTCGCCGGCCATGGCGACCAATCGGCCCTCGACCCGCACCCCGATGAACGCGCCAAGCTGATGGGTGCGCGCGAAGAACGGGCCAGGCTTAGTCAGGGTGGCCAGGGCCAACATCTCGGCCGCATCCGCGTCGCCCAAGGTCAGCATCTCGAAGGCGACGTCCCAGGCGGGCGCGACCTGGCTGGCTTCCATCTGCAGGCACACGGCGCTGGAAACGACCTTCGTTCCCGGGACCGGCGGTGGCGCGGCCAGTTCGACGAGCCCGACATCGCCCAGCTCACGCACCAGCTCGCCCAAGGCCGCGAGGGATGCGGGGCCTTCGTCCGCGGTCGCCGCGAACAGGCCGTAGTCGGGCTTCATCCGCGCCACCCCGCCACGACGCAGCGCCAGATGAGCCTGGCGGCCGTTGAGGGCGGACCAGACGGGACGATCCAGGACGTGGTCGGGGACGGTGGCGGGCGAACTCATGCCGTCATTCAAGCGGGACAATAGGCCGTGATCAACGCCTTCACCGCGCCCACCGCCGCCAGGGCCGGCTTGTCGTCGCCATCGAACATCTGGCTAGACGTGAAGACCCCCTCGATCAGCAGCATCATGGCGTCGCCCATCAGCTCCGGGTCGGAAGCGCCCATTTCGGCGGCCTTCGCCCGGAGGCGCTCGCGCAGCTGCTGCTTGTGGGCCTGGGCGACCTGGCGGCCGGCATGGTGGCGGTCGGGATATTCGACGACGGCGTTGGAGAGGTTGCAGCCGCGATAGTCGTCGCCGCCCGAGCGGTCGGCCAGCCCCTGGAAATAGGCGACCATCTGGGCCTTGGGATCGCGAGGATGCAGGGCCTCGGCCGCCTCGAACCGTTCCCAGAAGGCGGCTTCCACCTCGCGCAGCACCGCCGCGACCAGTTCGTCCTTGGACTTGTAGCTGCGATAGAGGCTGGGCTTGGTGACGCCCGCGCGGGTGACGATCTCGTCGACGCCGACGGCGCGGATGCCCTCGCGGTAGAACAGCTCGCGCGCGGTGTCGAAGATGCGCTCGGCGGCGCGCGGGCCGGGTCCGTAGGGGCCGGCGAGGATCTCTTCTGGGGTTCTTTTGGACATAGCGCTTGACGATGTTACTTACCGGTACGTATGTAGCCAATCAAGCCCGTACCGATCGGTTACATCGCCCGAACATCGAGAGACGACATGCAGGCCGCAAGCCCCAAAGCAAGCCAGAAGAGGCCGTTCGGGCCGAACTACGCCTTCGTGGTCGCCGGGGCGATCTTCCTGGCCCTGATGGCCGCCGCGGCCCTGCGCGCGGCGCCGGGCGTGCTGATCCTGCCGCTGGAAAAGGCGTTCGGCTGGAACCGGGGCGCGATCTCGATGGCGGCCGGGGTCGGCATCTTCCTCTACGGCCTCACCGGTCCGTTCGCCGCGGCGCTGATGCAGTCGTTCGGCCTGCGCAAGACGGTGACCCTGGCCCTGCTGCTGATGGCGGTTTCGACCGGCCTCTCGGTCTTCATGACCGCCTCCTGGCAGTACGTGGCGACCTGGGGCGTGATGGCCGGCTTTGGCAGCGGCGCGGTGGCCATGGTGCTGGGCGCGACGGTAGTGAACCGCTGGTTCGTCGCCCGGCGCGGCCTGATGCTGGGCCTGCTGACCGCCTCGACCGCGACGGGCTCGCTGATCTTCCTGCCCGGCATGGCCCTGATCGTCGAGCACGGCGGCTGGAAGCCGGTCGTGGTCACCATCTCGATCGCCTGCCTGGTCCTCGCGCCGCTGGTCTGGCTGCTGATTCCCGAGCGCCCCTCGGACATCGGCCTCAAGCCCTATGGCGCCCCCGACGACTATGAGGCGCCCGCCCCGCTCCACGGCGGAAGCGCCTTGAGCTTCGCGCTCGGGGCCCTGGGCCGCGCGGCCAAGACCCGGACCTTCTGGCTGCTGTTCCTGGGGTTCTTCATCTGCGGCCTGACCACCAACGGCCTGGTCGGCGTCCACATGATCGCCTTCTGCGGCGATCGGGGCATGCCGGAGGTGCGGGCGGCGGGCCTGCTGGCGCTGATGGGCCTGTTCGACCTGTTCGGCACGACGGCTTCGGGTTGGCTGACCGACCGCTACGACAGTCGCAAGCTCTTGTTCGTCTACTACACCCTGCGCGGGCTCTCGCTGATCTACCTGCCGTTCTCGGACTTCTCGGTGGTCAGCCTGTCGGTGTTCGCGGCCTTCTACGGCCTGGACTGGATCGCCACCGTGCCGCCGACCGCGCGCCTGGCGACCGAGGCCTTCGGCGAGCGCGACGGCCCTGTCGTGTTCGGCTGGATCGGCGCGGGCCACCAGTTGGGCGCGGCCACGGCGGCGATCGGCGCCGGCGTCATCCGCGCCAGCCAGGGCCAGTATGTCGAGGCGTTCCTGATCGCGGGAACCGCGGGCCTGCTCGCCGGCGTCGCCTCGCTGATGATCCGCCGCGCGACGCCCAGGCCGGTCTTGGCCTGAGCGCGCGCTTGATGCGGTTTAGTCGAGATCCTCGCCCAGGATCGCCATTTCGAACATGAACGAGCCATCCTCGTCCTCGTCCTGGAAGACGACGCCGATGAACTCGCCAGCGACCTCGACCTCGGCCGAGTCCTTCTGCTTCGGGCGGGGCTTCACTTGGATGTGCGGATTGCCGAAGGTCCGCTTCAGGTGCTTTTCGATCTTGGCGACGGTAGTGGCGTCCACGGGAGGCCCTCGTTCTAGCTGAGCGCTCGGGGCGCGTTATCGGGGCGAAACTAGCGTCCGGCGCGAGACTCGCAAGCCGCTTCCGGCGGAAGCGGCGTCGAAGCCCCCTCCTCGCGCAGCCAGTCGCGGAACAGAAGCGCGCGATCGGACGCGCCTTCGCGAGGCGTCAGGGCCACGATCCAGGTCTGGCCGGGCGTGAATCCCAGGGGCGCCACAAGGCGGCCGCTGGCCAGGTCGCGCTGCACGAACGCCCAGGGGCCGACCGCCACGCCAAGCCCCGCCGCGGCCGCTTCCAGCATGTAGAAATAGTGGTCGAACTCCTGCTCGCTGATGGCGGGCGGCAGGGATTGAGCGCCCACGTCGCGCACCCAGTCCGTCCAGCTCTGCGCATAGGTGCGGGTCAGCAGGCGCGGAGCGGCGCAGACGCTGTCGAAATCGGCGAGATTTCCAGCCAGGGACGGCACCATGACCGGCCCATGGTAGTGGCGCATGAAGGGATCGGCGATCGAGTCGGGATAGTCGGGCTCCCCGGTCCGGCGGATGCGGATGGCCAGATCGATCTGGTCCTCGCGAAAGTCGAACGGACCATTGGATTCGGCCACCCGCACCGGGATTTCGGGATGGGCGGCCTGGAAGCGCGGCAAACGCGGGATCAGCCACTTCATCGCGAAGGTCGGCAGGCACGAGATCACCAACGGCCTTGGCCCCGCCGGGGCCGGGCGCGGCGCGGCCGCCTCGATCTGATCGAAGGCCGGCGACAGGGCCTGGGCCAGTCGCAGCCCGGCCTCGGTCATCCGCAGCCGAGAGCGCGGTCCCTCGGTCAGCGCCACGCCCAGGTGTGTCTCCAGCTGACGGATTTGCCGGCTGACGGCGCCGTGGGTCACGCAAAGCTCGTCGGCCGCCAGCGTCATGCGGCCATGACGTCCGAACGCCTCGAAGGCGCGCAGGGCGTTCAGCGGCGGCAGGTTGCGGCGAGCCATGTGAAGAAACCTCACAGAAGGCCGACGGATAAGTCGTTATCCCGCGCCGCGCAATCGCGGGATAAGACGGCCATGCCCCCCGTCGATCCCCGCCGTGTCACCCCGCTTCAGGTCCTGGCTTTGTTGGCGATCTGGGCGGCGGCCGTGTACGGATTGATGACACCTCCGCCCACGCCCGACGTCAGGCCCATGGCGGCGAAGATCAAGCCCGATGCGGCGACGTGCGCCCGGATTTTTCAGGAAGGCTAGACCCAGACAGGGTTGAGCCCCGGCGGCGATCCGCGACCGGGGCTCAGGTCCGCCCACTAGGTCGGGGGGGCGTAGGGGGGCGGACACAGGATTAACGTCGTCCCCCGAACATCGTTCCGCGTCAGCGCGCGGGCGGGGTCAATTTGATCTCGAAAAGTTTCGGCCAAAGCTTGCCGGTCACGAACAGCCGGTCGCCGGCCGCGTCGTAGGCGACGCCGTTCAAGACGTCGTCGCGCTGTCCGGTGACGCCCGCCTCTTTCAGCAGGCCCGCCAATTCGATCCAGCCGAGCACCTTGCCGGTCTTGACGTCGATGCGGGCGATGCGGGTCGTCTGCCAGACATTGGCCAGCAGCTCGCCCTTCACCCATTCCAGCTCGTTGAGGTTGCGCACCGGGACGCCGTCGTCGGTCACCTCGATGCGGCCCGTCTCCTTCAGGGTCTCGGGATCCAGGAAGCGGATGAACGAGGTGCCGTCGCTCATCATCAGCCGCGTCTCGTCCCGCGTCAGGGCCCAGCCCTCGCCCGGATAGCTGAACTCGCCGATCTTCTCGAAGGTGTCGATGTCGTAGATGAAGCCGATCTGGTTGGTCCAGGTCAGCTCGTAGAGCCGGTTCTTCCAGTCGACGATCCCCTCGCCGAAATAGCGGGAGTCGACCATCCGCTCCTGGTCGGCGAAGCCGGTCTCCAGGTTCCACTTGCGGATGAACGAGCGGCCCGCCAGGCCCGTGCTCTCGAAGATGAACCCGTCGCGATAGAACAGACCCTCGGTGAAGGCGGTCGTGTCATGCGGATAGCTGCGCACCATCGTATAGCCGCCCACGGGCGCGGGCGAGGCTCCCGCCGGCGCGGCGAGCCCAAGGCAAAGGGCGGCGCACAGCGCCAGCCCGCCGATCCGGATACGCGGTAAGCCCAAGTCAGATATCGTAGTCGCCGTGCGAATAGACCGCCTCGGCCAGGGTGTGGTCCATGGTCCTGGCCGGCTCCTCGCAGGTCGGGCAATTGACCAGGCGCGCGGGCACGCCCGCGGCCGTGCAGTGGGCCGGCACGGGTCGCAGGACCACCGAACCCGAAGCGATCTTGGCGTAATCGCCGACGGTGATGTTGCCCAGCACCTTGGCCCCGGCGCCCAGCAGGACACCCTTGCCGATCTTGGGGTGGCGATCGCCGCGCTCGGCGCCGGTGCCGCCCAGGGTCACCCCGTGCAGCATAGACACGTCGTCGCCGACCACCGCGGTCTCGCCGATGACGATGCCGGTGCCGTGGTCGATGAACACGCCCTTGCCGATGCGGGCGGCGGGATTGACGTCGACCTGAAAGACCTCGCTGGCCCGGCTCTGCAGATAGAAGGCCAGCGTCTCGCGCCCCTCGTTCCATAGCCAGTGCGACACGCGGTGGGTCTGCAGGGCCAGGAAACCCTTGAAGAACAGGAATGGCTGGACATAGCCCTTGCAGGCCGGATCGCGCTCGAACACGGCCTTGAGGTCGGCCTCGGCCGCCTCGACGATCGAGGGATCGCTCTTGAAGGCGTCGGCGGCGAATTCGCGGGCCGTCATGGCCCGCATCTCCTGGTCGCCCAGCTTGCGGGCCAGCTGGAAGGTCAGGGCGTCGGCCAGGTTGTCGTGGCTCAGGATCACCGCGTTCAGCAGCGACGCCAGGGCCGGCTCGGCCTTGGCGGCGTGTTCGGCCTGGTTGCGCAGGGCGATCCAGACGGGCGTCTCCGTTTCCGAAGTCACCACTTCCAAGTGCTTGGCCATCGGGCTCTCCCTTCCCTGCCGGCGCCGTACATAGAGCATTTTCTCTGAAAATGCTTCAGGGAGACTAACGCGCGCGTCAGCCCGTGATGAGCGCCGCCAGAGCGGCGGGCAGCTCGCCCCGCACCGCCATATGGTGCGTCCTGAGCAATAACGCCACCGTCAATGCGTCGGGCATGTGGCCGGCGACGGCGGCGTCGAGGGCTTCGCCGAACGGGACGCGGGCGACGGCCAGGTCCTCGGTCTCGTCCGGGGCGGTGTCGGTGGGCGAAAGATCCATGGCCAGGAAGCCGTAGGCGAACTCGTCGGTGACCGAGTTGGAGAGCTCCATCTTCAGGATCATCCGCCAGTCGGCGGCCATGAGGCCAACCTCCTCGGCCAGCTCGCGCCTGGCGCCGTCCAGCGGATCCTCGCCGTGGGGCGCGCCGCCCTCGGGCAGCTCCCAGCTATAGTTGGCGAACGAGAAGCGGTTCTGGCCGACCAGGGTCACCGTGCCGTCGGCGTGCAGCGGCACGATCCCGATCGCCTGGTTCTTGAAGCCGACCTTGCCGTACAGCGCCGGCCGCCCCGTCGGCGCCACCGCCTGGTATTCGGTCACCGTGATCCATGGATTGTCGTAGACGACCTTGCTGGAGGCGACGCCCCAGGGCTTTCCATGCGGTTTCAGCCAGGCGGGCTTCTCGGGCATCGTGTCTCCGAAGTTCAGGGCCGCGCCGTTTTCTCGTCCGCGCGCGGTTCCATCGCGGCCCTTCAAGGCCTACCTGATCGGCTTACAACGCTCCAACGCTCGTGAGGAGACCGTCATGGCCGGTTCCGTTCCCCCCGCCCCCGAATTTGGCGAAACCCTGCCGGTCGAAGCCTCGCCCGAAACCGTCGCCTTCCTGGCCCGGCGGCGCTCGGCCAGCGCCATGAGCCTGGCCGCGCCGGGGCCGGACGCCGCGCAGCTGGCCGACATCCTGCGCCTGGCCGTCCGCGTGCCCGACCATGGCAAGCTGGCGCCGTGGCGGTTCATCGTGATCGAAGGCCCCGCCAAGGACGCCTTCGCCGCGCGCGTCGCGGCGCTGGCCGACAGCCAGGCCAACCCCGCCAAGGCCAACGCGGCCCTGCGCAAGCTGAACAATCCGCCCGTCGCCGTGGCCGTGATCTCGCGCCACCTGCCTGGCGAGATCCCCGAATGGGAGCAGCGCCAGAGCGCCGCCGCCGTCTGCCATCAGATGCTGCTGGCCGCCTCGGCCCTGGGCTGGGGCGCCAACTGGATCACCGACTGGTACAGCTACGACCCGCGCGCCTTGGACATCCTGGGCTGCGGCCCGGACGAGAAGGTCGCCGGCTTCCTCTACCTCGGCACGGCCACCGAACAGCCCCAGGAGCGCCAGCGTCCCGATGCGACGTCGCTCACCAGCCGCTGGAGCCCGAACTGATCTCGGAGCGTTGAGGCCTCAAGCACGCGAGGAACACCGATGGCGAGACGCAAGGATTCCTGGACGACTCTGGCCTTCGACAGCTGGTCGCTCGGTCTTGAGGCTTCGGCCGTGATCGGCCTGCGCATGATGAAGCTGGCGGCCGGCGGCGCGGCCGCCCAGGCCGAGGCGCAACTGATGGTCGGGGAAAAGGTCGCCGCGGGCCTTACACTGCCGATGCTGGCCGCGACGGGTCAGTTGGGGGCGTCGGGCCCGGCCATCGCCTCCGCCTCGCTGGCCCACCTGCGGCGCAAGGTGCGGGCCAACCGCCGGCGCCTCACGAAGGCATAGGGACGCGCCGTCGCCTTACGCTTCTTCCAGGCTCGCCAGCCCCAAGCGCGCCTGCACCACCTTCACGTAAGTCGGCCCCACGGGCACGGCGACGCCGTCGCGCAGCACCAGGGCGATCAGCCCCTTGCCCAGGCGATTGACCGCCTCGACCCGGTCGGGACTGACGAAGGCCGAGCGATGGACGCGGATCATCTTGGTCGGATCCAGGGCCTGCTCCAGGGCGCTCATGGTGATGCGATGGATGTGGCTGCGGGTAGGAGTGTGCAGCAGGACATAGTCCTTGGCCGCCTCGATCCAGTCGATGTCGTCGACGGCCACCCGGACATGGCCATGGCGGGTCGCGACCCAGATCCCGTCCAGGTCATTCTCGCGGGCCGGCTCGGCCTCGGCCCGCTCGAACGCCTTCTGCAAGGTCCGACGCCGCCGAGCCCGCTCGACGGCCTGGCGCAGACGGTCGAAGCGCACGGGCTTGAGCAGATAGTCGGCGGCCTCCACCGCGAACGCGTCGGCGGCGTAGGCCTCGAAGGCCGTGACGAAGACGATCTCCGGTCGCCCCTCGGGCGCCAGCTCCGAGGCCAGGGCCAGGCCGCTCAGCTCAGGCATCTGGATGTCCAGCATGACCAGGTCCGGCGCCAGCTCGGCGATCGCCTGGGCGGCCTCGCGCCCGTTGCGAGCGAGGCCAACCAGCCGAGTGTCGGGGATCTGAGCGAACAGGGCCGAGAGCCGCTCCAGGGCGGCCGGTTCGTCGTCGACCAACAGCACCTTCAAGGTCATTGAGCGCCCCCCTCCTGAACGGTTTGGAACCGCAGCGGCATCCGGATTCGCGCCAGGAAGCCCCGCTCGCGCGGCGCGGCCTGCAAGAGTCCTCGCGCCCCGAACAGCACCTCCAGCCTCTGGCGCACGTTGTTCAGCCCCACGCCCATGCCGGCGACCGGCTGGACGCCAGCCTCGCCGTCGTCCTCGACGACCACCACCAGATCATCGCCGTCGCGCGACACCTCCAGCCCGATGGTGACGGGCCGGCTGGTGCGGGCCACGCCGTGCTTGATCGCGTTCTCGACCAGAGGCTGCAGGATGAAGCTGGGCGTCAGGGCCCCGCGCAGGTCGTCGGGGCAGGAGAACGCCACGCCCAGCCGATCCCGGAACCGGACGCTCTCGATCTCGAGATAGGCCTGCAGGCCGGCCAGCTCGTCCTCCAGCGGGATCATGGCCTGGGGGTCGGCCGCCAGGGTCAAGCGCAGAAACTCGGCCAGGCGCGCCAGCATCGACTCCGCCTCCTCGTTGCGGCCGGTGATCACCGAGGCGGAGACGGCGTTGAGGGTGTTGAACAGGAAGTGCGGATTGAGCTGATAGCGCAGGGCCGCCAGGCGGGCGGCGTTGGCCTGGGCCTCGGCCTCCAGGGCCTGGGCGCGAGCCCTGGCCAGTTGACGCTCCTGCTCACGCGCCACGCGCATGGCGATCATCATCAGGAACAGCGCGCCCAGCAGGGCGAACATCCAGGCCGCGACCAGGGCCTGGCTGACGCCCCGCGCCGCCGTCGCTCGGGCCGAGGGATGGACGCCGTCCAGCGCCGTCCGCAGAGGGCCGCCAACCAGCACGTCGAGCGCGGCCAAGACGAGGGCTGCGGCGAAGACCGTCGGCAGCAGGGCTACGAAACGGACCGATCCCTTTTCGCGCAAGGTTCGCGCGGCCCGTCGGTAGACGAGAACCGAAAGCAGCGCGCCAGCCGCTCCGAACAGCGCGCAGCTGACCGACAGCCCCGCCGGCGGCGCCTTGCCGGCCGCCAGGTACGGCAGGCCAAACAGCAGGGTGTCCAGGCTCCAGACGCCCAGTGTCAGTATGGCCGCCTGTCGGGAAAGGTCGGATCCGGAACCGACGTCGATGTCCTTCATAACGCTAGTCTAGCGCATGGCGCGCTGGACGCGGACATCCTCCGGCGCGCCAACGGCGGCTTTCGTCGCTCGGCCGCTCATCGCCAAGCGCTCGTCGCGGGGCGCCTGACATCCCCCGTGATGCGGGCGAATAAGCATCGCCTTTCCGGACAGGCGGATGCGTGTCTGTGCCCTCATCGGCGCGCGCCGCCCAGCCTTCCGAATGGAATGTCCGGAGGGGCCGCTATTCTCTCCCTGAGAACGCCGCGCCTCCACCCCACTTTAGAGGCGCGGCGGCGCGGGCTTCAGCCGCGGCCGCGATAGGGCGCCACGCCCTGGTCTGGAACCCACAGGCCCTCCGGCGCGGGGCCGGTCTGCCAGAAGACGTCGATCGGGATGCCGCCGCGCGGATACCAGTAGCCGCCGATGCGCAGCCAACGCGGCTCGGCGATCTCGACGATCTTGCGGGCGACCTTGACGGTGCAGTCCTCGTGGAACGAGCCGTGATTGCGGAAGCTGGTCAGATAAAGCTTCAGCGACTTGCTCTCGATCAGCCAGTCGCCGGGCGCGTAGTCGATCACCAGATGGGCGAAGTCGGGCTGGCCGGTGACGGGGCACAGCGAGGTGAACTCCGGCGCGACGAAGCGGGCCAGATACAGCACGTCGCTCTGCGGATTGGGCACGCGCTCGAGGACGGCGGCCTCGGGGCTGTCGGGCGCGTCGACGACGCGGCCCAGCTGGGTGACGTTGAGATCGGTCATCGGCGCGATTTAGGCCTCGCCGGTCACCGAGACAAGACGCTCGCGGCCCGCTACAACATCGCGAACAAGCGTTTGACCCTAACGGGCTTGGAGGAATCGGATGCTGGGGCGTGACTTTGACGGCTTCACGGTGGTGATCACCGGCGCCTCCACCGGCCTTGGCCGAGCGATCGCCGTGGAGACCGCCCGGCGCGGCGCGGGCCTGGTCGTCGTCAACTACGCCCGCAGCGCCGAGGAGGCCGAGGAAACCGCCCGCCTGGTCGAGGCGCAGGGCGCCAAGGCGGTCCTGGTCCAGGCCGACGTCGCCAGCGACGAGGACTGCCGCAAGATCGCCTCGGCGGCGGGCGTCACGGGCCGGATCGACGCCCTGTTCAACAACGCCGGGATCACCAAGTTCGCGCCCAACCACGCCGATCTCGACGCGGTGAACGCCGAGGACTTCCTACGGCTCTATTCGGTCAATGTCGTGGGCGCCTTCCAGATGGTGCGGGCCGCGCGCTCGCTGCTAGAGGCCGCGCCGGCGCCGGGCGCGGTGGTCAACACGTCCTCGATCGCCGGGGTCGTCGGCAATGGCTCCTCGGTGCCCTACGCCGCGTCCAAGGGCGCCCTGACCACCATGACCCTCTCCCTGGCGCGGGCCCTGGCGCCGCGCATCCGCGTCAACGCCATCTGCCCCGGCTTCATCGACACGCCCTGGTTCGGCAAGGCGATGGAGCCCGAGCGGATCGACCGCCTGCGGGCCGGCGCCGCGGCGGCCACGCCCCTGAAGGTGGCCTCGACCGCGGAGGATGTCGCCGGCGCGGCGGTCTTCTTCGCCTCGCCCGCTTCGCGGCACGTCACCGGCGAGACGCTGCTGGTGGACGCGGGTCTGCATCTGGGCGGCGCCAGCCTGGGCATGCGCTGACCCCCGGACAGACTCGCGCCCCGCAAGCGGGGCCGTAGCGCCACACGACAAGCGAGATTCGCTTTTCCGGCGCCTGTTGCCCGCCTGCGTACGTTCTGAAGCAAATTCGTCACACTGCGCCCAAACTTTAAGCGCCGGGCGCCCTTGTGGCTGGCGCTTTAACCCCTCCGATTGCAACTAAGGACGCGTCCACGGTTAATCGACCAGGGACGCAACTGCGCTTGCAGGCGCGGTCGGGGCTCGGGAACCAACCCGGGAGACGACACAGAAAAGGGGATAGAACAATGAAAGCCATGAAGATCGCGCTGGCCGCCGCCACCGCCACGGTCGCCCTGAGCGGCGCCGCGATGGCCGACGAGCTGAAGCTCTCGTACAACCTCGGCGTGACCAGCGACTACGTTTTCCGCGGCGTGAGCCAGACCCAGGAAGACCCGGCGATCCAAGGCGGCATCGACGCCACCTACGGCATCGGCTACGCGGGCGTCTGGGCCTCGAACGTCGACTTCGGCGCCGATGACCCGACCGCCGAGATCGACCTGTACGCCGGCGTGCGTCCGACCATCGGCGACACCTCGCTGGACCTGGGCGTGCTGTACTACGGCTACGTCGAGGACAAGGGCATTCAAGGCTCGTACAGCTACGTCGAGCTGAAGGCCGCCGCCTCGCACACCTTCGGTCCGGCCACCCTGGGCGCCGCGGTCTACTACTCGCCGGAATATCCGGGCGATGGCGGCGACTCGACCTACGTCGAAGCCAACGCCGCCGTTCCGGTCGCGCCGAAGCTGACCCTGTCGGGCGCCGTCGGCCACCAGGCCATCAAGAACTACGGCAACTACAACACCTGGAACGTCGGCCTCGCCTACGCCCTGACCGACAAGCTGTCGGCCGACCTGCGTTACCACGACACCGACGAGCACAAGTTCGGCAAGATCTACGACAGCCGTATCGTGGTCAGCCTGAAGGCCGCCTTCTAAGCCTGATCGCTTAGGATCGAGACGAAGCCGCCCCGGTTCGCCGGGGCGGCTTTTTCTTTGGGTGGTGCGCCAGCGCCCCTACGCAGGCCCCCTAAGCAGGCGCCTTTGGCGGCCGCATGGCCAGCACCGCCACGAACACCACCGCCGTCACCGCCGCGAACAGCTGGAAGGTCGGCGAGAAGCTCCCCAGCCGATCGCGCATGGCCCCGGCGATGAATGGCCCCGCCGCCGAGACCGCGCCCACCAGGCATGTCAGGGAGAAGAGCTCCAGATTGCTCTGGCGGCCGTAATAGTTCAGCAGCAGCACGGTCACGGCCAGGACGGTCAGGCCAAAGCCGACGCCCGTGCCGATGGCGTAGACCAGCATCAGGACCGGCGTGGCCGCGTGGGCCAGGGCCAGCAGGCCAACGACCAGCATCCCCTGCGCCAGCACCAGCAGCCAGCGCGGATCGACGCGATCGCCCAAGGCCCCGCCGGCCAGCCGCGCCAGGGTCTGCATCAGCGACTCCAGGCTCAGCATCTTGGCGGCCAGGGCGCCGGCGGCCACCGCGGCGACGCCGGCGGCCACGCCCAGTTCGCTCAGGTGAGTCACCGAGACGCTGGCCACGGTGACGCCGACCAGCAGGTGGCTGAAATAGGCCGCGACCAGCACGTAGAACTGCGGCGTGCGCAGAGCCTGCTGGACGGTCCATTCGTGGGCGGTGCGATAGACGCGGGCGTCGGCGGGCGCTTCGCGGGCCTCCTGCTCGACCTCCAGATCCACCTCGTGGGCGGCCCGCGCCAGCCACTTCGAGCCGCCGACCATCAGGGCGCAGACCAGGCCCACCGCCGCCGCCAGCGCCGCTTGGACGATCCAGTACTGGCGCCAGTCGCCGCCGCTGGCGCCCATCAGGCTGAGCGCCATCCACGGTCCGGCCGCGCCGCCCAGCGAGCCGAAAGTGAAGTAGATCCCGAACGGCAGGGCGCGCTTGCGAAACAGCGACGACAGCACGTGCGTGCCCGGGATCAGGGCCGCCATCTGGAAACCGACGCCGCACGCGGCCGCGCCGACATAGTAGCTCAGCAGGCTCTCGGCGTTGGCGACGCCGAAGAAGCCGCCCGCCAGCACCGCCGCGCCCGCGAGCAGCGTCCCGCGCACCCCGATCCGCCGGATCAGGATCGCCGGCAGCCAGGACGAGGCGCCGGTGAACACGCCCAGCACCGAAAAGCCAAGGAACGCCTTCTCGAAACTCCACTTCAGCTCGCCGATCATCGCCGGCAGCACCACGCCCAGCGAGCCGTAGGTCGAGGCGGTGATCAGGAACAGCAGTAGGCTGAACGCCGCCAACAGAAGCCACGGGCGGAAGCGGTCTTCGGTTTGGGTCAAGTCAGAACGTCCGCTTCAGGGTGGCCCGCCACTCCCGCCCCTTGCCGGGCAGGGCCCCAAGGTTGGCGTAGGTGTCGGCGTCGGGGGTGAAATAGAACTTGTCGAACAGGTTATCGACATTGAACGACAGGGTGTAAGGCCCGCGCGCGACGAACGCCGACGCGTTGACCAGCGCATAGCTCGGATAGCGCACCGCGTTCTGGACCGTGCCGGCGGTGCGGCCGACATGGCTGACGCCCAGGGTCGCCCCCGCCTGCCCCCAGTCATAGCCCTTGCTGGTGTAGGTCCCGTAGAGGCTCAGCACCGATTTCGGCGTCAGGGTGTAGGCGTAGTCGCCGCTCCGCCCCGGCAAGCTGGCGAAACTCCAGACAACGTAGGAGCCGCCATAGCCCTGCGCGCCTGGAACGCCCGCCGTATAGGCCGGGATGTACTGGAACGAGGTGTCGGGCCCGCGCACCGTCGTGCGCTGATTGTTGCCGGCGAAGGTGAAGGACAGGCGCTCGGACGCCAGCCAGCGGACTTCCAGCTCGACGCCCTTCGAGCGCAGGCCCTGGACGGTCGGCGGCGAGATCGCGCCGGCGATCTGGGTGCGTGTCTGGCGGTAGGCGGCCAGCGAACCGATCAGGGTCCCGCGCAGCAGCTGGAACTTCACCCCCGCCTCGGCGAGATCGGAGCTGGACAGCCATGAGCCGTCCGCCACCAGGCCCGGCGCGATGTCGCCAGCCTGGCTCATCTCCAGGGCAGCGGCCTTGGCGTAGCTGGCGTAGGGCATCAACCCGACCGGCAGCTTGTAGGTCAGGCTGGCGCTCCAGGTCGCCTTGTCGCGATCGGCCGCCTGGCGCCCAACGGCCGTGAAGCTGAGGAAGCCGCTGTCCTGGCTCTCGACCTCGTAGCGGTCCCAGCGCCCGCCCAGGATCAGGTTCCAGCGCCCCGCCGCGATGTCGGAGGTGACGAACGCGCCGGTCTGTTTCCAGGTCGAGCGGTTGTCGTTCTCCCAGCGCACGCCGATCCCGCCGGGCTCGTCGTCGAACGGGCTGTCGATGATGTCGGTCGCCGTCGCGCCGAAGCTGATGTCGCGACGGTCCAGGGCGATCAGGCCGCTGTTGTAGCTCTCGCGCCGACGCCCCTCGAACCAGCGGTGCGAGACGCCGGCCAGGGTGCGCGCGTGAACCGGTCCCACGTCTGTCGGGAAGGCGTAGGTCAGGCGAACCTCGCTGACCTTGGCGTCCACGGCCGACGGATAGCCGTAGGAGACGAACCGCCGGTTGTCCTGACGGTCGTGGAACAGCTGCAGCTTCAGCGAACGGTCCTCGCCCAGGTCCTTGGCCAGGTCGAAATAAAGCGTCTGGGTGTTGGTCTTCGAGAAGTCCACGGGGCTGATATAGACCGTGCGGCGGTCCAGTCTGGTCGTCCCCACCCCGACGTCCAGCGTGTGGTTCGCGTCGGTCGTCGGATAGCCGTAGTACGGCAGATAGAGGGCGCTGGCGTAGGGGTAGGCGCCGATCTCGTTGGGCGTCAGCCTGCCGTCGCCGTTCGCGTCCTTCAGCGTCGTGTCGCGGCCGGTGACATAGGTCCGGTGGTCGATCAGGTCCTGGGTCAGGCGGTTCCAGCCGGGCGTCTGCACGTCGCCCTCGCTATGGAACGCCATGCCGCCGAAGGCCGCGCTCCAGCCGCTCCCCAGGTCGAAGTCGGCCGAGGCCTCCAGCGTCTGGTGACGCGGATAGATCCCACGATAGTAGCTGTGGCTGTCCTCGGCCTCGCCATAGACATAGACCCCGCCCTCGGCCGACCCGAGGTTGACCGGCGCGCCGAACTGGCCGGTGACCAGCTTCTTGTTGTAGCTGCCGAAGGTGGCCGTCGCCTCGCCTTCCGGCCCGGCCAGGAAGCGGCCTTCGTCGCGCGCGGATTTCGGGATGAAGTTGACCAGCCCCCCGACCTTGCCCGCGCCGTAGACCGGCGTCGGCGGCCCTCGCAGGATCTCGATGCGCGCCGCCCCGCCGATCGGCGTCGAATAGGTCCCGCGGTTCTCCACGCGCTTGAAGCCGCGGAAGTAGTTCTCGGCCAGGTTCCCTCGGATGTTCAGCGCCCCCGGCACGCCATAGAAGCTGGCGGTGTGGGTTCCGGGCGCGACCTTGGTGACTCCGTCCAGGGTCTGGACGCCGTAGCGCTCCAGCGTCAGGTCGCTGACCAGGCTGGCCGAGCGCGGCGTCTCGATCAGCGGCTTGTCGATCCCGAACACCGTGTTGCTCGGCGTCTTCTCCAGGAGACCGGCCTTGTCGCGCGCCACGATCACCACCGCGTCGACCTGATCGGCGACCTGGGTCTCGGCGCGAGCGCTGGCCACGGACAGGGCCAGCAGGCTTACGGACAACAGCAGCGTTCGAGACGGCATCGGATCTCATCCTCACGCCGAAGCTCGGCGGTCGCGGACCCGATATCTGGTGATCCCTTGATCCTCGTCAAAATGCCTTCTGACATTTTAGATGAGATTGCGAATGAGGTGTGGCGATGAAGTCGCAGGTGACGGAGGGGAATTGCGGACTGAAAATCCTCCCCCTAGCGGGGGAGGTGTCGGCTCGA
>NZ_DATFAV010000059.1:0-11053 GCF_035254145.1 Caulobacter sp. | reverse complement strand
GCCGCACGGTCGAGGCGACCGGCAAGCCGTTCCGCATCCGCATGGCCGCCAGCTTCGAGTTTTCACCGGGCGGCGACAAGATCGTCTGCGAACGCCCCTATTACGACCAGTTCGCGGTGCTGCGGGCGCTGGAGCTGGCCTAGCCGGCGCGGGCTATATGGGCGCCGGCTCCTTCGGCTCGCCTGTCTCGAGGCGTTCCGTTATGAGGCGATATGGATAAGGTCACCGCGCGCGTCGCCGCCCAGTACACCGCCTACGTTTATCCGGAGGCGTTCAGCGATCTCGATGTCAGGGTCGAGGCCGGCCACGTCGATTTTGGCGATCCCAGCTATTTCGGACCGATGTTCTGGCCCGAGGGACGCACGACGGCGCCGAAGATCCTGGTCGCGGGCTGCGGGACGGTTCAGGCTTCCGTGATCGCCTACCGGAACCCCGATTCCCAGGTCGTGGGCGTGGATATCTCCGACGCCAGTCTCGGTCA
Organism: Caulobacter sp.; assembly: GCF_035254145.1. Taxonomy (GTDB): domain Bacteria; phylum Pseudomonadota; class Alphaproteobacteria; order Caulobacterales; family Caulobacteraceae; genus Caulobacter. Next base: position 10,572 of record NZ_DATFAV010000059.1, on the reverse strand, counting down.
CCAGCGCTTCCTGCGCGAACGGTTTGGCCTGACCAATCTGGAGCTCTATCAAGGCGACCTGCGCGACGTCGGCAAGCTGCAGGAGACGTTCGATCTGGTCGTGTCGACGGGCGTACTGCATCACATGGCCGACCCGCTCGAAGGGTTGGCGGCCCTGAAGACGGTGCTCGCCCCCGACGGAGCGATGTTCATCATGGTCTATGGCGCCGTCGGCCGGATGGGCGTCTATCTGATGCAGGATGTCTTTCGACGAATGGGCCTGACCCAAAGCGCCGACGATGTCGCCTTTGCGCGCTATGTCCTCGGCGTGCTGCCGCCGGAGCATCCGGTCCAAGCTTTCAACCAGCGCGCGCTGGATCTTGGCTACGACGCGGGCGTCGTTGACACCTTCTTGCACCCGCAGGACCGCGCCTACACCGTGCCACAGGTTCTGGAGTGGATCGAGAGCGCCGGCCTGGCCTTTCAATCGTGGATGGAGCCCGCCAATTACGAACCCCACGCCTATCTGCCGCAACCCTTGATCGATCGGATCGCGCCGTTGCCAGACCAGGAACGCTGGGCGGCGGTCGAAGGCGTCCTCGGCGCTTCGATCAAGCACGCCTTCGTCCTGCGCCATCCGGAGCGGGCGCATCGCCTGCCGTTCGACGGCGATGAGATCTTCGCCTATCGGCCGCGCCGTTATCCCGATGCGATGCTGGAGCAGCGTGAAGGCCAGTTCGTGATGGTGCGGAACGGCGTCGCCTTCCTGGTCAACGAGACCGAGGCGGCCGTGTTCTCCTGGTGCGATGGCGCGCGCACCATGGGCGACATGGTTGGCGATCCTATCTTCGCCGGCTTCGACGTCGCGGCCCGCCGGGTCTTCCTGAGAGAATGCCTGCGCCGGATGTGGCGGCTTGGCGTGATGATGTTCCAGAGGGATGAGGGATGAAGGGCCGCTGCGGATAGCGGAGCGCGACCCCTCACCCGGCCCTTCGGGCCCCCTCTCCCGCAAGGGGAGAGGGAGCCAAGATCAGACCCCCGCGATCTCCGCGATCACCTTCAGCGCCGCCTCGCGCGGGTCGTTGGCCGCCGTGATCGGACGGCCGCAGACCAGGTGGCTGGCGCCGGCGCGGATGGCGGCTTCGGGGGTGGCGGCGCGGGCCTGGTCGTTCTTGGCCGACCAGAAGGGGCGCACGCCCGGGGTGACGATCAGAAAGTCTGGGCGTCCGGCCGCCTTGGCGATCTCACGGGCCAAGGCGGCCTCGTGCGGCGAGGAAACGATGCCGTCGACGCCGCAGTCCACGGCCTGGCGCACCCGACGCTCGACCAGGTCGCGGGCGCCGAACGCGTAGCCCATCTCGATCAGGTCGGCGTCGGTCAGGCTGGTCAGCACCGTGACGGCCAGGATCTTCAGGGACGAGTCGCCGCGCGCCTGGACCGCCGCCTTCATCACCTGCGGCTCGGCGTGGACGGTCAGCAGGTCGCAGCCGCTCCGGGCCAGCACGCGGGCCGAGCGCTCGACGGTCGCGCCGATGTCGTGCAGCTTCCAGTCGAGGAAGATCTGCTTGCCGCTCGTCTTCAGCTCGCGCGCCAGGGTCATGCCGTCGCTGGCCAAGAGCTCCAGCCCGATCTTGTAGAAGCTGACCGAGTCGCCCAGGCGCTCGACCATGTCGCGCGCCTCCTCGACGGTGGGCAGGTCGAGCGGCACGATCAGGCGCGGGTCGGCGGTCATGTCGGGTCCTCAAGGGGTTGGCGCGCGCGGGCGTTCCTCCTAGGAAGGACAAGCTTGGGCGCGATCTGAAAGGTAGGGACGTCGAATGACCGAGGCCAAACTCGCCGTCAACTTCTTCGTCGCCCTGTTCGCCCTGATCGACCCGATCGGCAACGTGCCGCTGTTCGCCGCCGCCACCCTGGGCGCGGCCGCGGCGGGGCGGCGGATGGTGGCCGTCTACATCGGCCTGTTCATGACCGCCTTCCTGATCTTCTTCTATTTCACGGGCGTGGGCCTCTTGGCCTTCTTCGGCATTTCGATGCAGGCTTTCCGCATCGCCGGCGGCATCATCCTGTTCATTCTCGGTCTCGACATGGTGCGTGACGACTTCACCACCATGTTCGCCGACGCCGCCGAGGGGCTGGAGGACCAGTCGCCGCGGGCCTACGCCAAGATGCGGTTCGAGCGGCTGATCGTGCCGTTCGCCATGCCGCTGCTGATCGGGCCGGGCGCGATCTCGACCGTGATCATCTACGCGGCCGAGGCCAAGCTCCTGGGCCTGGCGGGAGCGGGCATCGGGGTGGCGGTGATCGCCGCCGTCTCGGCGGTGGTCGTGGCCGCCTTCTGGGCCGCGCCGCTTATCAGCCGGGCGTTGGGCCGCATCGGCATGAGCATCGTGGTGCGGGTCCTGGGCCTGATCCTCTGCGCCCTGGCGGTGCAGTTCGTGCTGGTCGGGGTCGGCGACGCCACGCGCGGCATCGTTCGCGCCGACGCCAAGGCCCCTTACGCGGAAAAGAAGTAGCCGCGCGTCTGGACAGGCTCGCGCCAAGGAGCCCATATCCCCGCCATGCGCGCTCCCGCTCACGACGCTGATGTGATCATCGCCGGCGCCGGCATGGCCGGCGCCACCCTGGCTCTCGCCCTGAAGTCCGGCGGCCTCAAGCCCCTGCTGGTCGATCCCCAGCCTTTCGACGCCCAGCTGGCGCCGACCTTCGACGGGCGCAGCTCGGCCATCGCCTATTCCTCGTTCCGCCAGTGGCGGGCGATCGGGGCGGGCGAGGCGCTGGAGCCGCACGCCCAGCGCATCGAGCAGATCCTGGTCACCGACGGCCGCACGCCCGGCGCGGCGGCGCGCAAGCCCTCGGCCTCGTTCCTGCGCTTCGATTCCAGCGAGATCTCCGGCCGCATCGAGGGCGAGCCGCTGGGCTATCTGGTCGAGAACCGCCAGATCCGCGCGGCGCTGTCCAAGGCGGTGATCGACAAGGACATCCCGGTAATCGCCCCGATGGCCGCGAAGAACCTGGAGGTGACGCCGGGGGCGGCGCGCCTGATCCTGTCCGACGGCCGGGTCCTGACCGCGCCGCTGGCGGTCAGCGCCGAGGGACGTGGCTCGGTCCTGCGCCAGGCGGCGGGCATCGGCCACATCGGTTGGGGCTATGGCCAGAGCGGCGTGGTCTGCACCGTCAAGCTGGAGCGCCCGCACGAGGGCGTGGCCCACGAATATTTCCTGCCCAGCGGCCCGTTCGCCATCCTGCCGCTGACCGAGAACCGCGCCAGCCTGGTCTGGACCGAAAGCACCGCGCGCGGCGAGGCCCTGCGACACGGCTCGCCCGAGATGTTCCATGCCCATCTGATGCGCCGCTTCGGTGACTTCTTGGGCCAGGTCGAGGTGGTCGGGCCGACCTTCGTCTATCCGCTGTCGCTGCTGCTGGCCGAACGGATGACCGCCCCGCGCCTGGCCTTGATCGGCGACGCCGCCCACGGGGTGCATCCGATCGCCGGCCAGGGGCTGAACCTGGGCCTCAAGGACGCCGCCGCGCTGGCCGAGGTGCTGGTCGAGGCGGTGCGCAACGGCGAGGACATCGGCGCCGAGGCGGTGCTGGAACGCTACGCTCGCTGGCGGCGGTTCGACACCGTGACCAACGCCCTGGCCTTTGACGCCTTCGTGCGGATCTTCTCCAACGACAACCCGCTGCTGCGCGTGGCGCGCGGGGCGGGCCTGGCGGTGGTCAACCGCATCGCTCCGGCGCGGCGGTTCTTCATGCACGAAGCCGGCGGCGGGGTGGGGGATCTGCCCAAGCTGCTGCGGGGGCAGGCGCTGTAGAAATCCTCTCCCCGTGGGAGAGGTGTCGGCGCAGCCGACGGAGAGGGGAATGGCCGGTTTGGCAGGACTTCCCCCTCCGGTCGCTTCGCGACCACCTCCCCCGCTAGGGGGAGGATTTAGGCGTCCAGTTCCCGCGCCTCTTCCGGCAGCATGATCGGCACGCCGTCGCGGATGGGATAGGCCAGCTTGGCCGAGCGGCTGATCAGTTCGCCCTTGGCGCGGTCGTATTCCAGCGGGCCGCGGGTCACGGGGCACACCAGCACTTCCAGCAGGCGCGGATCGACATCGACGGGGGGAGGGGCGGCTTGGGTCATGGCGTCTGTCTACTGAATCGAAGTGGGTTCGTCATCGTCGCTTCCGGCCGCGTCGATCTCCAATAACGCCGTAAGGGTCGCCTTGCGCTCGAAGATGGTCTCGGCCTCCAGCAGGGCCTGCTTCTCCATCGGGTCGAACGGCAGGGCCATGGCGAGGCTGTTGATCAAGGCGTCCGACGGTGCGCTTTCGGCGTCGCCCCAGTCGATCGCCAGGCCCCGGTGGTCGAGATAGCGGCGCAGGGCTGACAGCAACCGGTCGATGTCGGCGGCCGTGCGCACGCCCGTCCCGTCCTCGCGCAGGTCCGGCTCGTAGGGGCTGAAGTCGGCGCGCACCTGGCGATAGGGCGTGCGAACCGGCAGTTCCTCGCCCGCGCGGAAACGGCAGACGCCGGTCAGGGTGATCAGGTAGCGGCCGTCGCTGGTCTCGGCGAAGCTGGTCACGCGGCCGGCGCAGCCAACCGGAGCCAGGGGCGGGCGCTGTGGGTCGGCGCCCTTGCTCGCCGACGACGGCCGGGTCTGGATCATGCCGATGATCCGTTCGCCCGACATGGCGTCGTCCAGCATGTTGAGATAGCGCGGCTCGAAGATGTTCAGCGGCAGCTGGCCGCCGGGCAGCAGCAGCGCGCCGTCCAGCGGGAACACCGGAACCACCAACGGAAGATCGCCAATCTTTCGGTAGGCCACCGGCATGGTCTCTCCGTGCTCCTAGCTGAAGAGGATCGACGACAGTCGCCGGCGGCCCTGCTTGGCGACCTCGGAGGTCGGGCCGGCGGCCTCGAACACCGTCAGCAGCTGCTTGCGCGCCGCTTCGTCGTTCCAGGCGCGGTCGCGGGCGATGATGGTCAACAGATGGTCGGCCGCGTCCTGCAGACGTCCGGCTCCGGCCAGGGCCTTGGCCAGCTCCAGCCGGGCCTCGTGGTCGTCGGGATCGGCGGCCAGGCGCCTTTCGAAGGCGGCGGTTTCGGACGGGGCGGCCTCGGCGAGGGCCAGGGCCGCGCGGGCCGCGTCGAGGTCAGGGTCCTTGGCGTCGGCCGGCGCCATGGCCACCACCTCGGCCGCGCCTTCCAGGTCGCCGCCGATCAGATAGGCCCGGGCCATGCCGCCCAGGGCCTTGATGTTGGCCGGGTCGGTCTGCAGCGCCTGGGCGAAGGCCTGGGCCGCGCCGCCGATGTCGCCGATCTCCAGGGATTCCTTGCCCAGGGCGATCAGGTCGTCGATGGCGCTGGGGCCGGCGGGACCGGCCAGTTTCTCGACGAAGGCCTTGACCTGGCTCTCGGGCAGGGCGCCCTGAAAGGCGTCCACCGGGCGGCCGTCGACGAAGGCGTAGACGGTCGGGATCGACTGCACCCGCAGCTGGCCGGCGAAGCCCGGATTGGCGTCCACGTCGATCTTGACCAGCTTCACCGCGCCCTTGGCCGCCGTGACGACCTTTTCCAGGGCGGGCGTCAGCTGGCGGCACGGACCGCACCAGGTCGCCCAGAAGTCGACGATAACGGGCTGGGTCTTCGACGCCTCGATCACGTCGGCCATGAAGCTGGCGTCCGTGCCATCCTTGATGTGTTCGCTCTTGCCCGCGGCGGGGGCGGCGGGCTTTTCGCCGATCAGGGACATCGGGTCTCTCGTCTACTCGAGGGCAGGAACGCGTCAGCCGCCAAGATGGTCCCTGGCGGGCGTCTTCGCAACGCTCTGTTCCGGTCAGGCGACGACTTCCATCGCCCCGAAGTCGACGATCATGGGCTCCACCCCGAGCGCGGCCAGGAACTTGCGGAAGTCGGCCTGGGACACCGCGGTGGTGGCGTCGTTGCCCAGCGGGTGGAAGTTGACCGGGTCGCTGTCGGCCAGCGCCTTGTCCAGCACGAAGCGCACCCGCCGGTCGGTGTCGTTGATCAGGCCGAAGGCGGTGACCGAGCCCGGCGTCACGCCCAGGGTCTCGACCATCATCGCCTCGGGGCCGAACGACAGCCGGGCCGAGCCGATCACGGAGTGCAGCCGTTTCAGGTCGATGGTCGTCTCGCCCAGGGCCGAGATCAGCCACAGCTGGCCCTTGGCGTCCTTCAGGAAGAGATTTTTGGTGTGGCCGCCGGGCAGGGCCTTCTTGATCTCCAGCCCTTCCTCGACGCGGAACACCGGCGGGTGGTCTAGGGTGCGTTGTTGAATTCCATGGGCCTCGAAAAAGGCGAACAGGTCAGCTCTGGTCTTCATGAGGCTCTACTAGACGGCCCGAGGGCCGCAGGGCTAGACCTGGATGAACAGGGCAGGAAAACCAAGCAAAGGACCGGCATGGAACTGGAGTGCTATCCCACCGAGAACCGTCCGCCGGAAATCGTGCCGGGCCGGCCGCAGCGCGCCTGGATGGACCGCTTCGCCGAGCGTCATCCCTATCGCTGCCTGCCGCTGACCATGGCCAACACCACCGGTTGGGACATCATCTGCCCGGTCGGCTTCTCGATGACCTGGGACGGTGGGGCGCACCAGGAGTGCATCAAGTTCCAGCCCGACCACCCCTATCCGGGCTTTACCGACTTCGTGAAGTCGCACTTCACCCGCGGGGTGGTGACCTTCCACACCGGCTATCTGTTCCGTACGCCGCCCGGTTGGTCGCTGATGGCCATGGGGCCGCCCAATCACATCAAGGACGGCATCCAGCCGCTCGCGGGCGTGATCGAGACCGACTGGCTGCCTTTCCCCTTCACGATGAACTGGATGTTCACCCGCCCTGGCACGGTGCGGTTCGAGAAGGGCGAGACCTTCTGCTTCATCATGCTCATCCAAGACAAGCCGATGGAGGCGTTCCAGCCGGTGATCCGCTCGATGAACTCCAACCCCGAGCTGCGTCGTCAGTACGACGTCTGGGCCGAGAAGCGCACCGAGTTCAACAACCTGATCTTCAAGCGCGACCCGGAGGCGACCAAGGAGGCCTGGCAGCGCTTCTACTTCAAGGGCGAGTACCCCGAGGAGATCAAGGCCGAGGCCCCCAGCCACCACGTCAACAAGCGCCGGATGAAGTCGCCGAAGCTGGGGGTTTAGGGAAGCGGGGGCGCGGCTTGAGCGCGCGCCGAAAGGGTCGCTTCGACCCTTTGCGGACGTCTTCCCTCTCCCCTTGCGGGAGAGGGTGGGCCGCGAAGCGGGTCGGGTGAGGGTGCGCACCGCCCTATCGGAGAGGCCTTTCGACCCCTCATCCGTCACCCCGGATCAAGTCCGGAGCGACACCTTCTCCCGCAAGGGGAGAAGGAAGCCAAGGTCCGCGCCCCCCAAGCGGACAGTCTGGACGTCCGCGCCCCCTAAACCGCCTTCACCGCCCCGACGATCGACTTGACGACCTTCTTGACCAGGGCCGGATCATCCCCCTCGGCCATGATGCGGATCAGGGGTTCGGTGCCGGAGGCGCGGACGACGATGCGGCCCGAGCCGTTCAGCTGGGCCTCGCCGTCGGCGATAGCCTCTTTGACGGTCTTGGCCTCCAGCGGCTTGCCGCCCGTGAAGCGCACGTTCTCAAGGATCTGCGGCGCGGGCTCGAACTGGCGGCTGAGCGCGCTCATCGGCTGGCCGCTCTCGACCATCACGGCCAGCACCTGCAGGGCGGCGATCAGGCCGTCTCCCGTGGTCGAGAAGTCCGACAGGATCAGGTGGCCCGACTGCTCGCCGCCGACATTGAAGCCGCCCTCGCGCATGCGCTGCATGACATAGCGATCGCCGACGGCGGTGCGCTCCAGCGTCAGGCCCAGGCCCTTGAGGTGGCGTTCGAGGCCAAGGTTCGACATCACCGTGGCCACGACGCCGCCGCCCTTCAGCGCTCCGGCCTTGGCGAAGGCGCCGGCGATGATCGCCATGATCTGGTCGCCGTCGACCACCACGCCCTTCTCGTCGCAGATCACCAGCCGGTCGGCGTCGCCGTCGAGCGCGATGCCGATGTCGGCGCGGTACTCGCGAACCATCTTGGCCATGGCCTCGGGGTGGGTCGAGCCGCACTCCTCGTTGATGTTCGTGCCGTCCGGATCGACGCCCAGCGAGATCACCTCCGCGCCCAGCTCGTAGAGGGCGGTGGGGGCGACGCGATAGGCCGCGCCGTTGGCGCAGTCGATGACGATGCGCAGGCCCGAGAGATTGCGATGACGCGGGAAGGTCGCCTTGACGATCTCGACATAGCGCGCCTGGGCGTCGTCGATCCGCTTGACCCGGCCCAGTTCGCGCGGGGCGGCCAGGCCTTCCTGCAGGCCCTGGTCCATCAGGGCCTCGATGCCCAGCTCCTGCTCGTCCGACAGCTTGTAACCGTCGGGGCCGAACAGCTTGATGCCGTTGTCGGCGAAGTCGTTGTGCGAGGCCGAGATCATGATGCCCAGATCGGCGCGCATCGAGCGGGTCATCATGGCCACGGCCGGCGTCGGCAGCGGGCCGAACAGGCGCACGTCCAGGCCCACGCTGGTCAGGCCCGCGACCAGGGCCGGCTCGATCATGTAGCCCGACAGGCGCGTATCCTTGCCGATCACCACCAGGTGGCGGCGCTCGTCCTGGGAGCGGAACAGCTTGCCGGCCGCCAGACCGACGCGCAGGGCGACCTCGGCGGTCATCGGATGCTTGTTGGCCTGGCCCCGGATGCCGTCGGTGCCGAAATAGGCGCGCTTGCTCATGATCGTCTTGTCGTCTCTTGGAAGATCGGACCGCGAAACGATCCGAAATGCAGATTTATGAGAGGCGGCCCCGAGCGGATGCTAAAGGCCAGCTTCGAAAATTGTCGCGCTTACGCATAATCCCGTCGGCGCGTTCTACAAGGGATCATGGCCCATGTGCGGCATTATCGGCATCGTCGGCAAGGCGCCCGTCGCCGACCGTCTGATCGAGAGCCTTAAGCGCCTCGAATACCGGGGCTATGACTCGGCCGGCCTCGCGGGCTTCGTGGACGGCCCCAACGGGGAAAAGAAGGTCGAGCGCCGCCGGGCCCAGGGCAAGATCAAGGCGCTGGAGGCCGTGCTGGCCGAACAGCCGCTGAACGCCCTGACCGGCATCGGCCACACCCGCTGGGCCACACACGGCGCGCCCAACGTCAAGAACGCCCACCCTCACACCGCCGGCCGGGTCACCCTGGTTCACAACGGCATCATCGAGAACTTCGCCGAGCTGAAGGCCGAGCTGGCCGCGGCCGGCCGCACGTTCCAGAGCGACACCGACACCGAGGTGATCGCCCATCTGATCGACGCGGAACTGGCCACGGGCCTGACCCCGCTGGAGGCCTTCAAGACCACGCTGGACCGCCTGACCGGCGCCTACGCGCTGGCCGTGCTGATCGAGGGCGAGGACAGCCTGATCCTGGGCGCGCGCCGCGGCAGTCCGCTGGTGGTCGGCGAGGGCCAGGGCGAGATGTTCCTGGGCTCGGACGCCCTGGCCGTCGGCCCGTTCACCAACCGGGTGATCTATCTGGAGGAGGGCGACTACGTGGCCCTCGACCATACCAGCCATCGGATCTTCGACGCCTCGGGCGCGGCCGTGACGCGGCCGGTGCGGGTGGTCCCGACCTCGGCGGTGATGCTGGAAAAGGGCAACTACCGCCACTTCATGGAGAAGGAGATCCACGACCAGCCGGAGGGCTGCCAGCGGACGATCTCGGCCTATGTGGACACCCTCGCCTCCAAGGCCGCCGTCCCGGGCGACGTCGATTTCGCCGCGCTGGATCGCATCCAGATCGTCGCCTGCGGCACCTCGTACATCGCCGGCGTGGTCGGCAAGTACCTGATCGAGCAGCTGGCCGACCTGCCCGTCGATGTCGAGATCGCCTCGGAGTTCCGTTATCGCACGCCGGCCCTGCGGCCAGGCTCGCTGGTCATCGCCATGTCGCAGTCGGGCGAGACGGCCGACACCCTGGCGGCCCTGCGCTACTGCAAGGCCCGGGGCATGAAGAGCGCGGTGGTGGTCAACGCCCAGGAATCGACCATGGCCCGCGAGGTCGACGTCGTCTGGCCGATCCACTGCGGCCCGGAAATCGGCGTGGCCTCGACCAAGGCCTTCACCGCCCAGGTCAGCGTGATGATCGCCCTGGCCATCGCCGCCGCCAAGGCGCGCGGGACGATCGCCGAGGCCGAGGAGCAGCGCCTGGTGAAGGTGCTGCTGGAAGCGCCGCGCCTGATCGCCGAGGCCATCGGCCTGGAAGACGCCATCAAGGACATCGCCGCCGACGTCGCCAAGGCCCGCGACGTGCTCTACCTCGGTCGCGGCCCGATGTCGGCCCTGGCGCTCGAAGGCGCGCTGAAGCTCAAGGAGATCAGCTACATCCACGCCGAGGGCTACGCCGCCGGCGAGCTGAAGCACGGACCGATCGCCCTGGTCGACGACCAGACCCCGATCGTCATCCTGGCGCCCTACGACAGCTATTTCGAGAAGTCGGCCTCGAACATGAGCGAGGTGATGGCGCGCGGCGGCCAGGTGATCTTCATCACCGACACCGAGGGCGTGAAGCACGCCCCGGCCGGCGC
>NZ_DATFAV010000058.1:0-3029 GCF_035254145.1 Caulobacter sp. | reverse complement strand
GAGCTGATGTTCGAGCTGGCCCGTCGCAACGGGATCACCCTGCCCTACAAGTCGGTGGACGAGATCCGGGCGGCCTACGCCTTCTCGAACCTGCAGGACTTCCTGGACATCTACTACCAGGGCGCGGGGGTGCTGATCACGCAGGCTGACTTCAAGGACCTGGCCCTGGCCTATTTCAAGCGCCTGGCGGCCGACGGCGGGACCCATGCAGAGATCTTCTTCGACCCCCAGACCCACACCGATCGCGGCATCGCCTTCGACACGGTGATCAAGGGCCTGCTGGCCGGCATGGACGAGGCCGAGAAGACGTATGGCGTCACCTCCAAGCTGATCCTGTGCTTCCTGCGCCATCTGTCGGAGGAGGCCGCGTTCGAGACCCTGGAACAGGCCAAGCCGTGGCTGTCGTCCCTGGCCGGCGTCGGCCTCGACAGCTCGGAGGTCGGCCATCCGCCGGCCAAGTTCGCGCGCGTGATGCAGGCCGCCCGCGACCTTGGCCTCAAGGTCGTGGCCCACGCCGGCGAGGAAGGCCCGCCGGCCTATGTCTGGGAAGCCATCGACCTGGTGAAGGTCGACCGCATCGACCACGGCAACCGCGCGCTTGAGGACGAGGCCCTGACGGCCCGCCTGGTCAAGGACGGCACGACCCTCACGGTCTGCCCGCTGTCGAACCTGAAGCTGTGCGGCGTGCCCAGCCTGGACGTCCATCCGCTGAAGAAGATGCTGGCGCTGGGCCTGAAGGCCACGGTCAATTCCGACGACCCGGCCTATTTCGGCGGCTATCTGTTGGAAAACTACCTGGCCACCGCCGACGCCGTGGGCCTGACCCGCGACGAGATCGTGACCCTGGCCAGGAACAGCTTCACCGGCTCGTTCCTGTCCGACGCCGAGAAAGCCGAACGGGTGGCCAAGGTCGAGGCCTACGCGGCGAACGCTATCTGAAACCCTCTCCCTCCGGGAGAGGAGGGACCCGCCGCGCGGCGGCGGGAGGTGAGGGGTTCCGACGGCCGACGGTTCAGCCCCTCTCCCCTGCCCCTCTCCCCATGGGAGAGGGAGGCTGGCTCTAGCCCAGCGCCCCGCGCAGCGCGTCGCACAGGCGGTCGAGGCCTTCGATGTCCAGGGCCGGGTCGAGGGTCAGCATCACGGTCGAGGCGGCGATGTGGTCGGCGATCGGGGTGTCGTCGGTCTTCACGGTCAGGTCGCGGACGGCGCAGCTGGCCGACACGCCCGCGTGGCGCAGCTTCCAGGCCACGGTCCCGGCGTCGTCGCTGGGCAGGGTCAGGGCGCAGGTCGGCGAGACCCAGCTCATGCCCCAGCCCGGCTGGAAGCTGACGCCGCTGTCCAGCAGCAGCACCCGCAATTGCTGGGCCGTGGCGCAGAGGCGATGGCGCAGGCCGGCCCAGGCGGCCAGGCCGTCGTCGCCGACGAAACCTCGCGCGTCGATGGCGTTGACCGGCGCGGCGTCCTCGCAGGCCACGAACACGCCCTCGCCGCTGGGCAGGCCGATCAGCACCGGCACGGGCGCCTCGATCATCACGTCGAAGGCGGCGAAGGCGTCGACCAGGATCGGCAGGCCGGTCTCGGCGCGAAAGGCGGCCCAGGCGCGCATGTCGGGGGCGCGGCCGTGGGCGGCGGCCGGCACGATGGCCTCCAGCGGCCCCGGCGCCCGCGGCAGGCGCGCGCGAAGATGGGCGGTGTCGAACATGGCGCTGAACGGATCGACGTCGACCAGCCAGGCGGTGAGGCCCGCGGCCGCGACGCCGGCCAGGGTCTCGGGATCGACCAGGGCGGAGACGACGCAGACGCCGCCGGCCCGCACGCCCAGCGCCTTCAGCGTCGCGGCCACGGCCTGGGCGCGGTCGGCGAAGGCCCGGGCGCGGACCGGACGGGCGAAGCGGCCGGCCAGACGCTGCTCAAGATCGGAAGCGTAGCCGGCCTCGCCCAGGGCCCTGGCCACCGCCGTGAAGTCCAGCGGCGTGAAGTCCAGCGGCGCGGCCGCGCGCGCGCGCGGCTTGGACGATGGAAACACGGCGGGAGCGGCGAGCGGTTGCGGCGACATGAGCTGAACGAAATCCACGACGAACCGGGCGACCCGGCGGCCGCGCCAATATGGTTAAGCAACCGTATTCATCGATTCCGTCCCGCCTAATGCGGCGCGCCGTCGCGGCAAAAACGTCTATTCGCCCGGCTATTTTTGCCAGGTGTCCCTCAGCTCGCGCTTGAGCACCTTGCCGATGTGGCTGCGCGGCAGGCTGTCGAGGATCTTCAGGTCGGTCAGGCGCTGGGTCTTGCCGACCTTGGCGTTGACGAAGGCCTTGATCTCTTCCGGATCGGCCTGGCCCTTCACCGCCACGAAGGCCACCGGAGTCTCGCCCCAGGCGTCCGAGGGCACGCCGACCACGGCCGCCTCGACCACCGCCGGATGGGTCGCCAGCACCGCCTCCAGGTCGGACGGATAGATGTTGAAGCCGCCGCTGATGATCATGTCCTTCTTGCGGTCCATAAGCGTCAGGAAGCCATCCTCGTCGAACCGCCCGACGTCGCCGGTGCGGATGAAGGCGTGGCCCTCGGGCGAGGTCCAGGTCGCCTCGGCCGTCTTGTCGGGCCGGCCGAAATAGCCGTTCATCATCGCCGGCGAGCGGCCGACGATCTCGCCGACCACGCCGGGGCCGACCTGGCGGCCCTCCTCGTCGATCAGGCGGATGTCGTGGCCGGGCGCGGGCTGGCCCACCGTGTGCAGCTTGTCCGGATGCTCGTGGGCCAGGAGGATGCAGGTGCCGCCGCCCTCGGTCATGCCGAAGTATTCGACCAGGCCGCCGGGCCAGCGCTTGAGCACCTGGCCTTTCAGCTCGGCCGCGAATGGGGCGCTGGTGCAGAACTTCAGATGCGTGGTCGACAGGTCGTAGCGGTCGAAGTCCGGGTGCTCCATGAGCCGGCGGTACTGCACCGGCACCAGCATGGTGTGGGTCATGCGGTGCTTCTGGGCCAGCTCCAGATAGCGCACGACGTCGAACTTCTTCATCAGCACCACG
>NZ_DATFAV010000057.1:0-11339 GCF_035254145.1 Caulobacter sp. | reverse complement strand
GCCGTTCCACCAGGCCGGTTCAGGTCGTGGCCAATGAGACGCCATCCCTCGCCGCCGCGGGTCCCGCGGACTACGCAACCGGCGCGGGCCAGAAGTCTGTCGTCGATCTGCCGGACGGCAGCCGCGTCACCCTGGATGTCGACAGCGCGCTCGACGTGGCCTTCGCGAACGGTCGCCGCGATCTGCGTCTGCTGAACGGCCGCGCCTTCTTCGACGTGGCCCATGATCGGGCCCATCCCTTCGCCGTCCAGGCGAGGGGGAGGGTGGTCACCGCCCTGGGCACCCAGTTCGACGTGCGACTGACGCCAGGCGCCATGAGGGTGGTGCTGGCGCAGGGCGTCGTATCCGTGACGTCGGCCCCAGGCGGCCCGGCCGGCCCGCCGGTCAGGCTGGTTCCAGGCCAGGCCTTCGCCGCCCAGGACGGCGCGGCGGGTAAGGTCGCCTCGGTCGATCTCGACGAGGCCCTGGCCTGGAAACAGGGCATGGTGGAGTTTCACGACCAGCCGCTGTCCGAGGCGGTCGGCCTGCTGAACCGGTACACGCGGGCCCAGATCATCATCAAGGATCCCAAGGTCGCCGCCTTGCGGATCACCGGCGCCTTCAAGACAGGCGACGTCCAGCGGTTTGGCCGTTCGGTCTCGCAGGTCCTGCCGGTGAGGATGGTCGCGCGCGGCGCCGGGACCTATGAGCTGGTCTTCGCCGCTCGCTAGCCGCGCCTGCTGGGGGTTTTCGGGAAACCTGCGTTCTTCCTAGGAGAGCGTCACGGAGCAGGAGAGCCACCGCTCTCCGTCGTCGCTCGACATCCGAGCGAGGCCCACATGACATCGTCCCTGACCATCCGCGATCCGCTGGCCGACCACCTGCTGACGCCGCAGAACGCCGCTGTGCTGATCATCGACTTCCAACCGATACAGGTCTCTTCCATCGTCACGATGGAAAAGCGCCTGCTGATCGCCAACGTCACGAACCTGGCCAAGACGGCCAAGCTCTACGACCTGCCGGTGGTGCTCACCACCGTCAACGTCGCCACGGGCCTGAACACCCCGACCATCAAACCGATCACCGATATCCTGCCTGACGTCGCGCCGATCGACCGGACCGCGATCAACGCCTGGGAGGACGGTGATTTCGTCGCCGCGGTGAAGGCCACGGGCCGCAAGAAGCTGATCATGGTCGCGCTGTGGACCGAGGTCTGCCTGGCGTTTCCGGCCCTGGACGCCCTGGCCGAGGGCTTCGACGTCTTCGCGGTCGTGGACGCGGTCGGAGGCACGTCGGAACTGGCGCATCGAGCCGGCATAGACCGCGTCGTCCAGGCGGGCGGCAAGCCCGTCAGCTGGATCCAGGTGGCCTGTGAACTGCAGCGCGACTGGAACCGAAAGGCGACCGCGGAAGGCTTCGCCGACATCGTCCTGCGCGCCGTCGGACACTGAGCCAACGAGAAAAGGGAGCAAGGCGGGTCCTTGCTCCCTCCAGCGTTGCGGATCTTTGTTCAGGGCCTGGGGGCGTTGGCCGCCTCGACATAGTCGGTGCTGGTGGGGCCAAGGCCGGAGATATAGACCGTCGCGCCTTCGGGGCCGGTCATGGCGAAGTGCTCGACCCCGGCCGGCTCGCTGTAGAAGCTGCCAGGGGGCAAGGTCTTGACCAGGTTCTCATCCGCCTTGCGGCCGTAGCCGAAGCGCCAGACGCCCGCGACGACCACGGCGGTGCGGTCGTCGCGGTGGCTGTGGGCGGCGATGCGGACGTTGGGCGGGGCCCGTAGCGCGATCGTATAGGGGCCGGCCTTGGTCGGATCACCGTAAAGGATCGTCGTGCGAATGCCGGCGACGCCCGAGGTGCCCGCTCCAGCGCCGCCCTGGGTCATGGCCTCGATCTCGGACGGGGTGAGACGCGGAAGATGGTCCTGGGCCATCGCGGCGCTCGCGGACGCGGCCAGCGCCAGCGCGACTCCGGCGAATGCGATGCGGCGGCTCATGGCTTGGCGTCCAGGAAGTCGCGGACCATCGTCACCGTGGCCTTGGGGTTTTCCTCCATGATCCAGTGGCCGGAATCGGGGACCACGCCCTCCGTGACATTGCTGGCGGCGAAACGCATCACCGTCGCCATCATCGGGCCGAACGACTTCTCGCCGCCCAGCGCCAGCACCGGCATGGTCAGCTTGCCCTGAGCCATGAAGGCCTTGTTGTCGACGGCGTCCTGGTCGAAGGCGGCGAACTGCGAGAAACCGCCGTGCATGGCGCCGGGCAGGGCGTAGAGCTTGGCGTAGTGCTCGCGCGAGGCTTCGGTGAAGCGGGCGGGCGTGGCCGAGAACTCGTTCCAGAAGCGGTCGAGATAGATGCGTTCACGGCCGGCGACCAGGCGCTCCATGTCGGGGCCGCCGAACCGGAAGTGCCACAGCAGCGGGTTCTTGAGGACCTCCTCCCACGGCCCGACGCCGGGCAGCGGCGCGTCGATCAGCACGAAGCGGCCGACGCGGTCGCGGTGTTCGGCGGCGAAGGCGTAGCCGACCATGTTGCCGATGTCGTGCGTCACCAGGTCGGCCTTGGCGATCTTCAGAGTGTCGAGCACGCCCGCCACGTCCTGGCCTTGCGTCTTCTTGTCATAGCCACCGGACGCGGGCTTGGACGACAGCCCGAGCCCCCGCAGGTCCGGCACGACGACAGTGTGGTTCTTGGCCAGTTCGACGGCCATGGGCTCCCACATGTCGCCGGTCTCGCCATAACCGTGCAGCAGCACGACGGCCGGACCGGTTCCGCCCACCCGCACGTGGATCGTCACGCCATTGGTCGCGATCTCCTGAGTCTTGAAGGCGGCTGGGAACGGCTTGACCTGCGCCTGGACCGGGGCGACCAGGGCCGAGGTCGAAAGGAGTAGGGCCGCCAAGGCGGCCGGGACGAACTTGAGCACCTGCTGTCCTCCGGGAAAGGGGCGCGGAACAGGCCGCGCCCAGGCGCCCCGCGGACGCCCTCATCCAGGGTGAACGCAGGTTTTCGAAGAACCCTCACAGCAAGCGGCTAGGCTCTAGAAATGACCCGAAAAACTGATCTCGAAACGCCGGCGGCGAGGATCACTGCGATAGTCATAGCCCATGTTGTTGGCGTCGGCGACGATCGGGGGCGTGGTGTCCAGCAGGTTCTGCACCGCGATGCGCACGTCCAGCGACCGCAGCGCGTGGTCGGCCGCGAACTCGAACCGGCGACGCGCCGTCAGATCCAGATAGATGCGTGAGGGGATGTAGGTTCGCGCCTGATTGTGGGCGGCGTTCTGGACGACGACTTGGCTGAAGGCCGAATGGAGCGGGCTAGATCGTCCCATGTACTGGGCGTTCAGGTCCATCGACAGCGGGCCGCGCGTCCACTGGACGCCCGCGACGCCGCGCCACTCCAACGGCCCGTCGCGAAAGCCCACGCGATCCAGCCAGGCCAGCCCCGGTCGGCGCCGCGTGCGCAGGGTCGGCTGCCAGGTGGCCGCCCCGTAGAGCTGCGTCTCGCCGTGGAGGAGGGGAGGCAAGGTCCAGTCGAACTGGAAGTCGACCGTCTCGGCGATGGTCCGCCCGACGTTCGCGAGCCCCCCGTACAGCGCCACGATCCGACCGGCGGTGTACCCCAAGGCCGCATCGGTCGCCGACAAGGGCTCGCGGATGACGCGGTTGGGGTAGCGTTCCTCGGTGTTGATCATCTGTTGGAGATCCAGCCCCGATGAACCGATCTCGTCCCGGATCTCGACGCGGGACGCGTCGATCGAAAGGCGCGGACCGCTCCGTCCCGAGGGATTGAGCACCAGGCCGACCGACCGCGTCAGACCTTTTTCCTGACCGATATCGTGCCATCCGCTCCGCCCGACCAGGAACGATCCGTCGGCGATGATGGGCCGCCCGCCGCGCTTGGGATCGGTGAAGGGATAGGCGCCGTTGTTGGTGGCGATGATGCCCAACTGCTGGAGATGCGTCATGTCCGGCGGCGTTTCGCCCGTCGCCGCGCTGGCCCGCAGCATCAGCCAGTCGGTGGGGAAGGTGCGGACGCCCAGGGTGAAGACGTCCGCCTGGCGGCGGACGGCGGTGCGGACCAGCTGGGTGGAAACGCCCGTCAGGATGGTGTCGGGAAAGGTCGTCTTCACGCCATCGCGGCGCAGGGCCAATTGCAGCTCCAGGCCGCGCAACGGCGCGATGCGGACGTCGCGTGGCGCCAACGGCGCGCGGAGTTCGACATAGCCGGACGTCACGAGCTGGACCCTGTCGGGCGTAGCCGTCGTGAGCGCGCCGCCCTGTCCGAACGACAGATAGTCGCTTTGGGGCATGCGCTCGCGGCGGATCTCGCCCAGCACGGTCGCCGTCAGCGGACCGCCGGGCAGCGCGAGCAGGGGACCGGCCGCGCGCACCACGCCGCTGCTGAACTGCGTGGTCAGCCGCAGATGTTCGCCGGTCGGAACGGCGTAGGCCATGGTCGCCGACTGCAGGGTCGCGAAATCGCCGAGCGGGACCACCGGCGTCTGGCCACGCGCGCCAGGCAATCCGTTCCCCAGAGCGCTGGAAAAGCCCGAGCCGATGGTCATGCCGTCGCGCCTGTAGTCCATCAGCGAACGGCCGACCGTATAGTCGGCGGAGGCCCGCCAGTCCCGGGGCAGGGTGGCGATCAACCCGCCCGTGAGGCGGCGCACGTCGATCGTGGTGGTTTTCTCGTCCACCAGGCCTTCGACGGGAAAATAGAAGAAGACCGAATTGGCGAACAGATTGCCGGCGGCGTTGGCTTGGCTCGTGCTTCCGAAATTCGGGGCCCTGGGCGTAAACGCCCGCGCCTCGTCGCGCAGGTCCAGGCCGTCGACGAACGCCTCGAGCCGGTCGTTGATCCGGTGACGGGCGTTGAACAGGACGGAGTAGGTCTTGGGCGTCGAAACCAGCGAGGTGTCGTCGCCGGCCATGCCAACGGCCGGGTCGGTGGGCAGACGGCCGGCGTTGGCGACCAGCGCCGCGGCCTTCTCCTGATCAGTCCCCTGGAAGTCGAGCGGCAGGAAAGTGTAGCCGCCGGCAAGGACCGTCCCGCCATAGGCGGCGTCCAGTCGAAGCGGCTCGTTCTGGCCGCTGCGAACGGTGATCGCATTGACGGGTCTGAGCTGCAGAAGGAAGGCGGCCGGACTGTTCCGGGCCTGCCATTCCAGCGACCGGCGGGCATAGTCGCGCTGGCCGACCTTGAGCCGCCGCGCCGTCGAGGCGGAGGCGGCCAGCATCACGTCCGTCCGGCCCTCGTCGGGCGTGAAGCCGATGCGGGCCTCGACGCGGCCGCGACCGGCGTCGCCTCGACTGGAGATCCCCGAAACCACGGTCAGGTCCGCGCCCCGGTAGTCGCGTTTCAGCACCAGGTTGACGACTCCGCCGATGGCCGTCGGGCCGTGGATGCCGCCGGCGGTGGCGGTCAGCGTCTCGATCCGCGCGATCGCGCCCAGGGGAATGGCGTTGACGTCGCTCTGTTCAAGCCCGGCCGTTCGCGAGGGTAGGCTGGGCAGGCGTCGACCGTCGACCAGCACCAGGGTCCTCTGCAAGCCGACGCCTCGCAGGTCGATCGCCGAATTGGGCGCGCCGGTGTTGTTCACATACTGGCTGGGCGAGATCACCTGGCCGTTGGCGGGCAGCCGTTCGCGCAGGTACTGGTCGACATTGTCCTGCGCGGCGACGGCGAGATGGCGAGGCCCCACCACCTTGTAGGGTTGGATGTCGTTCTCCGTGCGCCGGATGTCGGCGTTCTGGGTGCGCCGACCCAGCACCAGCACCTCGGAAATCGCGCCGTCGCCCGGGTCGGCGATCTCGCGCCGGGGCAATTCGAAAAGCACGAAGACCCCATCGGGCGTAAGCCGGTATCCGACCCCGGACCCCGTCAGCAGAAGCCCAAGCGTCTGCTCGGTCGTAAGCCGTCCCTTGACGGCCGAGTTTCGCCGCCCCCGAACCAGGTCGGCCGTGTAGAGGATGTCGACGCGACTCTTCTGGGCCAGGTCGGCGAGAGCGTCCCGCAGGAGGCCGGCGCGGACATCCACGACACCCGGCGCGGCCAAGGCCGACTGCGCGATCGCCGTCGTCGCCAGAAGGACCGTCGCATAGGTCCAAAACCGACGTCTGCGCCTTTGCGGATACATACCTTCCCCTATGGGCGCAGAACCCGGCCGCCTTTGTTGCGACGGCCTTATGCCTGTTCCAAGAACACGGGTCTAACCATTGCGGCGGGGTTCGGCCAGAAAGTGTGCTCGACCGCTACGCACACGCCCTGGCGGGACCGTCCACGTCCCTGAAAATAGTTTTCCTCAACCTCGGAAATCCGCGCGCACCGGCTTGAAATTGCAATTCGTTCTCAAGTATGCACGAGCGTCCGACGACGAGGCCGGTTGGCGGTCAGGGCTCAAAGGCCTTCTCATTCGCCGTTCCGTTTATGCGAGGCAGACCCGTGAAGCGCTCGATTTCCTTCCTGACATTCGCCGCCGCCGGCGCCGCCGGCGCGCCCGCCATGGCCGCCGACCTCACGGTCGCGTTCGACATTCCGAAGATGTCGGTCGCAGAGTATCACGCGCCTTACGTGGCCATCTGGATCGAGAACCCAGATGCGACGGCCGCAGGCACTCTGTCGGTCTGGTTCAAGCCCAACCACGAGAAGTGGCTGAAGGACATGCGCCAATGGTGGCGCAAGTCGGGGCGTTCAATGAGCTTTCCCGCGGACGGCGTCACCGGCGCGACCCGGGCGCCAGGTCCGCAAAAGGTGACGTTCAGCGGCGCCAGTGGCGTTCTGAAGAATCTCAAGCCCGGTCAGTACACCCTGGTGGTCGAGGCCGCCCGCGAGTCCGGCGGCCACGAGTCGGTTCGCGTCCCCTTCACCTGGGGCAAGCCAGGCAAGCCCGCGACCGCCAAGGGCTCGACCGAGTTGGGCGCCGTCACTGTCTCCGTGAAGTGAGGAAGGACGCCATGAGCCTGAAGATCCGTCTTCTCGCCGCCGCCGCGCTCGGCGCGGCCATCTTCGCCCCCGCCGCCGCCCAGGCCGCCCGTAACTGGGTGCTGCCGTCGTCGACGACCCTCTCGGGCGCCAACGCCTGGGTCACGGTCGATGCGGCCAGTTCCGACGAGCTCTACATGCCGAGCTTGCGTCCGCTGCGCCTGGAAACGATCCAGGTGCTGGATTCCGACGGCCAGCCGGTGACGCCGCAAAGCCCGTCGATGGGCAAGCTCCGCTCGACCTTCGACGTCCAGCTGACCAAGCCCGGGACCTACAAGATCGCCTCGGTCTCGACCGCCGTCCTCGCCAGTTGGACCGAAAACGGCGAGGTCAAGCGCTTCCGGGGCTCGGGCGAGGACTTCGCCAAGCAGGTTCCAGTCGGCGCGGCCGACCTGAAGACCATCAGGACCCTGAGCCGCAGCGAGACCTTCGTCACCCGCGACGAACCCACGACCGGCGCGCTGAAGCCGGTCGGCCAGGGTCTGGAACTCGCGCCCGTGACCCATCCCTCCGACGTCGTGGTCGGCGAGGCCGCCAGCTTCAAGTTCCTGCTGGATGGCAAGCCCGCGGCGGGCCTGGAGGTTCTCTTCATGCGCGGCGGCGACCACTGGAAGGCCAAGCCCGCCGAGATCGTCGTCAAGACGGGCGCCGACGGCGGCCTGAAGGTCACCCTGCCTGAAGGCGGCGTCTGGTGGATGAGCGCGACCTACCGCACCGGCGAGACTGGCCGTGGTCCGGGTGGTCCGGGCGGTCCGGGCGGTCAGCAAGGTCCGGCCCAGGCGCTGGCGGGCGACGGCTACGCCGCCAGCTACACGGCGACCTTCGAAGCCCAGTTGCCCTAAGTCGACCTCCGCCGACGACCGGATGCTCCGATCGCCACTCTTCCATGAAGTTCGCCAGTGAGCTGATCCTGTCGAACGCGGGCGTGGCCGGAGGCGAGGCGCGCGACATCGTGCTGTCACTGACTCTTTAAAGTCGCGACTGTAGAGCTCAATGATCGCGGAACGCGGGCTGACTCTATACCCCGCGACTGACTCCAAAGTCGCGCGATCAGACTCCAAAATGCGCGACTGCTTTTCGGCGCTTTTTGACGCAAGGGGTCTAGGGTTCAACCACTTGGTAGCGTGCGAATGTCGGCCGCTTCGCGGTTCTTCCAAAATAGGCCTCGCGCCGTGAAGGCGCGAGGCGCATCAGACATCAGTAGCGGAACTGGCCGAAAATGCCGATCTCGTCGTAGGTGCCCTGGCGCACGCCGCCGATGACGCCGTTCGAGGTCGACAGCGTGCCGTTCTCCACCTTGTCGTGCTTATAGGCCAGCGAGAAGTCGACGATCTTGGCCGGGCTATAGGTCAGGCCGATGTTGTAGTAGCCGTCCTTCTTGGCCGAGGCGGTCTCCTTGGTCGGCTTGACATAGTCATAGCGGGCGAAGGCGCCGAACTTGTCGTTGAACTGGTAGGAGCCGAACACCGAATAGCCGTCAGCCTTGTCGGATACCGCGGTGGCCACGTTATTCCAGTCCTCGGTCGAGAAGTACTCGACGCCGATGCGGTAGGTCTTGGTCTTGTAGGCCGCCAGGGCGTTGAAGCGATTGGCGGTGTGGTAGGTGACCGCGCCCTGGTTGTCCTTGCCCAGCTTGCCGCTGTAGCCGCCGACGGCGAGGATCACGTTGTCGAGCTGGGCGCTCAGGCGACCTTCGACATCCATGGTCTTGGCGCGGGTCGGGTTCTTGTAGCCGTTGCCGTCGACCACGGCGACCGCGTAGCTGAAGATCGAGCCGAGCTTGCCCGAGGCGTGCACGCCCCAGTCGGCCGAGGTGCCGAACTTGGTGCGGTCGATCAGCGTGTTTTCCACATAGCGGTAGCCGTAGACGTCCTCGACGAAGGGCACCCAGGGCAAATCCGTCGAACCGGCGCGGACGACCAGCGCGTCGCTGACCTTGGCCTGTAGGTAAGCCTTCTTAATATACAGCTCGGTCGCGCCGATCGCCGACGAATACTGGAAGTCAGTCGTGATGTTGGCCGAGAAGGTGTCATTGAATTTGTGGTCGATGCCCACATAGAAGCGCTTGATGTCGAAGCCGTTACCCGACGGGACCTTCTTCACGCCGTCAACTTTGTTCGTGACGTTGGAGATGTCGTAGTACATGCGGCCGCTGACGACGGTGTCATCTGCCCAGCTCTTCTTCGGCTTGGGCGTGTTGGCGGCGACGGCGGTCTTCACCTGCTCCGGGATCGTCTTGATCTGGGTGTCAGCGGCGGCCTGGACGGCCTGGACCTGGGTCGTGGCGGTCTGGGCCTGGGCTTGCGCCTGCTGGGCCGTAGCGGCCGTCTGGGCCTGGGCCGATTCCTGGGCGTTGAGGCGGGCTGTCAGGGCTTCGATCTGGGCGCGCAGTTCACGGAGCTCGGCGGCCTGGCTGGCGGCGGGCGAGGCCTTGGCCTTGCGTGGCGCGGCCTGCGACGGCGCGGCGACGCCGGCGGCGAGCATGACGCCCAGGGCGGCGCCCGCGCACAGAGACAGTTTCGATTTCATTGGAGGTCCCCTTGTCCACCCGTTTGGTCGGGTTGGACAGGGGTGCTAGTCACGTTTCATGACAGTCTTATGTAACTTTAACTTACATCATCCATGGCAAGCCGCGCTTTGAAGCGCCTGTGGCGTTTGGGTCGCTGTGCGCAGGCGGAGGATCTCCTCGATGCTCCTTGGCGAGCGGCGGAAGATCAGGCCGATGCGCCGCGCGGTCAGCCCGGACGCGGCCAGCCGGTGGATTTCCGCGATGTCGCCGGACGACAGCGGGGCCAGGGCGCCGCCGCGGCGCGGGCTCTTTGCGACGGGCGATTCCGGCCGCGCCACGAGCCAGTCGAGAAGGCGAAGCGCCTCGCCGGAGCCGCCGAGTTCGAAGATTTCTCCACATTCATCAAAGGATTCGACAACTACTCCGCGTTTGAAGAGGTCGAGGAACACCGCCATCATCTCCCGCGCTGTGCCGCAGAAGGCGTCCAGGGTAGCGACGCACAGACGGTCCCCAGGCCCCAGGGCGTCGAGGCGGCCGCAGATCCGACGCAGGGCGGCGATCGTCGGGTTCTCCTCGATCGCGTAGTCGTCGGGATAGAGCGGCATCAGCCGGCGCACCTGGTCGTCCAGGGGCGGAAAACCGGCGCCGAGTTGAACATAGGCAAGACGCATGGTGAGGGGACTCTAGCCGCCGCCAAAGGCCAAGTGTCAAGTTCAACTTACAATGCGACCCAATCTGTAAGTCTGTCATCGATTTGTCGCGCCCTTGTCGTACGAAGCGAGACTTTGATCTCGAAGGAGCGTCAGCGTGGATCGACGGGGAATGAAGCGCTGGGCGACCTATGCTGCGGCCTTGGGCCTGGCCATGCTCGGCTATGTCGCTCGCCTGGGGCTTCAACCGGTTTTCGGCGCAAACCACGCCTACACCGCCTTCTACCCCGTGGTGCTGGTTTCGGCCTACGCGTTCGGCGCCGGGCCCGCGATCCTGGCCGCACTGGTAAGCGCGACGCTCGGCTACTGGTGCTTCGCCGCGCCGGCCCACGCCGTGAAGCTCGACGCCGACAGCCTGACCTCGCTGGGCTTCTTCGCCGTCACGTCGTCGAGCGCCATCTATCTGATCCACGGCCTGGCGCGAGCCGTCGCCGCCACCCGGGAAGCCCAGGCGCGGGCGGAGACCCTGGCCAAGGCCCATGCGGCGCTGTTTGGTGAGCTGAACGAGCGGGTGACCAATCATCTGCAGTTGGTGGCCGCCTTGCTGCAGCTGCAGGCGCGCGACGAACCGGACGCCGCCGCCCGCAAGGCCCTGGGCGAGGCGGCTGCGCGCACCATGCTGATCTCCAAGACCCATCGCAGCATCGCGGGGGAGGGCGGGGAGTTGCTGGACTTCGACGCCTTCGCCCGCCAGTTGCTGGAGGCGACACTGTCGGCCCGCGCCAATCCGCCGTTGCGGGTCGAGTTCGAGCAGGGCGGTCTCTGGCTGTCGTCGGAGCAAGCGACCTCGGTGGCGATCGTCTTGCTGGAGTGCCTGAACGCGCGTCTGGCGTCCGAGGACCCGGGGGTCATGCGGATCGGCCTGCGCGCGGATCGCGGCATTGGCAGTCTGCGCATCATCGAGATCGAACGGCCCCTTGATCCGATCGCGCCACGCGGGGCGTCCTTGATCGACGCCATGGTCGAGCAGCTGCGGGGGCGCTTTTCCTCGCGCAACGCCGCCGAGGGACGCGTGTCGGAACTGACCTTCCCGCTAGAGGGCGGACATGGCCAGCGTCGCGCGCTCGAGGCGACGCTGCACTAAGCGGCGCGAGTCATTGTAAGTACAAGTTTCCAAGCTACCGTCGAGCCGATGACCGAACGATCGCCGCCCTT
>NZ_DATFAV010000056.1:0-16039 GCF_035254145.1 Caulobacter sp. | reverse complement strand
AAGTGGTGCCTGGGGCCGGAATCGAACCAGCGACACGCGGATTTTCAATCCGCTGCTCTACCAACTGAGCTACCCAGGCATCCGGGCTTTGGCGGCTGAAACCGCCTTGGCGACCTCGCCTTGCAGCGAGGAGCCGGGTCTATAGAGAAGGCGCGGCGGGAAGTCCAGCGCCCTTTTCTCATTCCCTGTTGATGTCTTCGGACGAGAGAATTGCGGACGGATTTTCGTCGTCGTCCTCCCCGCCCGGGACCACGTAGCGACCGCTCAGCCATCGCTGCAGGTCGACGTCCGAGCAGCGCTTCGAACAGAAGGGACGGAAAGCCTTTTCGACAGGCTTGCCGCAGATGGGGCAACCCGTGCTCATGCGGCGAACACCTCCATGCGATCGTCGGGCCAGCCGGGCTGCGGCTCGACGATGAATCTGCGTCCGAGCCGGTCGGCGACCCCGGCGTCCAGCTCTACGGCGAAGGCTTCGGCGACGGCGGACGAGCAGCGGGCGACCAGGCGGCCGCCCGGCTGCGCCCTGCCCTCCCGCTCCAGCGCCCTAGCCGCCCGACGCGCCTGGTGTCTCGGATTCGGCGCGCCGCCCGCGGTCAGAAGACGATCCAGGATCGGCGGCGCCCGGCGCGGCACGATCATCTCCAGCGTGCCGAACTTGCTGATCGCGCCAACCCCGACGCCGGGATTGTCCGGCGAAAAGGCGTTGCGGGCCGCGGTGGTCAGGGCCTGGCCGTCGTGGCCGCGCCCGACAAGGTCGAAGACGATGATTCCGCCGAGGCCCTTCAGTCTCAGCACCCTGGCCGCGACGCTGAGCGCCGCCATATTGGCCTGTCGAGCGGCGCGTTTCGAATCGGACGCCTCGCGCGCGCCGAGATCGACGTCGACGGCGGTCAGGGCGCGGGTGGGCTCCACGGCGATGTCGCCGCCGCCTGGCAGGGCGAAGACGGTGGCCAGGGCGTCGGCCTCTGCCTCCTCGACCGCCTGAAGCGCCGCGTCACCCATCGTGGGCGATCCGGCCTTCACGTGCAGGCGCAGCCGCTCCTCGACCGTCAGGGCCGACACGATGACCCGCGGCTCCCCTTCCCCTTCGGCGACGAAGCGGGCGACGGCGGCCTTGTCCTGCCGCGAGGCGGTCTTGATCTCGATCTCGACCAGCCCGCCCTCGACCAGCTTGGGCATGTCCGGACGCAGCGGCAGGATGAGGTCCCGGCCGCCAGGCAACTGCACGAAGGCCGAGGCGAAGGCCTTCTCGATCTTCTTGATGCGCGCGACACCGCGCACGCCCTCGGCGTCCAGCGGATCGTCCGAAGGCCACGAGACGAACAGGCGCTCGGGCCGACCGTCCAGGGTGACGACCCCGACCGTCTCGCCGACGCCCTTGTGGAGATAGGCTCGGCGCTCACTCATGATCTGGCGCTCATGCGCGATATCCCAGGCCGTTCAGGAGGTTCAGGGTCTCGTAGAGCGGCAGGCCCACGACACTGGGATACGAGCCCTGCAGGTCGGTGATGAAGCCGCCGGCCATGCCCTGCACCCCATAGCCGCCCGCCTTGCCCCGCCATTGGCCGCTGGCGACATAGGCGTCGCGCTCGGCGTCGGACAGGCGCTTGAAGCCGACCTTGGTCTCGACCAGCCGCGAGGCCTGGCGGCCGTCCGGCGCGATCAGGGCCACGCCGGTGAACACCTTGTGGTTCCGCCCCGACAGCAGCTTCAGGCAATAGAGCGCGTCGGCTTCCGTCTCCGCCTTGGGCAGGATGCGTCGGCCGACGGCGACCACGGTGTCTGCGGCCAGGACGAACTCGCCGGGCGCGCGGACGGCGACGGCGCGCGCCTTCTCGATCGCCAGGCGCAAGGCGTGGCGGCGCGGGGTCTCGTCGCGCTGCGGGGTCTCGTCGATGTCGGCGGGATCGACCCGGTCGGGCGTGACGCCGACCTGGGCCAGCAGGTCGAGGCGCCGGGGGCTCGCGCTGGCCAGCACCAGCGCCGGCCCGGCGGCCACTTGGGCTGCCGTCGTCAGAGCCATCGGCGTCCTACTTGAAGCGGTAGGTGATACGGCCCTTGGTCAGGTCGTAGGGGGTCATCTCGACCAGGACCTTGTCGCCGGCCAGCACGCGGATGCGGTTCTTGCGCATCTTGCCGGCGGTGTGGGCGATGATCTCGTGATCGTTTTCCAGCTTCACGCGGAACGTGGCGTTGGGCAGCAATTCGCTGACCGTGCCGGGAAACTCGAGCAGTTCTTCCTTAGCCATCAGGCCTCTCAAAGGGACGAATCGGATTGCCGCGAAGACGAGGGCCTTCGCGGCGAGGCGCCTCTATAACGCAATTACCCCCCAAACGTCGATGGCGCGCCGAAACGTTGCTTGATGGTCTCCGCGAGCGTGTCCCGAACCTCGCGATAGGCCTCCAGACGGGCCTCGCGCGAGCCGTCGACGAGGGTGGGATCGTGGGTCGGCCAATACTCGATCTCGACGGCGCGATCGCGCGACAGCTCCACGGCCCGGTGCTGGGCTTCGGGCGTCAGGGAGACGACCACGTCGAAGCTCCCGTCCTCGAGTTCGGCGAAGGTCTTGGGCTTGTGGTCCGAGACGTCCAGACCCAGCTCGTCCATCACCACCACGACGAAAGGGTCGATGCCTTCCGCCGCCGGATCTGCCTTCAGCCCGCAGGAATCGACGAACGCTCTCGTGCCGTAGAAGCGCCGGAACAGGCCCTCGGCCATGGGTGAGCGCACCCGATTGTAGTTGCAGGCGAACAGCACCGCATCCGGAAGCTCCGCCACGCTAAAGCCTCCCCCGAGCGGACTTCGTCCGATCGGGATAAGGCGGCTTTACCAACCTAAAGCTGGGGCGCCTTCTCATCGCGAAACCGGGGGCCACTTTCACGGAACGCGCCCCCTCAGCCCCGCCAGTGCAGCGCGCAGATCAGGGTGAACAGGCGACGCGCGGTATCGAGGTCGGTCTTGACCTTGCCGTCCAGGCGCTCGCGCAACAGGTTGGAACCCTCGTTGTGCAGGCCGCGCCGCCCCATGTCCAAGGCCTCGATCTGCTGCGGCGTCGAGTTTCGGATCGCCGCGTAATAGCTGTCGCAGATCAGGAAATAGTCTTTGATCACACCCCGGAACGGCGACAGCGACAGGAGATGGCGCCGTTCGTAGCCGGGCCCGGCGATGTCGAACGCTAGGCGGTTCTCGACCAGCGACAGGCGCACGTCATAGGGGCCGCCGTCAGCGTCGGCCGGCTCGAAGTAGTTGGAATCCAGCAGGTCGAAAATGGCGACCTGTCGCTCCTGCTCCTGGTCCCGCGAACCAGCCGCGAGGCTTTGCTCGTCGATCTCGATCGACTTGATCCGTTGGCGGGCGCGTTCGTCTTGCGTGGTCATCTGGCGCGGGAGGTTCGCGCGTCAAATGCCGGAACGCAACCTCACCGACGCCGACAGGGCGTGGGCGGGCAGGCCCTCGGCCGTGGCCAGGGCGACGGTGTGGGGTCCGAGAATACCGAACGACGCCGGATCGCACTTCATGATCGAGGTGCGCTTGATGAAATCGTAGATCGACAGGCCCGATTGGAAGCGCGCCGCGCGGCTGGTCGGCAGCACGTGGTTCGAGCCAGCCACATAGTCGCCGATCGCCTCGGGCGTCACCCGGCCCAGGAAGATCGCGCCAGCGTGGCGGACGCGGTCGGCCAGGCGCTCGGGGTTCTCCAGAGCGAACTCGACGTGCTCGGGCGCTATGGCGTCGACCAGGGCCGGGCTCTGGTCCAGCGGGGCGATGATCACCGCCCCGTGGTCGCGCCACGAGGCGGCGGCGTCCTCGCCAGTGGCCAGGGTCTTGAGGCGCTCGGCGACCGCTTCCTCCACTCTGGCGGCGAAGGCTTCGTCGTCGGTGATCAGGATCGACTGAGCCGCGGGGTCGTGCTCGGCCTGGCTCAGCAGATCGACCGCGATCCAGTCGGGATTGTTGTCCTTGTCGGCGACGACCACGATCTCGGAAGGCCCCGCGAGGGCGTCGATGCCGACCACGCCGTACAGCCGGCGCTTGGCGGCGGTGACATAGGCGTTGCCCGGGCCGACGATCTTGTCGACGGGCTGAATGGGGCCGGCCCCATAGGCTAGCGCCGCGACGGCCTGGGCCCCGCCCACGCGCCAGATCTCGGTCACGCCGGCTTCCTTGGCGGCCGCGAGCACCGCGGGCTGCAGCTTGCCCGGCGGGGTGACCATGGCGATGCGATCCACGCCGGCGACTTGCGCGGGCACGGCGTTCATCAGCACGGTCGAGGGATAGGCCGCGCGGCCGCCAGGAACGTAGACGCCGACCGCCTCCAGCGGCGTCCAGCGCCAACCCAGCTCGACGCCCGCCTCGTCGGTCCAGGCCTGGTCGGCCGGGCGCTGGCGGCTGTGATAGGCACGGATGCGGGCGGCGGCGAAGGCGATGGCCTCGCGCACGTCGGCGGGCGTGTCGGCCCAGCCCTGCTCGATCTCCCCGGCCGTGACACGGATGGTGTCGACGGTCAGGTCGACCTTGTCGAACTTCCGGCTGTAGTCGAGGACGGCCTCGATCCCATGCGTCTTCACCGCCTCCAGCACCTCGGCGGCGGCGGCGTCGACATCGGCCGGCGAGCCGCGACGCTCGTCGAGAAAGGCCTTGAAGGCGGCCTGGAAGTCCGGGGCGGTGAAGGAGAAGCGGCGCATGGCGCTTAAATGCGGCTTTTACGCCGCCAGGCAAGAGCCAAATCCTCCCCTCATGGGGGGAGGTATAACCCGCCTTCCTGGGCTCCGTGCCCAGGAGGCGGATTTTAAGCCTAGTCCGCGTGACCCGGGGTGCGCGGCGTGCTCCAGGGATCGGAGACGTCGGCCAGGGCCACGTCGAGGCAGTCGACCAGCAGGCGCATGTCGCCGCCGCCCGCGAAGGTCAGGGTGACGACGCCAGCCGGCGCCTCCTCGCCCGGCGCGAAGCCGATCGACAACAGTTCGACCACCGCGCCCTTGGCGTCGCGACGGAGATTGCGAGCCTGCACCCCCGTCACGTCACCGAACTGCAGCGCCGAGCGCACGCGCTCGCCCTGCCGGCGCTTGCCGGACGCCTCCCAACGGAAGCGGTTGCACGCCAGCGTCAGGGTCCGCGCCTGGGCGTCCCAGCGGATGTCGCCGATCTTGGCCACGGCGTCCTGAAGCGCGGCCGACAGCACGCCCAGATCCTCGGCGTCCTGCGCCAGGAGACGCAGCGGCTTTGCGACTTCGGCCATACCTTACAGCTCCGGCTCGCCGTCGCCCTTGATGCGACGGACTTGGGCCCCGCAGGCGCCGAGCTTCTCCTCGAGACGCTCAAAGCCGCGGTCCAGGTGATAGATGCGCGAGACGACGGTTTCGCCCCGCGCGGCCAGGCCGGCGATCACCAGGCTGACCGAGGCGCGCAGATCGGTGGCCATGACCTCGGCGCCTTCCAGCTGCTCAACGCCGCGCACGCGGGCCTCGCCGCCCGAGACCGAGATGTCGGCGCCCAGGCGCATCAGCTCGGGGGCGTGCATGAAGCGGTTCTCGAAGATGGTCTCGCGGATCCGGCTCTCGCCCTTGGCCGTCGTCATCAGGGCCATGAACTGCGCTTGCAGGTCGGTGGCGAAGCCTGGGAACGGCGCGGTCTCGATGTCGACCGAGTCCAGCCGGTGGCCGTTGCGGCGAATGATGACGCCATCGGCGGTCGGCTCGACGCCGGCGCCGGCTTCCCTCAGCTTGTCCAGCAGGGCGTCGATCAGGCCCGGACGGGCGTTGGTCAAGCGCACTTCGCCACCGGCCATGGCCGCGGCCACGGCGTAGGTGCCCATCTCGATCCGGTCTGGAATGACGGCGTGGGTCGCGCCCCGGAGCCGGGCGACGCCGGTGATGGTGATGGTCGGCGTGCCGGCGCCCTCGACCTTGGCGCCCATGGCGTTCAGGCACTCCTGCAGGTCGACCAACTCCGGCTCGCAGGCGGCGTTGTGGATCACCGTGACGCCGTCGGCCAGCACGGCCGCCAGCATGGCGTGCTCGGTCGCGCCCACCGAGACGATCGGGAAGACGATCTCCGCGCCCTTCAGGCCGCGCGGGGCCTGGGCGTAGACATAACCTTCGTGAAGGTCGATCTTGGCGCCCAGGGCCTCCAGCGCCTGCAGGTGCAGGTCGACGGGCCGCGCGCCGATGGTGCAGCCGCCGGGCAGAGACACCTTGGCCTGGCCCGAGCGGGCGACCAGCGGCCCCAGCACGTTGAACGAGGCGCGCATCTGGCGGACCAGGTCGTAAGGCGCAAAACCGCTGGTGATCTCCGCGGCGTGCAGGAGGGTCTGCTGACCATCGGGACCGTCGATCTCGGTCACCTCGACGCCGAGGCGCATCAGCAGCTTGCCCAGGAACCGGGTGTCGGCCAGACGCGGCATATTGGTCAGGCGCAGCGGCTCGTCGGTGAGCAGGCTGGCCGCCATCAGCTTGATGGCCGAGTTCTTGGCGCCGCTGACCGGGATCGTCCCGTTCAACTGCGCGCCGCCGATGATGGCGATGCGATCCATTACGTCCCTCGAACGCGCCCAAGCGGGGGTCTTGGCGCGGCTCACATGTGAGGGGCGGGTTCTATCCGTTGCAAGAGGGGTTGCAAGGGCTCCCCGCCTAAATTTGCCGCGCCTAAATCGGCGCCGACAAATCGTAGGGCCGCTCGTCCTCCGGCCACCGCAGGTCATGGGTGGTGCTGGCCAGGTCCAGGGCGACCTGGGCCAAGTCGATCGCCTTGCGGATCGCCTCTAGGCCGTCGCGGCCGAACGCGGCCCTGCCCGCCTCGGTGTCGAACTGGCCGCCGGCGCCGGTCAGCCGCACGGCGACCGCCCAGCCCTCCCCGCCGGGAGTCGGGAACGGCGCGGAAAGCTCGACCACCAGTTCGACCCGTTCGCCATCCCTGTGACTTATCCCCAGCAACTTTCGAACGACGTTATAGGGCCTGGGCGCGGCGCGCGCGGCCTCGGCGGCGGCGTCGGATCCGCCAGAAGGCCCGCGCGCGGCGGCCTTTCGCTTGCGCAGGTTGGTCCGGAGGGCTTCGGCGAGCTTGGCCTCGCGCGCGGTCTTGTCGTCGCTGATCGGCATGTTGCGGGGGTGCGGCGACAAAGTTCTTCGGTCAAGATGATTTTGGGCTTGGCGTTCGCGATTCTCCTCGCTATACGCCCCCTCCTCTTCGCCGCCGTAGCTCAGTGGTAGAGCGCATCCTTGGTAAGGCTGAGGTCGGCAGTTCAATCCTGCCCGGCGGCACCATGGGGGTCCAAGCACAGCTTGGACCCCCGCCACTTCCCAAAATTCTGTTCCCGAAACCTGCTCTTCAGCGCGTTCAGCGCGATGGCGCTCGTCTACGCCGAAGCGCGACGGCTCAACGACGCAGGGCGAAACCGACCATGACCGTGCGCGGCGCGGCGTAGCTGGTGACCCCGTCGGCGGTCTGACCGACCGGAAGATCGGCGTCCAAGGCGTTTTCCGCGGCCAGATAGACCTCGCTGGCGGGCGAGAGCGCCCAGCCGGCGCGGAGATCCAGACTCGCCCCCGCCTTCAGCGTCCGCAGATTGAGGTCGTCCTCGTAGCGCTTGCTCTCGTAGCGCAGGTCGGCGTCAAGGCTGAGCCGGTCGAACGGCTTCCAGCGCGCGCCGGCGGTCGCCGTCAAGGCCGGCGCCTGGGCCGGACGCTTGTCGGTCAGCTGGACCGCCGCCCCGCCGCCATCGACACGAGCATGGGTCGCCGAGAAGGCCGCGCGGACGCTCCAGGCCGGCGACAGGTCGGCGGCGACCTCGCCCTCCAGGCCGTAGGCGTTGATCCCGCCGGCGTTGCGGCGCTGGCGCAGCACGCCGCCGGCCGGGATGAAGCCGGCGACCGGGAAGGTCCCAGGACCCACGCCGATGGTGACATTGGTGACCGGATCGCGGACCTGATTATAGAACAGGCCAAGGCTCCATCTCGCCACGCCGTCACCCGAAAGGCCGGTCTCGACGCCATACAGCGTCTCCGGCTTGAGGGCGGCGTTGGCCTCGGTCACGTCATTGCCGACACGGAAGGGCCGATGCAGCTCGTTCAGCGTCGGCGGCCGGAAACCGGCATAGGCCGCTACCCGCCACCACGTCCTGTCGGTCAGGCGCTGGCGCAAGCCGATCCGCGCCGTCGGCGTCGCGCCGGACGCGTTCGGGACGGGCGCGTCGAGAATCAAGGCGCCCGTCATGGCGTCCCGTTCGCGCCGGACGCCGTGATACGATCGCCAACCGTCCAGCCGCGCGCCGGCGGCCAGCGAGAAGTCGGGCCTGCTGTAGGCGGTCTCGGCGTAGATCCCGCCGACCAGGGTGCGCCCGCCAGCCGTGCGCTGGCGCGTGAAAGCGCCGCCCATGTAGCGGAAGACCTCGTGGGTTCGCCCTTCGCTCTCCCGGACGTCGCCGCCCAACTCCCACGACCAGTCGCCGTCCCCGCCTTGCCAGGCCGCGTTGAGGCCATAGCCGCTGGCCGGGGTCGAGTATTGATCGTTGGCCGGCGTCGTTCCCATACGCGCGACCGCGACGGCGGCGGAGGTGTTCTCCAGGTCGCTCGACCGCGCCCAGGCCTGAACACGCCACGTGTCAGTCGCCAGCGTTACGGCCAGCGAGCCGCCGGTGGCGTTGGACTTGGCGCCGAACAAGCCAGCGCCGCGCTTTTCCTGGAACGCCCCCAGGCGCGCCGCCCAGCGCACACCGCCGGCTTCGCCCTGGACACGGGCGGCGATCGAGCCGTCCTCCAAAGTCGTCGGCGTATCGGCCGCGCCAGCCGCCGCGCCGCGCACGGGGCGGTAGCCGTCCGTTCGCGACCCGCTGGCGGTCAGCAGCAGGTGGTCGGTTCCGAAGGTCCCGGCCGCGCGCCAACCGTCACGCTCCCTGGCCTCGGCCGTGAAGCCGGAGAGACCGCCGCCAGCCGCCCGCTCGCGCAAGGCGACCACGCCGGTCAGGGCGCCGGCCCCATAGGGTCCCGCGCCGGCGCCGCGCACGATCGTCGCCCCTGACAGGCCCTCGCCCGGCAGAGCCGTCCAGATCACCCAGCCGCCGAAGGGATCGTTCTGGGGCGCCCCGTCTAGGGTCACCAGCGCCCGCCCCGCGCCGGAGGGCGCGACGGCGCGAAGAGAAAGCCCCTGGATCGTCGGGTTGGCCGCATCGCTGCCGGTTCGGCGAAACAGCGAGACGCCCGGCGTCGTCTTCAACACGTCATCCAGCCGCGCCGAGGCGCCCAGTTGAGCGGCGTCATAGGTCGCGGTGGAGAAGGCCTCCTGCCCGGCCAGGGGCGGCAAGCGGGGCGCCTCGACGACGACGGCGGAGACCGGGGACGGCGGGGTTTCCAGCGGCACGAGCGACCTCTACGCGGCGATGGCTACGGTTTAGCCAAAGCCGCCGGCCGCGCCTACCGTTCCCAGCCGCCGCCGAGCGCCAGGAACAGGTTCACCTGATCGGTCGCGACCTGGCTGTCGGACATGGCCAGGGCCGCTTCGGCGCCGGCCAAGACGCGCTGCGCGTCCAATCCCGCGAGATACGGACTACGGCCGGCGCGGTAGAGGCGCTGGGCCTGGCTGTCGGCCAGCGCGGCCTGGTCGCGCGCGGCCTTCAAGGCGGCGTTGCGGTCGAGGTCGTGGGCGTAGGTGTCGAGGCTGGTCTCGGTCTCGCGCAAGGCGTTCAGCACCACCCCGTCGAACCGGGCCAGGGCGGCGTCGGAACCCGCCTCGGCCTGGCGGATCCGGGCTCGCTCGGCCTCGCCCGGCACGGTCCAGGTGATCAGCGACGTCAGGCCCCAGCGATTGGCCGGCGCCTGGCCGATATCGGCCAGCAGACCGGTCGAGCCCGCCCCGAGACCCAGAGTCACGTTCGGATAGAGGGCGGCGGTGGCGACGCCGATCCGCGCGGTCGCGCCCGCCAATGTTCGCTCGGCCTGGCGCACATCGGGACGTCGCTTGAGCAGAGTCGCGCCATCGCCGACGGGAATGGGCTGCTTCAGGACCGGCGGCGCCGCGCAAGCCTCGAGCGTCTTAGGGAACTCGGCCGGCGGCCTGCCGGTCAGGGTGGCCAGCCTGTACAGCGCCGCGCGGCGGCGGCCTTGATAGGTCGGCAGGCTCGCGCGCGACAGGTCCAATTGGGCCTGGGCGCGGGTCACGTCGACGGCCGTTCCCCTGCCCGCTCCGACCAGCTTGCGCGTGACGTCCAGGCTGCGCGACTGGAGATCGACCGTGCGCTGCGCCACCGCCAGCTCGTGACCGTTGGCGCAGGCCTCGACATAGGCGCGAGCCACCTCGGCGGCGACGCTGACCCGGGCCAGATCCAGGGCGGCCTGCGAAGCCTCGGCGTCGGCATGAGCGGCCTCGGCGGCGCGCTTCAGCCGTCCTACCAGGTCGACCTGGTAGGAGACCTTGATCCCGACATCGGCCAGATTCTCGACCGGCAACTGTTCGGACTTGAGATACTGTTCCCCCGACTCCCGCGCGTGCATGCCCGCGGCCGAGGCGCCCAGCTTGAAGCCGCCGGCGTCGTCGGCCTCGCCCGCGATAGCCCGGGCCCGGGCCAGGTTGGCGGCGGCGACGCGCAGGTCGGTGTTGGCCTTCAGCGCCTCCTCGACCAGACCATTCAGGACAGGGTCGTCATAGAGCTTCCACCAGCCGGCCGGGACAGGTTCCTGGCTGACCGCAGGCGAGGTCGCGCCGACGAACGGCCCCTGCGCAGCTGGGGCGTTAAGCTTGGCCTCGTCCGGCAGCCTGTAGTCGGGTCCGACGGTCGTACAGGCGGCGAGCAGCAGCAGCGAACCGGCGAGCGCAAGGCCACGCAGCGCGCTCATCGGCCCGCCCCCAACACCGCGACCGTCGCGGTGCGGCCGGCGATCAGGCGCAGATCGCGCGGCGTCTGATCCAGGGCCACCCGCACGGGCACCCGCTGGGCTAGCCGCACCCAGCTGAAAGTCGGATTGACGTTGGGCAGCAGGTTGCCGCTGGCGGCGCGGTCGCGGTCCTCTATGCCCGCGGCGATCGACTGGATGTGACCCTTCAGCGGCCGCTCCTCGCCCATCACCTTGACGCTGACGGACTGGCCGACGCGCAGGCCTGACAGCTTGGTCTCCTCGAAATAGCCCTCGACCCGGAACGAGCGGGAGTCGATCAGGGCCAGGACCGGCTTGCCGGCCGTGACATAGTCGCCCGTCCGCAGGGTGAGGTCCGACAGGAAGCCGTCGGTCGGCGCGAACACCACCGTGCGCTTCAGGTTCAGGGCCGCGACGTCGCGCGCCGCCTCCGACTGGGCCAGCGCCGCTTCCGCCTGTTCGACCTTGGAGAGGCTCTGCTCGGTGACCTCCCCCGCGACGAGATCGCCGAGCAGGCGGTTGCGCGCCAGTTCCCGGCGGGCCTGGGCCAGTGTCGCGCGCTGGGCCTCGACGGCGGCGTCAGCCTGGCGCAGGGCCAGGGCGTAGCGCTCGCGATCGACATAGAACAACGGCTGCCCCGCCTTGACCGTCTGGTCGTTGACGGCCTCGACCCGGGTGACCAGACCCGAGACGTCCGGCGCCACCTGCACCACGTCGGCGCGCACGCGACCGTCGCGGGTCCAGGGATCGACCTGATAGTGTGTCCAGAGCGCCTTGCCGCCGACGAGCGCGGCCACGACGACGGCGCCGGTGACGACGACCCGCCCCGCATAGGGCAGGATGGTTTTCAGCTTGGGCATGATCAGAACTTCAGGGGAGACGGGACCGTCACGACAGCGGCCCAGAGGATGACGAAGAGCGCGGTGTCGAAGAGCGCCGGGTGCCAGACGAAACGATAGGCCCCGACCTTCGCCAGCAGGCGGCGCAGCGGGAACGAGATCGCCAGGGCGATCACCGCCGAAACCAGCACGGATGACAGGAAGACCCCGTCGACATCGAGTTCGCCAAGCACCAGCGGGGTCATCGGGCGGCCTCCGGACCAAAGGCGGGCGCTTCTGGGAACAGGTTGCGGCGGAGACCCACCAGGCCCGAGATTCCCTGGACCGCCGAGGCGGTGGGGGCGGCGGCCAGGCCGCGCAGGGCCAGATCGATCCGCGCCAGGAGGTCGGCGCCCGGCGCCTGCCGGCCTCCGGCGGCCAAGGCCGCGAAGTGGTCGCCGACTCCGTCGAGCGCGGCGTCCAATCGATCCTTGCCGTCCGGCGACAGGTCCGGCCGCACGACCTGGACGGCGACCAGATTCATACCCACGCGCAGGTCCCGCAGGGCGTCGACGCCGACGAAGTCGGGACCTGGGCCGCTCTCGGCCAGCTTGGGCGTGAGTATGCCCAGGCGATCGACCAGGATCGCGGCGAAGGCCGCGGGCTCGGGCGCCTGGCGCGACCGCGCCAGGCGCGAGAGGTTGCGCCAAGTGCGGACCAGCAGGCGGCGGGCGGCGGCGTCGACGCCCATCGAGCGCAAGGCCGCGGTGACCATGATCGCGAAGAAGAGCCCAACGAACTGGCCCAGATTGCCATTGAGGAACGTGGCGAAGTCGGCGGTGAACGTCTCCTGCAGGGTCAGGGCGTTGCAGAAGCCGATGATCATGGCCAGGGCCGAGCCCATCCGCTTCGGGTCGGGGACATACAGCCCCAGGAACACCAGCGGCGGCGCCATGGTCAGGGCCAGCATCGGGAAGCCGTCAATCGCCGGTAGAATGGCGAACATGTAGAGCGCCGCCAGCGGCAGCGAAAACAGCGTGAAGAGGCCGAAGTTCTTGATGGCCGGGACCGGGTCGTCCATCGCCGCGAAGAAGCAGCAGAACACCGCCGCCATGATCGGCGCGACCGCGCCATCGCCCCAGCCGGCCAGGATCCAGACGGCGCACGACAGCATGATGGCGATCACCGCCGCGCCGCCCGACAGCAGGGCCAGCGGCAGGTCGGCGTGCATGGGCCGCTCGGCGGTGGCGCGGCTGGAAGCCTCCAGCTCGGGGGAAAGCGGAGCGTCGGGCTCGTCGAGGCGCGCCATTAGCGCATGACCTTCGCCCAGGGCGCGCGCGGCCTCGGAAAGCCGCACCAGCAGGCTCTCGATCAACAGGCTGGACCAGCTGGCGTCCGCGCGCTGCGCGGCCAGTCCCTCGAGATCGGCGACCAGCGCCCGCCCCGGCTCCTGCGGCGCCCCCGCCTCGATCCAGCCGATCACGGCGTTCAGCGCACCGCGCACGCGGTCGTCCCGAACCTCGTGCAGCGCCTCCATCCGGTCGCCCAGGCCCGACAACAGCGGGATCAGGAGCAGCATCCGCTCCTGCAGGGCGCGGACGACGCCAGTGGTCTCGCGCAGGTGCGAGGTGTCGAACGGCAGGTGGACCGCCAGCATCCGGATCTCGCTGGCGGCGGCGGCGAGGTGGCGGCGGTCGCGCGCGATGGTCCGGTTGTCCCGCTCGCGCAGCACGTCCAGCGCCCAGCGATCGGCCTCGTTCATCCATGCCGAAAGGCGTTGCTTGAGCACGGTCCCCACCGGCTGGGGGAACACCAGGCTGTGGACCAGGGTCGCGCACAGGATGCCCAGGCCGATCTCGATCACGCGGGCGACGGCGACGTCGAAGATCGCGCCGGGCTGGGAGACACTGGGAAAGCCGATGATCGCGGCGGTGTAGCCCGCCAGCATCAGCACATAGCTGCGCGGCGTGCGGTCCAGCAGCGAGATCGTCAGGCATCCGCCGACCCACAGGGCCAGCGCCAGCGACAACAGCCAGGGCGCGTTGACCAGGACCGGAACGAAGGCCACCGCCGCGGCCGCGCCCAGGATCGTGCCGAGCACGCGATAGACGGCCTTGGATCGCACCGCCCCAGCCAGCGGTTGGCTGACGATGTAGGCGGTGGTCATCGCCCAATAGGGCCGCGGCAGACCCAGGGCGAAGCCGATATAGAGGGCCAGCATCGCCGCCGCGAAGCTGTTCACCGAGAACAGCGTCGTGCGCCAGTCGAACTTGGGAAGCATGTTGGAGTTCTCAGCCCCCTTGCCCAGCCGCGAGATCCAGAGCGGTCTCGAAGGCCGCGAAGGTGCGCAGGGCGGCGGCCAGGTCATCGTTTCCGACACCCGCCAGCATCTGGGCGCGCACGACCTGCACCGCGTCCTCGACGACGGCGGCCAAGGCCTGCCCCTCCGCCGTCAGGTGCAGGGTCTTGGCGCGCTTGTCGGTGAGATCGTCGCGCCGCTCGACCAGATTGGCCTGGCATAGCTGATCCAGGATCCGGACCAGCGATGGCCCCTCCACCCCGATCTCCTCGGCCAGCGCGCCCTGCCGCATTCCCCCGCCGGCGCGGGCGATCTGCAGCACCGGCATGGCCTTGGCGTCCGAAATACCGTGGGCGGCCAGGGCGCGATTGACTTCGCGCCGATAGACCCGCGCCAGCCGCAGCAGCGACTGGGCGAAGGTGCGTTCGTTGTGGGTGCGAGCGGATGTCATGGAACGGCGATCAATTAAATAGGTAGCTTCCTATCTAAATTAGGTAGCATCCTATCTATTTGACCGCAAGGGCGTCGCCGAGGGAAATTTGAGGATGATCAAGTTGGAGAGGGCCTGCGCGCGCTCGCGATCGCTTGGCCTCCGCAATGGGCTTTTTCGCCCTCACTTCACCCGTCATTCCGCGCTTTATGCGCGGGATGACAGGGCGTTAGCATGACAGCTGAATATCTGAACGTCCGACAGGGGTGGGGAGCGGACATTGGGCGCAGGGGTGTAGGCAGGGTGTATGGCCGAGCTGGAGTTCGAAGCACTAAGCGATATGGACGCCCCCAAGGGAAAAATCGTTTTCGCTAGAGACCAAACGTCCGACTAGGGTGGATGTTGGATGTTAGGGCGCTTCGACGTATTAGCCGGTGCAACCCCGGCTGCGAGTCGCGATGTACTGGGCGAAAGGCGGCATACCGGCTTTCGCTCGCCAGGCGTCAGTTGCGTCCTTATCTTCCAAAGGAGCCGGCGTCCAGACGCCCGGAGCCGTGCAATCGCCCATTACGCCAAAGCGGCCAGGACGTCCCTCGTAGTAAGCCGTCTGGTCGTAAAGCATCGCGAAATTCTGACCCTTCGTCTCGCCGGATTGCCAGAGTGGCTCAAGCATGGCTAGCACCTCCTTCTGGAACGCCAGGTCGTGGCGAGCATGCTGGACGATCAGCCACGCGGCGCTGTCCGCGTCGGGGCCATAGGTCGAGATCTTGTACCAGCCGTGATCCTTGAGTTCGGCTTTCAGCCAGGCCGCGTTGGCGGTGTTCATCGGGCACCATTCACCCGCGATGGTCGCGTCCACATAGGCGAGCGCGTCGTCGTCCAGGCCCTTCTCCCACGTGGTATGCGCGCCCGGCCCGAAGAACGGCCTTAGGGTGACGCTGTCGGTGACGGAAAACTGGTCCTCGGCCATCCGCCGATAGAGTTCAGCCAGCCGAGGATCGGGTTCGGCTTTGGCGCGGGCCACCATGCGGTTCACCAGCCCGTAAGGCGACGGCGCCGCCGTGCCGCCCAAATAAAGCGTCCGAAGCTCCCGCCGTAGAGCCAGGGCGGCCTCTGCAGCAGCCCGGGACTTAGCGTAGGCTTGCAGATCGCGGGTCCGCCGGACGAGCTCCATTTGCGCTGACGCGGCGATCTCGGCGGGGCTTGCGCAGGGGCCGGCGATCTTGGCCTTCTGGAATCGGCCGTTCTGAAGCCGGCCAACAGCGGTGTCCACTTCAGCGGCGAACGCGGCCTCGCCCATGGCCTTCTTGAGTTCGAAAGCCTGCTCGACCGGGATCGGACCGTTCTCCAGCTTGATGGGTTGCGACGTGAGCAGCGTCGCTAGCAAGGCGATAAGGATCATGATTTCGCCAGCACTCCCAAGGTTCGTTTGTCACGCCATGACCGTCATTGTGGCTCGCGTCACTACCAGCACGGTCTACGACTGCTGAAGCTTAGCCTAGAGCCCTGATCCCGAAAGCAGCCTTCGCGAATAGTCTTCATGGGTCGAAAGCCGCCCCCTACCCCAGCGCCTTCTTGTAGAGCGCCAGCAGGTTGCTCCAGGCCTTTTCGGCGGCTTCTTCGTTGTAGACCTGGCTGCCCTTGACG